>JAISQA010000040.1 GCA_031274525.1 Candidatus Margulisiibacteriota bacterium
GCAGACCGGCGTACAGGCGGTCACTCATAAATCCGGTCACCTGTCCGGCGTTGATCAAAATATTTTTCCGGCAGAGCGTCCCTTCGTCATCGCAGAAACCGGAGCCATACAGGCCGGGCATTGTGCCGTCATCAATAATAGTCACGCACTGCGGAAACATCCGCGCGCCCAGCTTGTCCGTAAATATCGAGGTCTTCTTATAAATAAAGTCCGCCTCCAGCGCATGGCCGCAGGCCTCATGGATCATCGTGCCGCCGGCCTCGCCGCTCAAGACCACCGGCATAGTTCCGGCCGGAGCTCTGGCCGCGGAGAGCAGCAGTTCCGCCCGCGCGGCCGCCAGAGTAGCCAGTTGAGCGGCCTGCTCAGCGTTAAAATCCCCCCAGCTGGCGGTAAACCCCGCAGATTCATAACCGGTCTGCAAATCGCCGTTTTTACCTCTGGCCACGCACTGCACAAAAAATCTCCGGCGCAGACGCTCGTCCTCCGACCAGACGCCGTCCGTATTGGCCGCCAGAATTTTTTGCCAGCTCTCGGCCAGCCGGACTGTCGCCTGACAGATTTTTTTCGAGTGTCCGCGCGCTGTTTTTTCGGCGGCGGCGAGCAGGTCCATTTTTTCCCGCTCGGTCATCTTCTGCGGCGTGGCTTGATAACTCCGGCAGCTAAAATTCGCTGTCCGTTTTTTGCCGGCGGATTGGGCCAGCCGGCTGACCCGCCGCGCCAGATCCAGAATCTCCGCGGAGCGCAGGGAGTTTACAAAACCATAATAAGTCCGCTTGCCGTTGATGATCCGGAAGCCGCAGCCGGCGTCCAGACCGGAGCGTATCCGCTCCAGTTTACCATTGTCCAACCCGGCCGAAAAAACGATTTTGTGCTCCGCAAAAATTTCGGCAAATTTATGGCCGGCATCTAAGGCAATATTTAAGGCCGCTTTTACGACCAGCTGCTCTAACATTGACAAACCCCTACACCAATTCGTTTATTTGCTGGTCGCCCAGAAAAAACAAGACCAGCCCGTAGACTAAAAACACCGCGCCAAAACCGCTGAGCAGAGGCGCCAGCGCCGCGGTAAAATTGGCCGGCAGACGGGTCAGAAACACCGCCGCCAGATTCAAAAGCAGCGTGACCAGCAAAAAGAACGAGAAGGCGCTCAAACCGCGGCGGAAATTTTTCCGCAGGTACATATAAATAAGGTAATAAACCCTGTAGGCCGGAACAGCGCCCAGCACATACACGATCGGGAATATCTTCAGGATAAAACCCAGCACCAGCCACAGCGGCACCAAAAACACGAGCCAGTGGCCGAGCTTATCACCAGCCAGCGTAAACAATAATAAGAAAACGGCGGCGGACAGGCCGGCCAGAATACCGCAGAAAAACAGGGTCGGCAGATAATGCCCGGCTGTGTCGGCCAGCGCGGTATTGAGCAGAAGTTTCTTGCGCAGAATGATCTGGCGGGCACATTCCGCGGCAAACAAATTGACAAAAAGACCGACCAGCGCGGACAGTAAAAGCAGCAGCAAATAGCGCGGCAAACTGCCTGCCGCATTGAGCTGCAAAAATTTGGCCAGCCAGATAGTCAGAAAATCCGCGATCATGGCCGGATAGAGCACGGCCCTGTCCTGTCCGATGAGCTGTAAAATCTTAGCAGCCATGATCGATCGCCTCATTGACCAGCCGGTCGGCCGCCTGATTTTTCGCCCGCGGCACATGTGTCAAAGAAAATTTTTGCAGCCGGGCCGCCAGTTCTGTCGCCTGAAAAAACAACTCCCGCAATTTGGCATCCTTCACTTTGTAAATGCCGTTGATCTGACGGACCATTAATTCGCTGTCGGCAAACACTTCCAGCTCGGTGTAACCGGCGGCCAGCGCTTCCCGCAGCAGCAGAACCAGCGCCGTATATTCCGCGACGTTATTGGTCGTCTCGCCCAGATACCGGCTGAGCGCCAGCGGCCGCGGCCCGTCCAGCACCGCGCCGGCTCCCGCCGGGCCGGGATTGCCCCGTGCGCCGCCGTCCACAAAACCAATGCCTTTCATAAAAGGATTGTAGCATTTATTCTGGTAAATGTTTGCAATTTTGGCGCCCTTGCCTGTCCGGCGGCAGTCTTGTTATAATCCCCTCCCCTTTCGCGGGGAATACGTATATTTAAGGAGCAGGCAATATGACAAAGCAAGTAGCGCTGGATGTGCAATTGCGCGATGGGCTGGGCAAAGAAAAAGCCAAAAAACTACGCGCGCAGGGGCTGATCCCCGCGGAATTTTATGGTAAAGGCGCGGAGAATGTGCACCTCACGGTAGAGCACAAAAGTTTTGAAAAAGCGCTAAAAAGTTCGGATGCCAGATACAACTCTATTTTCAAACTCAACATTAAGGACAAAGGCGAGGAGGTCGTTCTCCTGCGCGATTATCACAAGGACCCGCTGACGGATAAATTCTGGCATCTGGACTTTTATAAAATTGACACCAAACATCCGATCTCGGTCAAAGTGCACGTCAGGCTGGTCGGCGAATGTCCGGCCGTCAAAATGGGGCTGGTGCTGGCGCAGGCCGTGCATGAACTGCCCGTTAAATGTCTGCCGCTGGAAATCCCGGTCGCTATCGAAGTGGATATTTCCAAACTGGAAAATCCGCACGACGCGGTGCGGGTCAGCGATTTACATCTGCCGAATATTACTATCGAGCTGCCGCCCGGCCAGGAAATAGTCCATGCCGAGGTGCCGCGCGAGCTGAAAGTCGAGGAAGCCGCGGCAGCCGCCGCGACAGCGGAAGTACCGGCCACAGCACAGAAGACCGAGGAAGCGAAACCGGGCGAGGCGCCGAAGGCCGAGGCCGCGCCTGCCAAAGACGCTAAAAAAGAAGAGCCGAAAAAATAACGGTTTAGTTTATGAATAAAACCGAACTCGCGCAAAAGATCAAAGCCGCCGCTTTCCTCGAAGGCGATTTTATTCTGCGTTCCGGCAGACACAGCAAGTACTATGTAGATAAATATTTGTTCGGCACCAGGCCGGAGATACTCAAACCGCTGGCCGCGGAGCTGGCCAAAATCCTGCCGCCGCTGAATAGTTTTGACCGGCTGGCCGGGCCGGAGCTGGGCGCGGTCACGATCACCAGCGTGCTGGCCTGCGAGATAGACAAGCCTTTTGTGCTGGTGCGCAAAGCCGCCAAAGGTTACGGCACGGACAAAGTTTTTGAAGGCGAATTAAATAAAGGCGAGCGGGTCGTGCTCATCGAGGATATTCTCACTACCGCCGGAGCCGCGCTCTCCGCGGCAGAAAGACTGCGCGCTTACGGCGTGGAAGTAGTCCGCATCATCGGGGTCATTGACCGCGAGGAAGGCGCCGCGGAAAATATCCATCAAGCGGGTTTTCAGCTGGACGCGCTGTTTAAGAAGTCGGATCTGGGAATATAGTACAAAATACGCGACTGTAAAATACAGCACTACACCACCGCTAAAGTTGTATAATTCTGGAAATGGGACGTCAACCGTCTCACGGTATCGCGGTTATGAATTGATCGATCAACACAACCCTACAGCTGGCTTTTTTTTGTTATAATTCACCCATGGCGGTCAGTTATGCGTGAACTCGGCTACGCCGGCGAACAAATTGCCGCGGAGTATTTAAGCGCTTGCGGCTATAAAATCATCGCCCGCAATTACACCCGCAAACACGGCGAGATCGACATCATCGCCCGCGATAAAAAAGTCCTTGCTTTTATTGAAGTAAAATATTATAAAGTAAATTCCCTGCGGGAGCTGCGGGAAGCGGTGACGCCGGCCCAGCAAAAACGGCTGATCCGCACCGCCGCCAGATATTTGCAGGAACAAAGGATTACCGACAGTTATGTGCGGTTTGATGCAGTCCTGATCACTCACGCCGGAACCGGCATCGCGCCAAAACTGGAGTTAATAAAAGACGCTTTCAGGGCTTAAAATAAAGGTAAAAAATGTCTTTTGTCCATTTACATACACACACTGAATACTCCCTGCTGGACGGAGCGTCGACGGTCAAAGACGTCGTGGCCAAAGCCAAAGAGTACGGATTTCCCGCCGCGGCGATCACCGACCACGGCATGATGTACGGCGTTTACGCTTTTTATAAGGAATGTAAGGCGCAGGGGGTCAAACCGATACTCGGCTGCGAGGTTTACTGCGCGCCGCGCAGCCGCCACAAAAAAGAAGGCAAGCAGGATATGGCCAATTATCACCTGATCCTTTTGGTCAAAAATCAGGACGGTTACCGCAATCTTATTAAAATGGTATCGCTGGCCAGCATTGAGGGCTTTTACAACCGGCCGCGCATTGACCGGGAGCTACTGGAGCAGCATCACGAGGGACTCATCTGTCTCTCGGCCTGCGTCGCCGGACAGGTTCCGGAATTAATTTTAGAAAAACGCTACCCTGAAGCCAGAGAGATCGCCCGGCGTTTTCAGGCGCTCTTTGGCGAGGACTACTATATCGAAGTGCAGGATCACGGCCTGCCGGAGCAGAAAGAAGCGCTGGCAGGACTGCGCCAGCTCGCCGCGGAGCTGAATATCCCGATCATCGCGACCAATGACAGCCATTACACCAACTCCGATGACGCGCAGATTCAGGACACCCTGATGTGCATCTCGCAAAACAAAATGCTGACGGACACCAACCGCCTGAAATTTCTCTCCGACCAGATATATTACAAAAGTTTTGCGGAAATGCAGCAGGTTTTTCCGGACAACCCGGAGTATCTGGCCAATACGCTGGCCGTCGCGGACAAAATAGACTATGCCTCTGTCCACAAAGTTTTTCAGAAAAAAAATCATGTGCCGAAATTTCCCGTGCCGGACGGCTACGACGAAGCCAGCTATCTGCGCGCGCTGGTCGAGGAAGGCATCCGTGCGCGTTACGGCGAGTCTGTCTCCGCGGAGATAAAACAGCGTTACGAATTTGAGCTGGGCGTCATTACCAAAACAGGGTTTTGCGGCTATTTTCTGATCGTCTCGGATTTTATCAAATGGGCCAAGCAAAACGGTATCGCCGTTGGCCCGGGGCGCGGCTCGGCGGCCGGCTCAATAGTCTCTTACGCGCTGGATATCACCACGCTGGATCCGCTCAAGTATAATCTCCTGTTCGAACGTTTTCTTAATCCTGAACGCATTTCCATGCCGGATATTGACATCGATTTCTGCATCCGGCGGCGCGGCGAGGTGCTCGACTATGTGCGCCAGAAATACGGCGCGGGCAATGTCGCCCAGATCGTCACTTTCGGCACCATGGCCGCGCGCGGCGTGGTGCGCGATGTCGGCCGTGTGATGAATATCCCGCTGCCGGAAGTCGACCGGCTGGCCAAGATGATCCCGGCCGCGCCGGATATGACGATCAAGAAAGCTCTGGACGAAAATATCGAGCTGAAAGCCCTCTACGAAAACAATCCGGGCACCCGCGAGCACCTGAACCGCGCCATGAAGCTGGAGGGCTTTTCCCGCAACACCGGCATGCACGCGGCCGGCGTGGTCATCTCCGCGGCGCCGCTGATCGACATTATTCCGCTGCTTTACACCGACGGCAATATCCTGACGCAGTTTTCTATGACCGAGATCGAGGAGCTGGGCCTGCTCAAAATGGATTTTTTGGGCCTGCGCAATCTGACCATGATCAACGACTGCCTCGGCTGTATTGAGAAAAATCACGGCCGGAAGATCGATCTGGAAAAAATACCGCTGGATGACCGCAAAGCGTTCGAGCTGTTCCGGCTGGGCGAGACTTCCGGCATATTTCAATGCGAATCCAAAGGCATGCGGGCGATGATCCGCCGAATACAGCCCAGCCGTTTTGAAGACATCATTGCTGTGCTGGCGCTGTACCGCCCCGGCCCCTTAAACTCCGGCATGGTCGATTCGTTCATCAGGCGCAAGCACGGCCAGGAAGAAATCCAGTATGATTTTGCCGAGCTGGAGCCGTATCTCAACGACACCTACGGTCTTATTCTCTATCAAGAGCAGGTCATGCAGATCGCGGCGGTCATCGGCGGCTTCACGCTGAGTCAGGCCGACACCCTGCGCAAAGCCATGGGCAAAAAGAAAAAAGACATTATGCAGAAAATGCGCGAAGATTTTGTCCGCGGCGCGGTGGCCAAAAATTTCCATAAAAAAGCGGCCGAAAATATTTACGATCTGTGCGCTAAGTTTGCCGAATACGGTTTTAACAAATCGCACAGCGCGGCCTATGCCGTTATCTCCTACCGCACTGCCTGGCTCAAAGCCAATTATCCGCTGGAATTTATGGCCGCCCTGCTCTCCTCCGTGGCCGGCGATGAGGACAAGATAATCGAGTACATCAATGAATGTGCGCGCATCGGCATCAGCGTCCTGCCGCCCGCGGTCAATGAATCGGACAATGATTTCACGCCGATCAACGGCACGATCCGTTTCGGCCTGAACGCCATTAAAAATTTCGGCGGAAGCGCGGCGGAAGCAATAGTTCAGGAACGGAACGCGCACGGAGTTTTCGTTTCTTTTACGGATATGTGCGCGCGGCTGGACGCCAAAATGCTGAATAAAAAATCCATTGAAGCGCTGATCTATTCCGGCGCGCTGGATGCTTTCGGCAAACGGCGGGCGATGTTCGACGGCTACTCCGCTATCGTGGAAAAAGTTAACCGCCAGAAAAAAGAACTGGCCAGCGGACAGGAATCCCTGTTCGGCTCTTTAAGTTTTGACGCGCTCAAGACCAGCGAGGATGTCTGGCCGGATACCCCGGAATATCTGCCGGCCGAACGCCTGCGCATGGAAAAAGAAACGCTGGGGATTTTTGTCTCCGATCATCCGCTCAAGCATGTCGGCGAGCTGAAGTCTTTAGGCAACATAACCGCGCCAGAAGTCCGCGAAAAGCCGCTGGACACCGAGGTCAAAATTGTCGGCATTATTAAGAAAGTCCGCAAGATCCTGACCAAAACCAACAAGTATATGGCAGTAGGCGAACTGGAAGATCTGGAAGGCACTATCCCGCTGGTCTGTTTTCCCAGAGATTATGATAAATGCCAGGAACATTTTAACAACGATGTGGTCGCCGTTATTGCCGGCAAAGTCGGCCAGAGCCGCGACGAGTATCAAATCGTGGTGTCCGAGGCACAGCCCCTCAACATCGCGGAACACCGGCAGTCTTTTTATATCGATCTGGAAGCGGTCGAAGATCAGGACATTCTGGAAGAATTAAAAAGCGTAATTAAACTTTTCCGCGGCGGCACGCCGGTCGTCCTGCATACGGTCAATGCGGATATCAGCCTCGACTCCGACCTCTGGATCACGCCCCAGCCGGAATTTAAGCAGCGGGTGGACGCGCTCATCGGCGGCGGCCGGAGCTGGATAGCGTAAATCACAACAAAGGGACAGGTAAATTGTGAAAAAAGGGGGAAAGGGACAGGAGAAAGGGACAGGTAAATCAGGTAAATCAGGTAAATTGAAACCGGATCTTGCCAGTCTACTGAACACTGAACAAAGGGACAGGTAAACTTATATTTTTTTTAGAAATCAAATAAGTCTCTGACCCGGCAGTCCAGACCATTGGCGATCTTGATCAGCGTGGCCAGACTGGGGCTTCTTTTAATATTTTCTATATCGGAAAGATTGCCCTTGCTGATATCATTTTCATAAGCCAGTTTTTCCAGAGTAAGCGCCTGCCGTTCCCGCAATTTTTTAATTTTCACCGCCAGCAAAGCCAGCGCGTCCCGGTGCTCTATCATTTTACCCCGCTGTTCGTTATAACGAATTTAGTTGTTGCAATATATTTGGCTTAGAGGTTATAATAGTTCGTAATTACGAACAAAGGAGTAAATTATATGCCAATAGCTCAAGGTCAGCCCATGGTGGCGCAGGATATACTGGATCTGACTTTTTTCCCAAAAGGGACTATCCTGATGTTCAGCGGGACGGACTATGTCCGGCTGAATTCTGCGCTCTGGCATATTTGTGACGGTACCGGCGGTACGCCAAATCTTCTCAACAAGTTTATCCGCGGCGCTGCGGTCAGCGGCGGTACAGGCGGTAAAGACAGCGACAGCGTGAAATTAACTTCCGCGCATATCCCGGCGCATGCTCATGGACTATCTTCCGGCGCGGTCAGTGTCAGCGGCACAATTGGCAATGCCAACGGACATACGCATACCGTGTCAGGCACTATTTCCAGCGCCGGTGCGCATACGCACACGGTTTCAGGCACGGTGGATTCTGGTGGCGGGCATACACATGGGATTACTGATCCGGGACATGTACATACAAGCCGAAGTAAAGTCGGCGAGGCGAATAAAAAGAACGGGGACAATTATGTATGTTTTGAGGGAGCAACGAATTGGGTAGACACAACTTCAGCGACAACAGGCATTACTATAAATAACGGAGGCGCGCACGGTCATACCTTCTCCAGCGGGGCTGCCGCTTCGGCAGGCGGACATAACCATACTTTTTCCGACGGCACAGCAGGTTCAGCCGGCGGGCATAACCATACTTTTTCCGGCTCAGCCTCGCTGAGCGGAAATACCGGCAGTTACGGCACGGCGGACGCTGCGCAGACGGCGGTGACGATCGCCACGATCCCAGGCTACTATGCGCTGGTGTATGTGATGAAGATAGTGTAAGGAAGTTACCGATAAAGGGACAGGTAAATTATTATGCTTGAACAAAGGGACAGGTAAGTTATATTTGGTAAGTTATATTTTTATTACATTTATGGGTTAAAAGCTTCTGTCTGTTTCTAAGGTTTAGTCTCTGGACATTATCTACCGGGCAGCTTTTTCCGGGATTTTAACCATCGACTCAGACAAATTCACGAATATTCAGACGGGTTTACTATTTTCAGAGACTAGTTTCCCTGTGACCGCCTAGCAACTCTGCACACAGCACAGAATATTCTGTTTGTAGAACTGTTTACTGCCAATAAAATATCTGAACTTCTGCTCATATGCCGTTTTACGCAGCTGAAAACTGAACTGCCTCAGGATGCGTTTATATTTTTGCAATATTTCTACAAAATTTTTCCGCCGGAGAAAATTTTCTATATGCTCCACATAAATCTGAGGTAGCGTGTCAAGCAAGTCGGCAAACCTACCGGAAGTAATATTATGAATACTGCTGTGTTCGTATTTCAGCGGATTGTCCGTAATTCCGGCTTTTACCGGATTGAGCGCAAAATATATGATCGTGTTGGCAAAATACTGGCCCGGCTCCACAAGTTTACTGGAAAATCTCTGCATCCAAAAATGTCCTTTACGTTTGTGAAAGGCATTATATTTCCGGGCAAATAGTCCATTGATCCGGCGCATGATTTCTGAAATATCCGCAATCGCCTCATCCGGCTCTATCAGAAGATGCACATGTGTGGACATTATTACGAAAGCATAGAGCTTGAAACCAAGTTCCTTTTTTATGTCCTTAATGTGCCTAAGAAAGGCAGTACATACAGCATGATCCGCAAAAGCAAAGTTGCAATTATTCACTCTGGTCACTACCGAGTAAATCTGTCCTGCCGGTTTTATTCTCGCAAGTCGTCCCATATTTTGAATAACAGCAAAAAAAATGCCAACTGGCATAAATTTCGTCGATTTGATTAGTTGATTTTACCTGTCACTTTCTTACCCTTTCTTTGGGTTGTGTGGGGATTAGGGATTGAGAATTAAACTTATTAACTTAAATTTACCTGTCCCTTTCTTGCTTTCTTCACTCGCGCGCAAGGTATTATGCGCTCCGTAGCAACGCAGCCTTATGCCAGCAGCAAAAGTAGTAGGGAATAAAATAAAACAAATAGTCTTAGCGGATCTAAACTAACTTTACCTGTCCCTTTCTCGAACTTATGCGCACTTCCTGATATAAATCAAAGTGTAATAACTCGGCCGATTATCAAAAGCCGAGCCGGAACCGGCACTGCTTATCGTGCCGCCGGAAACAGTATGCGTATGCGCGGCTACCCCGGCCGCCGAACCACTGGAGAAAGTATGGCCATGTCCGCCCGCGCTGGCCGCCGAACCACTGGAAAAAGTATGGTAATGACCGCCTCCAGCATTTATAGCAATGCCTGTTCCACTGTTTCTAGCATAGCTCACATGTGCATTCTCGTAGTCCCGGTTCATTCCATATGACACGCCATTATCAGTGCCTAGTTGAACTCGTGAATTACTCCATATTGGATGGGTATGCCCCGGATCGGTGATGCCATGGCTATGATTGCCTACTGAATTCACAGTGCCGGTCACCGGATGTGTATGCGCGCCACCGGACTCTACCATGCCGGTTACCGGGTGTGTATGCGCACCGCCGGACTCCACTGTGCCGGTCACCGTATGACTGTGCGCCCCGCCATCGCCAATAGTTAAGCCGGATAGAGAATGAGCGTGCGCAGGCAAATGTCCGGTGGTTAAGGTAAAAGAATTATTTCCGCCGGTGGTGCCTTTGGTCGTGCTGCCCATGACAAATTTATCCGTCAGATTTGGCGTGCGCCCGGCGGCGGCGTTAGCGGCATTGCAGGCGTACCAGCCCGGTATCGTGCTGTTGTCCGCCCAGCTGGTTCCGTCATACATCAGAATTGTTCCTACCGGTAAAAAATTCAGCCGTAATATATCCTCAGCTAACAGCGGTTCGCCTCTGGCTATGGTCATTTTTTACTCCTCTATCAATTAGTCAACTAGCCTTGAAAATTTAATGGCTTCATGGCAGTTATGTGATTTTTAGCAAATCGCTAAGCTTTTGTCAACTAGCCTAAAAAAGGACGTGGCAAATGGACGAAAAAATCACCAGCGAAAACTTAAAAAAACTACTTAGTAGCAAACTGGAACTGCTGCGCAAAAACAGCGCGCAGACCATTGAGGCCGCCGCGGACAGTCTGGATATCGATTTGAGCGAATATTACCGGATACTTAAAGGACGCCGCTTGCCGCAGCTGCCAACTCTGCTGCGTATCAACCAAAAATACGGCATAAGCATGGACTGGTGGTTCAGTGAGCTGGATGATATGGAGGATAAACCACAAGGGACAGGTAAAATCACCGGGATCCGCCAAAAGGCTATCGAGCTGGAACTGTTAAGTACCTTTCACAAACTGGATGTTAATCTTCAGAAAACAGTGCTGGAAACACTAAAAACATTCACCAAACAGATCAATCAGGTAAATTAATTTTACCTGTCCCTTTCTTGCTTTCTTGATTGTTTACTGGGACGCACTCGCACGCAAGGTCTTACGTGCTCAGCAGTAACATGGCCTCATGCCAGCAACAAAAGTAGTAGGGAATAAAATAAAACAAATAGTCTTAACGGCTCAACTTTATCTGTCCCTTTCTCGAACTTAGAACTTATGCACACTTCCTGATACGATTTCGATTTTACCTGTCCCTTTTACCGTCCGTCCCGTCACTTTTACCGGTTTACCTGTCCCTTTTTGTTCTATGTTCTAAGGCTATTTATTTAAGCAAGAAAGGGACAGGTAAACCATGTAAATCACCATCTCCCCCAGCAATTAATTCAATTAATTGGACAGACCCCGTGCCCCAATTTATAATAACGAAATGTATGAAGTTGCTTTTGAAGACCTGTTAATAAGCAGGCTGGGTGAGCCGCAGTTCGACACAGAGCAGGTGCTGGGACGCAAGGTCGAGGGGATGCTGGACAATGACCGGATACTATTTCACCGGCATCTGTCCGATGTCAGCGGTTATGCCCAAAAACAGCAAAAAATACCCGTGGTGGAGCTGGCCGGGCCGCGTTCCAGGCTTTTTTTTAAACCCCAGGACACCAGGATAGGCATTGTCACCTGCGGCGGTTTATGTCCTGGTCTGAACACCATAATTCGCTCTATAGTCTATACAGCTGACCAGTATTACGGCATCAAGACTGTTTACGGTTTTCGTTACGGTTATTCCGGACTCAATCCTCAGGTTGGCCAGCCACCCCTGCCGCTGGACACCAATCTGGTGGACAACATTCACATGCAGGGCGGGACCATACTCGGCTCCTCGCGCGGCCCGCAGGACTCCGCCGTAATGGCGGATTATCTGGCCAGTCTGGGCATCAATATTCTATTCGTGGTAGGCGGCGACGGAACCATGCGCGGCGCCATGGAGCTGGCTAAAGAAATGGAAAAACGCCGCCAGCCGATCTCCATTATCGGCATCCCCAAGACTATCGACAACGATATCGCTTTTATCGAGCGGACTTTCGGTTTCGAAACCGCGGTCGAAGAAGCCACGCGGGTCATCGCCGCGGCGCATATGGAAGCCAAGGGCGCGGTCAACGGTATCGGGCTGGTCAAGCTGATGGGGCGCGATTCCGGCTTCATCGCCGCCAACGCTACGCTGGCCAGTTGCATCGTAAATTTTTGTCTGATACCGGAAGAGCCATTCCATCTGGAAAAATTTCTGGCGGATCTGGAACGCCGCATCCGCAGACGTCAGCACGCCGTGGTGGTCGTGGCGGAAGGCGCGGGACAGGATTTGATCCCGGCGGGACAGGAAGATTTTGATAAATCCGGCAATAAGCGCTTGCAGGATATCGGGCCATTCCTGAAAAAAGAAATTATCCGCCATTTTACCGCCCGGCAGCTGGAAGCTAATGTCCGCTACATCGATCCCAGTTACACGATCCGTTCTGTCGCGCCGACCGGTGACGACAATGTGTTCTGTCTGATGCTCGGACAGGGCGCGGTGCACGCGGCGATGAGCGGCCGCACCGCCATGGTCATCGGCTACCGCAATGACCACTATATCCATCTGCCGATGACGCTCGTCACGCGCTTCCGCAAAAAAGTCGAGATCAAAGGCCGCACCTGGAAAACCGTGCTGGACACCACCGGGCAGGCGGATTACGCAGCGTAAACGGCAAACGCTTGCTGCCGTCAATTCTCTCGCTGCCCAATTTCAAAAAACCCTAAAATTCGGCTATACTGTGCAGGATGGACGCTTTGAAGTATGACACGCAGGGGTTGATACCCGCTATCGTGCAGGACGCCGCGGACGGCACGGTGCTGATGCAGGCCTACATGAATTCCGCCGCGCTGGAGAAAACGCTGGACAGCGGCGAGACCTGGTTTTACTCGCGCTCCCGCCAGACTCTCTGGCACAAAGGCGAGACTTCCGGCCACATCCAGAAAGTCAAAGAAATATACGCGGACTGCGACCGGGACAGTCTGTTAATCAAAGTGGAGCAAACTGGCGCGGCCTGTCATACCGGCGCGCGCAGCTGTTTTTTTGAAAGGCTGAAATAATGGAAGTTTTGGCAAAAATTTTCGGAATAATCCAGCAGCGGGCAGCCAAGCCGGAGGAAGGCTCTTACACGAATTATCTGCTGGCCAAAGGTCTGGACAAGATATTAAAAAAAATCGGCGAGGAAGCCAGCGAAACCATTATCGCCGCCAAAAACACGCAGCACGGCGGCAGTCCGGCCGGACTGACCGGCGAGATCGCGGATCTGCTGTATCATCTGCTGGTGCTGCTGCACACGGCCGGTCTCACGCCGCAGGATGTCGAGCAGGAATTAAACAACCGTTTTGCTAAAGGGGGCTTTCATGGCAGAAACCAACAATAAAAGCAGCTGGACGCAAATCTCCACGGCGGACTGGCTGAAAATAGCCGGGGTAATTCTGGCCGCGGCTTTCGCGCTGTACAGATGTTCTCTGCCTTTCCGCGCGGAGTTCGCTTTTCGCGAGGCGTACAATTACGAAGCCCAGCGTAATTTCGCGGCGGCCGGTCAGAAATACGAGAAGGTGCTGCGGCTGGCGCCGTGGGAGACTTATTATCACAGCCAGCTGGGGCGCATTTATGAGAATGAGGCCCGGGCGGCGCTGAGCACGGATATTCCGCTGGCAGAAAAGCTGGCTAAGATCCAAAAAGCCGACGCCGTTTACGATCTGTGCCTGAAAATTTCGCCGACCAATCCCTGGTACGTTATGCGCAAAGCCGAAATGTACGGCCTGTACGCTGAGCTGGAAACAGACGCGGAGAAAAAACAGGCGCTGCTTGGCCAGCGCGAGGAGCTGATACTCCGCGCCAGTGAACTCGACCCCAATAACGCGATATTCACCCTGACCGCCGCCAATCTATACCTGAGCAAAGGCGAGCACGCCAAAGCGCTGGAAACATACCAGCATGTGCTGACCATCGACGAACGCATGGGCGACGCCTACATGATGCTCGCCGAGCTGTACCGCCAGCAGGGCGACCGCGCGGCGCAGGAAGAAATGTACCGCACCTGCATTGCCAAAGTTCCGGACTATAAGAATGTCCGTCTGCAGCTGGGACTGCTCTATGAGCAGCAGGGCCGGCTCAAAGACGCCATCGTTTTGTACCGCGAAGAGGTGCAGCTGGATAAAAATAATGAATACGCTTTTCGGCTGCTGGGCTCCGCTTTTTTCCGCGACAGCCAGTGGGTCAATATGGAGATCGCTTTTAACCGCCTGACGATCATCAATCCCAAAGTCGCGGATTATTATCTGTATAAAGCGCAGGCGCAGGCGCGCCAAAACAAAATACAGGAGGCTATCGTCTCGCTGGAAGCCGCGCTGACCCTGCGGCCGGATGACGCCAGCATCAAAGCCAATCTGCAAAATTTGCGCGGGTATTAAAATATGCCGCGGCTGGTTCTGGTCCTCGCTATCTGCATCGCTGGAGCGCTATCTTATCTGGGCATGGAGCGGCTGCTTTATGCCAGCGAAAACAGAGCGCGGGTTTATTTTTATTACAATGAGCATCTGCGGCCTATCGCCTGCCAGATCGACGGCAATCCGCTGGACACGACGCTGCGCGAGCTGCTGCGCGGCCCGGACGCCGCGGCCCGGGCTAAAAATATTCAAACTATGCTGCCGGCGGATCTGCAAATCCTCGACCGCCGCGTGGAAAACGGCGTACTGATCCTGACTTTTAATGACGCTCTGCTCAAGCTCTCCGGCGGGCATCAGGCCATAGACAGTGCGCTCAAGCAAATAGTCTTTACAGCCACCCAAATAAAAGGTATAAAAGCGGTGAGTTTCCGCATTCAGGATTTCGCGGGGCAGACGCTGGTCATCGGCGGAGAAGGCTACATTATCGACCGGCCGCTGGATCGGGCTTATTTTAAGGGAGCGCGTTAATGTCTATCAGTCTTGAGGATGCCAAACATGTGGCCGAGCTGGCCAGACTGGAACTCACGGAAAAAGAACTGACGACTTACACCGGACAGCTTAATCAAATTCTCGACTATGCCAGAGAACTGGAAAAGGTCAACACGGACAAGGTTGAGCCGTCGTATCATGCGCTGGAGCAAGGCACGCCTCTGCGTCAGGATAAAGTGCAAGTTTTTGCCAATCCGTCCGGCCTGCTGGAAAACGCGCCGGAGGTCAGCGGCTCCAGTTTCGTCGTACCCAGGATTTTGTAATGCACAAACTCTCGCTCAAAGAAGTGCGCAGTAAATTATTCAAAGGCGAGACCACCGCCGAAATAGTCACCCAGTCTGTGTTCAAACAAATTTACGCGCAGGAGCCGTCCGTGCAGGCTTATTTGAGCATCTACAAAGAACAGGCTCTGACGCAGGCCCGGGCCGCTGATGAGCGCTTGAAAAAAGGCGAACGCCTGCCCCTGCTCGGCGTGCCGCTGGCGCTGAAAGACAATCTCAACCTGACCGGGACAGAAACCACCTGCGCTTCCAAAATACTAAAAGGCTATATTTCCAGCTACACGGCCACCGCTGTGCAGAAACTGCTGGACGCCGGTGCGGTCATTACCGGCAAGCTCAATCTCGATGAATTCGCCATGGGCTCCTCGACCGAAAATTCCGCCGTGCAGAAAACGGCCAATCCCTGGAATAAAGAATGTGTGCCGGGCGGCTCGTCCGGCGGCGCAGCGGCGGCGGTCGCGGCGGATGAATGTTTCGGCGCGCTCGGTTCGGACACCGGAGGCTCGATCCGCCAGCCGGCTTCCTTCTGCGGTGTTGTCGGCCTCAAGCCGACCTATGGTCTGGTCTCGCGTTATGGGCTGGTGGCTTTCGCTTCTTCGCTCGACCAGATCGGCCCGCTGGCCAAGACCGTGGAGGATGCGGCAATACTGCTCAATGTGCTGGCCGGTTATGACGCGCAGGATTCCACTTCGGTCGAGCGGCCGCCGCAGGATTACACGGCCTTATTGACGCAGGATATACAGGGTAAAAAAATTGCGGTCATCAAAGAGCTGCTGGGCAGCGGCATTGACGCCAATGTCCGGCAGGTCATCCAGACCGCCATCGCCGCCCTGCAAAAGCAGGGCGCTGTTATTGAGGAGATCGAAATGCCGTCTTTCCAGCACGCGCTGGCTGCTTATTATCTGGTGGCCACTTCCGAAGCGTCCGCCAATCTGGCGCGCTTTGACGGCGTGCGTTTCGGCCACCGTGCCGCCGGGGCCAAAGATGTGCTGACCATGTTCAAACGCGCGCGCGCGGAGGGCTTCGGCCCGGAGGTCAAACGCCGCATAATGCTTGGCACCTATGCCCTGTCCGCCGGTTATTATGACGCCTACTACCTCAAGGCCCAAAAAGTCCGCACGCTGATTAAACAGGACTATGCCCGCGCTTTGGCCAGCTATGACGCGGTGCTTTCGCCGACCAGCCCCAGCGTGGCTTTTAAGTTCGGCGCCAAAGTAAACGATCCCCTGAGCATGTACCTTTCCGACATCGCGACTATTCCGGTCAATCTGGCCGGGCTGCCCGGCATTTCCGTGCCCTGCGGTCTGGCGGACGGGCTGCCGGTCGGCCTGCAGCTCGTGGCCAAAGAGTTTGAGGAGCAGAAATTACTGCAAATCGCCGCCGCCGCGGAGCGCGGCTGTCATTTCGAAAGGATACATTTATAAAAATGGAATACGAAGCGGTCATCGGTCTGGAAATTCACACGCATCTCAAAACCAGAAGCAAAATGTTCTGCGCCTGCTCCACAGAGTTTGGCAAGCCGCCCAACAGCAATATCTGTCCGGTCTGCACCGGCCAGCCCGGCGCCCTGCCGGTGCTCAATAAAGAAGCGGTCAATCTGGCCATACGCTGCGGGCTGGCCCTGAACTGCACGATAAATAAAAAGAGCGTTTTTGCGCGCAAGAATTATTTTTACCCCGACCTGCCCAAAGGCTATCAAATCTCCCAGTTTGATCTGCCGGTAACCTCCGCCGGATTTGTGACCATACTTTTGAGCGACGGCACGGAAAAACGCATCGGCATTACGCGCGCGCATCTGGAGGAAGACGCCGGCAAGCTCGTGCATCAGGGCGCGGAAGGCATCGAAGGCGCCACGGCTTCGCATGTAGACCTCAACCGCTCCAGCGTTCCTCTGCTGGAAATAGTCTCCGAGCCGGATTTACGCTCCGCCGAAGAAGCCCGCGCCTACCTCGACAAAATAAAAGCCATTCTGCAATATGCCGGCGTGTCTGACGCCAATATGGAAGAAGGCAAACTGCGCTGCGACGCCAATGTGTCGATCCGCCCGGCCGGGCAGCCGGAATTTGGCGTTAAGACCGAGATCAAAAATATGAACTCTTTCCGCGCCGTAGAGCGGGCGATCAGGCTGGAGATCGAGCGTCAGAAACAGGCGCTGGCGGCCGGACAAAAAATAATTCAGGAAACCCGCAGCTATGACGAGGCGGCCGGCCGGACTGTCTCCATGCGCAGCAAAGAAGAAAGCCACGATTATCGTTATTTTCCGGAGCCGGATCTGCTGCCGCTGCTGATCGACGAGCAGTGGATCGCGCAGGTGCGCGCAGAACTGCCGGAGCTGGCGGAGCAAAGAATAAAACGCTATCAGGAAGAGTACGGTATTTCCGCTTATGACGCGCGGGTGCTGACGCTGGACAAAGCTGTTTCAGATTTTTTCGACACGGCCGCCAGACTTTACACCGGCGATAAGAAAGCTATCGTCAACTGGCTGACCACGGATGTACTCGGCTATCTCAAGACGGAAAATCTGGAGCTGGGGCAGACCAAACTCCAGCCTGCCAATCTGGTGGAGATGCTGGGGCTCATCGACAACAAAACCATTTCCGGCAAAATAGCCAAAGAACTGATTGTCAAAATGCTGCAAACCGGCGAGCCAGCCCGAAAACTGGTCGAGGCCAGCGGCCTGCAGCAGATCACCGATGCCGGCGCGCTCCAGAGTATTATTCAGGAAATCCTGAACGCCAATCCCAAACAGCTGGAGCAGTACCGCGCAGGCAAGGCCGCCCTCAAAGGTTTTTTTGTCGGCGAGACAATGAAAAAAACCCGGGGCAAAGCCTCGCCGCAGGTGGTCAATCAGCTGCTGGACAAACTGCTGGCCGACTAAAGTCCCGGCCCGGCCAGAATTGTATATTTCGAGAAATTCCGGGTAATAGTATTATAAATTTTGGATATGTCTTTTTCTGCACAGCCCTTGCCACGCGGAATAAACCCGCAACCAGCAGGAATATCTCCCGCTAATAACAACGCCTACAAAACATTAGTCGCTCTTGATAGCGCGAAGACCCTTGCCGACATGAAAACCGCCTATCGGGATAAAAATTTTGGCGAAGTGGAGCGCCTCGGCCAGAATGCCATTGCGGGCAAAACTTACAATAAGGATATATTCTGCTTCTGTATGTCGATGCTTACACAAGAAATAATCCGGCTGATTTGCCCAAATTATTTAATGATTTAACGGCGCTTTATAATGAAGATAAGTCACAGGACACCTTGCATTTAATTTATTACTCTGCCAGCAAAATACGCGCCAGTGAACAGAATTCTCTATATCTGGAAAAAGTCTTAGCGTTGACCCAAAAACATGTTGAAAATAAACCGGGTGATTTACTGGCTTCTGTACTGGAAGGAACTATTTATTTTGAACTGGCCGGCGTGCAGCGTGAACAAAATAATTGGGCCGACGCGTTAAATCTGTACCATACAACGCTGGATACTTATATTTCCGTAATGGAAAAATTTCCCGGCGTAGACATAACCCGCCCCTCGACGCAAGCAGAACAGATAATTAACCGCGACATAGCGCGCCTTAATTTATGTTTGCAGGATATTTTCAACCGCAATCCAGAGCAAATAAATGAGATTAAACAAAATCCCGATTTTACCTATCTGGCTGAAGCGCTGGGATTCACAGCAGAGTAGAAGCGGTTTCAATGCCCGTCTCCGGTCAAAGCAGGCAGTAAATCAGCGCGGTTTAATAACTTCAGCGCCTTGGCCACCTGCCGGTAATTTTTGGGCAGGTGCGGCTGGAGCAGGGCTTTCTGGAAAGCGCGCTCTTCGCCTCTGGGCACATGCACCGGTTTCAGGGTAAACGGATCCAAGCCGGTGTAATACATCGTGGTCGCGGCCGTCATTGGCGTGGGGGTAAAATTCTGCACCTGTTCCAGTTGCAGATGATGTTCATGGAGGTACAGCGCCAGTTGCAGCGCGTCGCGCAGCGTGCAGCCCGGATGCGCGGAAATAAAATACGGCACGATGTATTGTTTGAGCCCGTGCTCCTTATTGAACGCCAGAAATTTATTCAAGAATTTTACATATAATTTGTAACCCGGTTTGCCCATCACCTGCAGGACATTTTCGCAGATATGCTCCGGCGCCAGACTGAGCTGCCCGCCGACATGGTGGGCGAAAAGCATTTCCATATACTCCGCGTCCAGCAAAGCCAGATCATAACGGATGCCGCTGTTGAGC
Source organism: Candidatus Margulisiibacteriota bacterium (assembly GCA_031274525.1). Classification (GTDB taxonomy): domain Bacteria; phylum Margulisbacteria; class Termititenacia; order Termititenacales; family Termititenacaceae; genus JAISQA01. Next base: position 19,618 of record JAISQA010000040.1, read on the forward strand.
AGGACTTTTTTAACGCCGGGGATTTTGCGTGCGCGGCTCAAGAGCGCTTTTTGCCGGGCGTGCGAGGTCTGTAGATTCACGCAGATCTCCGGATACAGGCAGCTGTTTTTCTGGCACTCTTTGCCCGACTTACAGTACATGCCGTACATATTGGCCGTCGGCCCGCCCAGATCAAAGACCGTGCCTTTGAAATCCTTATCCCGGCAGATGATCGTCCGCAATTCCTGCAGGATGGACTCCTCGGAACGGCTGATAATCTGCCGCCCCTGATGCTGGGATATCGCGCAAAAAGCGCAGCCGCCGAAACAGCCGCGGTGCGTGATCGTGGAAAAACGCACAAAATCATAGGCCGGGATAGGCGTGTCTTTGTAACGCGGATGCGGCGCGCGCGCGAAAGGCAGAAAAAACAGCGCGTCTACTTCTTTGCCGGTGAGATTATCCGGCGGGCTGGTCACCAGATAACGGCCGGGATACGGCTCCACAATAGTCCGCGGTTTTTTTTTGCGGCCCTCGCGGAAATACAGGGCAAAATGTCCGGCAAAAGCGGTTTTGTCCTGCAAGGCCCGCTCGGCCGGCGGCAGAAGCAGTCTTGCTGGCGGCACAGCGTCCAGCGTTTTGTAGGCCTTTGTGCTGTTGGGCGGCTGGGGCACATCTGCCCAGCGCACACCGGCGCGCAATTGCTCCGCGAGATACAGCGTGGCTTTTTCGGACATGCCGTACAGGAGCAGATCGGCTTTGCTGTCCAGCAGAAGCGAGCGCCGGGGTTTGTCATCCCAGTAATCATAATGGACGAAACGCCGCAGGCTGGCTTCCACGCCGCCCAGCGCCACCGGCACATTTTTGTAAAGGCTTTTGAGCAGCGAAGTATAAACTATCGAAGCCCGATCCGGGCGGCGGCCGGACTCATTACCGGGCGAGTACATATCCGTGCGGCGCGGCTTTTTGTCCGCCGTGTAATTATTGACCAGAGAGTCGATATTGCCGGCGCTCACGCAGAAAAAAAGATTGGGCTGGCCCAAAACAGTCAGGCTCTCCGGCTGGCGCCAGTCCGGCTGGGGAATGATCCCGACCTTAAAGCCATGCGCTTCCAGATAACGGCCGATCAGCGCTGAACCAAAGCTGGGGTGGTCTATATAAGCGTCGCCGCTGACCAGAATAATGTCCAGACTGTCCCAGCCCAGAGCACGGGCTTCGGCCAGAGTTGTGGGTAGAAAATGCGACATTTGTTAATTATAGCATTGATTGGATTAACTTTTGTAACTTTTACCTGTCACTTTCTTTCTGGTGAATATGACCCGGCCAGCGGAACGAATATCCTGCCGGTGCGCGTCGCGGTGCGGGGATACGATTAATAGCAAAATATGCATTCCGTCAAATAGACCGGAGCAAAAGCGGCATTGCCGCCAGAGTACAGCCTGATAGGGGATATACAGCCAGTACGCAGGGCGAACATATAGACAATAAGTTATCGCATACAGAGCTTTTGGATAAAAAATACGAACATATTATGACGCGAGACGGTCAGGGTATTCGTTCCGCTCGCTATTACTCCCGCCGGTATGCTCTTTTTCGCGAATGAAAAGATAAAATAGAAACAGACATTTTACCTGTCCCTTTCTAACTTACGCGCACTTGCGGATATAGATCACCGCATAATACGGCGGCACGGTCGCGATAGTCACCGCGGTCTGCGCGGCCGCCGCCGTGCCGTAAGAGCCGGTATTACCGCTGAGCGCGGCCGAGCCGGAAAAAGTATGCGTATGGCCGCCCGCTTCGGCCGCCGTACCAGAAGTCGTATGCGTATGACCGCCCGCCTCAGCCGCGGTGCCTGACGTTGTATGCGTGTGCGCACCATCGGAACTTGAAGTGTTTGTTTGAGTGCTTTCATTTAAGGCATCCATTACCATTCGCGCTCCACCGCCTGTCACGCCATCAGCAGTATTTCCGCCAAGCGTAATTGTATGGCTATGTCCGCCTGCCTCAGCGGCGGTGCCGGATGTGGTGTGCGTATGCGCGCCGGTAGAAGCCGCGGTGCCGGAAGTCGTATGAGTGTGCCCGCCGCCTGTCTCCGTCGTGCCGCCGACACTGGCCGAACCGGAAAGCGCATGAGCATGTTCCGGTATATGGCTGGCTGTCAATTTGACACTGCCGCTGGCCGCCCCGCCCGTCGCGCCGCTGGCCGCGGCATTGCCATTATAAGATGAACTTGCCCCGCGGATAAATTTATCCACTAAATTCGGTGTGCCATTCGCGCCGTCGCATTTGTACCAGCCGGGCAGAGTTTGATTATTTACCCAGCCGGCGCCGTCATACATCAGTATCGTCCCCACCGGCAGCATGGCCTGCAAGCCGCCTACGGTAGTTTGCAGAGAAGTCACGCTGGTCTGCAGGGCGATCACGCTGCTTGATACAGTATTTATATTCGTCTGCAAACCATTTTTTAAATCAATTATATCCTGCGCCAGCATCGGCTGGCCTTTTTGTATAACCATAAACACTCCCTTCGTTTAGATCATCTGTCTAATAGACAGTAAATAATGCGTATTATTCACACACTATTAGTTAGTTGTCAAGCTATTGTCTATTAGAATATAAGGACATTTATGAATTTGAGACAAACATTTATTCATAATCTAAAAAGAATTAGAAAAAACGCCGGGCTTTCCCAGATGAAATTAGCGGAACGTTGCGATGTGTCGACCAATTATATCGGGGTGATTGAAATCGGCCTGAAATTTCCTTCTGTGGAGATGATCGAAAAAATCGCCGCGGCTCTGCGGGTCAAACCCTATCAGTTTTTTCTCGAAGAAACCAGCAAGGCCATTTATGTTAAACCAACCCTGCCGGAAGCGTTGAAAAAAACTATCCTTAAGAAAATGGAAATTTTACTCCAGAAATATTAGATTTTCCACCAGTCAGAGTAATTCATAATTTTTACATTCCAATGTGCTTAATTAGCTGCTGGAGAAAGGATAGCCCTGCGGTAAGTGCAGGACTACAATTGCGTAAAATCAAAGAAATATATTTGCCCGCCGGAGCGCCAGCCTAATATTTTGCATCAAAAAAGCTGCGCTTGCGATATGTATGCGTAATTATGCAGAAGAAAATTATCAGCCTGTCCGAAAAAAACGCTTTGCCGCTCAGCAGCCGGCTGGAAGCTATTCTCGCCCGGCAGACAGCCAGCGGGCATATTCTGCCCGGCAATTTTATCCGCAAAAAAATTTATCTGGAGCGTAAGCGTTTTAATCTGATCTATGCGGAGCCCCGGCATCTGCGCAAAGACAGCGCTCTGCTGCGCCAGCGCGGCATAACCGCCCCGGAAACGCCGGTGCGTTATGAATACGCGGCGCCGGATCTGCCGGCCAGACAGCTCCAGCTGCTCGACGAGGCCGCTTATCAGAGTTTAAGCCCCGCGGAGCAGCTTCTGGCGCACAGGTCTGGCTTTCTAAATCAGCGGGAAGATACTCTGCTGGTTGCCCTGCGCGGCTACAAGGGCCCGCGGCAGAGTTTTAAGATCGGCGCCAATTTTGCGCCGCTGGGCAATGGTCATTTTGTGGTCTGGCAGGACACGGACAGCGCGCTAAGGCTCCGGCAGGTCTATCAGGGCATCAATCAGCTTTACTGGATCGACGATCTGCTGGAGCAGCTCGGCAATCCGGACTACCGGCTGTTTTTCAGCGCCATGGGCACCGGCAATTCAACCGATATTCTGCACTTTCAAGTCCTTAAAGAAAAATTTCCGGTCTTTGCCCATCTGGGTTATTACTACTCGTCCCGCGCCCCGGAAATTATCTTCACCAGCCGGAGCGCCTGGCCTTTCAAAGGCTTTCTCGCGCGCTATACGCCGGACAGCCGCAAAGAGATACTGGGCGACCTGACCGCCCGGATCAAATACTGGCTGGGCCAAAGGCCCAATAATACCTTTAATCTGCTGGCCCAGCAGCGCGGCGGCCTGCGGGAAATATATTTTGTCAAACGCAAATACGCGCTGTGTTATATGCAGGGCATGAGCAATAGTTTTTCCGGCTACGAGGTGGCCGGTAATATTGTAGTAGAAGACTTTCAGGAATATCTAAATTTCCCGGCCAAAATCCCGCACCTGCACTGGGCTAACGACAGCCAGCCTTAAAAGCCTAACCCTGCTTTTGCAGAATCCTCCTCTTGCGTGTGCGGCGGGATTATGCTATATTTACAAAAGAGACAACCCAGAATTTTCCAAAAAAAGTTAAAAAAGTTTCCCTTATTTTAGTAAAAATTTCAAAGGAGAAAATAAGCATATGACGCCAAAAAAAGAACCCGAGCACAACCCGGACACCGCTGTAGAAAAAACCGAGAGCCGGCCGGCCAACGGCAGCAACAACGAAAAGCTGGTCGCGTCGCTGGATATCACCGCCCTGCAGAGAATGAAAATTTCCGAGCTTTACGCCATTGCCAAAGAACTGAAGATCGAGGAAATGACCACGCTGGAAAAACACGATCTCATCTACAAAATAATGCAGCTCAAGACCAACGAAGAAGGCACCGTGGCCTGCGAGGGCATTCTGGAAAGGCTGCCCGACGGCTATGGCTTCCTGCGCGTGAACAATTATCTGCCTTCCAGCGAGGATATTTACGTGTCCTCGGCGCAGATCCGCAAGTTTTCCCTGCTGACCGGCGACAGCGTGACCGGACTGGGGCGCAAACCCAAAGAAGGCGAGCGTTATTTTTCGCTGGTGCGCGTGGACACGATCAACGGCCTCTCCCCGGAAGTCGCCCGGAAGAGAACTTTTTTCAGCAATCTGGTGCCGATCTTCCCGGATCAAAAACTGCATCTGGAATTTGACCCCAAAAATATCACCACGCGCCTGATCGACATGATCGCGCCGATCGGTTTCGGCCAGCGCGCTATGGTCGTGTCGCCGCCCAAAGCCGGTAAGACAGTCATGCTCAAAGACATTGCCCGCAGTATCGAAACCAATCACCCCGAAGTAATCATCAAAGTGCTGCTGATCGACGAACGCCCGGAAGAAGTCACGGATATGCAGCGTTTTGTCAAAGGCGAAGTCGTGGCCTCGACTTTTGACGAGCCGCCGGAACAGCATGTCAAAGTGTCGGAATTACTGCTGGAGTCCGCCAAACGGCTGGTCGAGCACGGCAAAGACGTGGTGATCCTGCTGGACAGCATCACCCGGCTGGCACGCGCGCACAATCTGGTGGTCGCGCCGTCCGGCCGCACGCTTTCCGGCGGTCTGGATCCCGCTTCCCTGCACAAACCCAAGAGATTTTTCGGCGCCGCGCGCAATATCGAGGGCGGCGGTTCGCTGACGATCATTGCCACCGCGCTGGTGGACACCGGCAGCCGCATGGACGATGTGATCTATGAGGAATTCAAAGGCACCGGCAATATGGAGCTGCATCTGGATCGCAAGCTGGCCAACCGCCGCATCTACCCGGCTATCGACGTGGTGGCTTCCGGCACGCGCAAAGAAGAGCTGCTCCTGCCGGAAGATGTCTTGAAGAAAACCGTGCTGCTGCGCAAGAGCATAGATTCCGAGAACGCCACGGAGGAGCTGGTCAATTTATTGAAAAAGACCAAAAATAACTCCGAGTTTTTTAATTCCGGCATTTTTGGGTAGCCTATGCATATTATCATTGTCGGCTGCGGACGGGTGGGCGCTGAACTGGCGCGCATCTTGAGCGCGGACGGCCACAATGTGACCGTGCTGGACTGTCAGGAAAGCGCTTTCAAGCGGCTGGGCGACGGCTTCAACGGCACGACGCAGCTCGGCAACGGCATCGATACGGAGAGTCTGCGGCTGGCCGGCGTGGAGCGGGCGGACGCGGTGGCCGTAGTGACCAACGGCGACAATACCAATCTCATGTCCGCGCAGGTGATCAAGAAAATTTTCGGCGTGCCGCGGGTGATCGCCAGAGTGTACGATCCGCAGCGCGCGCATCTGTACCAGCAGGGCGGGCTGGATATTATCAGCGGCACCACGCTGGTGGCCGCTCTGATCCGCGACCGGATCAGCGAGACCAAATTCAGCAGCTTCCTGACCGAAGCCTCCGATCTGGGCACGCTGGAAGCGGACGCGCCGGAGAAGCTGCTCGGCCAAAAAATCGGCCGGCTCAATCGGCCTGGCGAGCTCAAAGTAGTCGCGCTGGTACGGGAGCACAAAACCCTGCTGCCGGAAGACGACACTGCGCTGGCACAGGGCGATCGGCTCATCGCGCTGGTCAAGCTGAATAGTCTGAAAAAAGCCAAAAAACTGCTGGAGCTCAAATAATGTTCATTGTCATCGCCGGAGCGGGCAATGTCGGACGCCAGCTGACGCGCAATCTGCTGCTGGAAAAACACACCGTGGTGGTGCTGGAACGCCAGCCGGAAGTCTGCGCCAGAATGGCCCGTTCGTTTCCCGGCCTGCTGGTGATCTGCGGCGACAGCTGCGACCCGCAGACGCTGGAGCAGGCCTGCCTCGACCGGGCGGACGTGGTGGCCGCGCTGACCGGAGACGACGAGGACAATCTGGTCATCTGCCAGCTGGCCAAAGAACGCTTCAATGTACAGCGCACCGTGGCCAGAGTGAATGACTCCCGCAACACACCGGCTTTCACCGCGCTGGGTATCGATGTGCCGGTGGACAGCGGAGCCATTATTACCAGCCTCATCACGCGGGAAGTCTCCTCCTCGGAAATCTCCACTTTGTTCACACTGAAACGCGGCCGCATGGCTATCGTGCAGGTCGCGGTGTCGCCGTATTCGCCGGTGAGCGCCAAAAAAATCCTGGAGCTGACCCTGCCCAAAGACACCGTGCTGATCTCGATCCTGCGCGGCGAAGAAGTGATCGTGCCGCGCGGCAATACTGTGCTGCAGTGCGGCGATGATATTATCGCGCTGACTTCGGATGCCAGCAAACAGGCCCTGCTGGATCTGCTGGGCGCTAAAAATGGCTAAACGGCGCGCGGCTTCCGGCTGGCGGACTCTGTGGCTCGGCTGTACCGGTCTGCTGGCGGAGCTGCTTTATCCTCTGGCGCTGCTGGCCGGCGTTTTTCTGCTGGCTGCCGCGCTGACGCTGGTGCTGTCTCATGCTCATTAAACCGCGGCTGGAGGATCATAAAATCGTCGGGTTTTATCTCGGCACCGTGCTGGTGGGTCTGGGCGCCGCGATGGGTATTCCGCTGCTGACCGCTTTGTGCTTCCGGGAGTGGAATCCTCTGCTGGATTACAGCTTGAGCGGCGCTATCACGCTGAGTCTGGGCTTTGCCCTGCGCCTCAGCTGTTTTACCAAAAAAGAAATCGGCTGGCTGCACGGTCTGACTGTGGCGGCGCTCTCCTGGCTGGTGGCTGCGCTCATGGCGGCGCTGCCGCTGTATTTCAGCGGCGGTTTCGGCTCGTATCTGGACGCGCTGTTCGAGGCGATGAACGCGCTGGCCACGGCGGGGTTTAGTCTGGTACGCGATCTGGATCATCTGGCGGTGGCGCACAATATGTGGCGGCATCTGCTGATGCTCCTCGGCGGGCAGGGCATAGTGGTCATCGCCCTGAGCATGCTGGTGCGCGCCGGGGCCGGCGGCTTTAAGCTCTACGCCGGTGAAGGACGGGATGAGCGCATCCTGCCGAATATTCTCCACACCGCCAGATTTATCTGCCTGATCAGCTCGCTTTTTTTAGTTCTGGGCACAGCGGTCCTGGCCCTGATCCTCTGGAGCGAAGGTCTGCCGCCGGTCAAAGCTTTGCTGCACGGCCTGTGGCTTTTTATGGCCGGATTCCACACCGGCGGATTCACGCCGCAGACCCAGAGTATTTTGTATTATCACAGCTGGCGGCTGGAACTGGCGCTGCTGGGCCTGATTATTCTGGGCATCTTTAATTTTCATCTGCATTACGCGGTGCTCAGCGGCGACAAAAAAGAACTGCGGCGCAATATTGAGCTGAATATTTTTTTCCTGTCGGTACTGCTGGGCGCTTTTTTGGTGTTCTGGGCGCTGATCCAGCGGCAGGTGTATCCGGGGCTGCTGGCAATGTTCCGCAAGGGCAGTTTTCTGCTCATCTCCGCGCATACCAGCACCGGCTATACGACGCTCTATCCCGCGCAGTTATTCCGTGAATGGGGCCAGCTGGCCCTGCTGGCTTTAATGACGGCGATGAGCCTCGGCGGCAGCGTCTGCTCGACCGCGGGCGGGATAAAAATCCTGCGGCTGGGCCTTATCGGCAAAGCGCTGCGTCAGGATGTGCAGCGGCTGCTCCTGCCGGACAATGCGGTGCTGGCGGAAAAATATCATCATATTAAAGACGCTTTTCTCAACGACAAAATAGTGCGCGGCGCCGCGCTGATCACGCTCCTGTATCTGGCGGTTTTTTTGCTGGGCGCCGTGGCCGGCGTGTGTTACGGTTATCCATTTTTTGCCGCTTTGTTTGAGTCGATCTCCGCGACATCCAATACCGGACTTTCCTGCGGCATAATCAATCCCGCCCTGCCGGCCGGTTTGAAAATAATTTATCTACTGCAAATCTGGGCGGGACGTCTGGAATTTATCGCGATCTTCGGACTGCTGGCCTACGGCTGGTCCTGCTGGCGGGGTAAGTGATGCGTTATTTAAGTGTGTTATTTTTCCTGCTGGGTGCGCTGGCGGCGGCCGAACCGATCGGCTCCGCGGAATTGATCGTACAGGCCGCCAAATACGACGGGCGGCGCGTGGTGTATCAGGGCGAGGTGATCGGCGATATTCTGCCGCGCGGGGATAAAGTCTGGCTCAATGTGCATGACGGCCAAAACGCGCTGGGCATATTCACGACGCGCAGCGCAGCGGCGCAGAGCAAAACCGCCGGTAGTTACCGGCAGCGCGGCGACATAGTGCGGGTCAGCGGTGTCCTGCACCGCGCCTGCGCCGCACACGGCGGCGATCTGGATATACACGCGGAAAAGATCGAACTAATCGCGGCCGGTTTCCCGCTCGCCCGGCCGGCGGCTAAGTGGAAGATAGTCCTGGCGCTGCTGTTCGCCGCGCTGACGTTCAGTCTCGGCCGCCTCAACAGCCGCCTCAAATGACAGCTCTTCCGCCAGCAGCTCCGTCAGCCCCTCGATAGGCGGCAGACCGGCGCGCGACTCCTGCACGTACCTGATCCGGCCGATTATTCTGGCCGTATCCAGCCGGCTGATATAATCGCCGGGCAGATAATGAACCAGATCCACGCCCTGCGTCAGATAATACTGGCGGGTCAGATTGATATCTTTATAGCCCCAGTGTTCCGGCGGCACATCGGCGTACACGTCGCCGCTGAGCAGAGCGCGTCCGGCGATCTCATAGTATCTGGCAAAAGCGCAGGCGGCTTCGTCGCGGCGCGCCGGCTGATCCAGCCGGGACAGTCCGTCCGTGTAGCCGACCAGCAGACCGTAGCGGGTAGCTTTGTCCGTCAGATCTTTGTTACGGTAGGTGGTGTCCGGGAAATACCGCGGCGCACCGCCGGGGTAACGCTCCTCGCTCTCCAGCAGCCGGATCAGGAGGATCATCAGCTCCCGGCGGGTCAGCGCCCTATCCGGGAGATATGTCCGGCCCGGCGGATAGCCCTGCACAAAACCCAGATACCCCAGATCCTCGATCAAGATCTGCTCTTCAGCGCCTAAATGCACGGTGTCAAAGAATATTCTTTTCCGCAGCGGGAGCGGCTGCGGCTCCGGTATGGGTTCAGGCGGCGGAGGGGGCGGCGCGCTGAAGCGGTAGGCCAGCGTGAAAAAATGCGTGATATTCTCCGCGAGATCGTCGCCCGGATTGTAGGCATAATCTATATAAATATTCTGCCAGTTAAAGCCTACCCCGGCGGTAAATTTGGTGATTTTATCTTCCCGCTCGTCCGTGGCAGCCGGCAGCTGCTTAAATCCCGCGCGCAGGGCGATCCGCTCGCTGGGCCAGTATTCCAGACCGCCGCCCAGAAAAACCGTGTTTTCCAGATTGGCGTCCAGATACACCTCCGTGATTTGTTCCTGCGGCCAGAGACCCTGCGGGCCAAAAACCCGGAACCGCCCGCCCAGGCCCAGACCCGGCGGCAGTTTTTCCTGCAGGCCGTCCGTCCAGCTCAGCGGCGTGGCCAGCGCGTTATTCAGCCGGGCGCCGATGGTCAGATAAGAATTTACCGTGTAGAGCGCGGACAGATCCAGCGCCACCCCCCAGGCCGCGGCCTCGATCTCAGAAAAAACCTTGCTGTGATATTTGAGGCGCGCGCCAGTGTATAGATTATAATCCTCCAGCCGCAGACCGTAAGCGCCGTACACCGTGGTGTCGTCGTAGCCGATCTGGCCGCCGGTGACATTATTTTTTTTGTCGCGGACATAACCGCCGTGCTCCTGAATATTGAGCACGCCGGCGGCAAAATTACCCTGGCTGTAGGCCGCCGCCAGATAATTAACCTCGCTGAGCAGCTTGAAAGCGGTCAGGGTCAGCCGCGGCGGCTCCGGCCGGCCCAGCAAAGCGTAATTCTGGAAAATATAGCTGCTGTTATTTTCCGCGGCCAGATAGGCGCCGCCGCGGCCGAACGCATCCGCACCGGCAAGCAAATCATCCAGACCATAGGCCTGTTTGGTTTCCGCGGACAACACGGCGCAGAGTAATAATATAGCCAGCAGCTGTCTAATCAAGGAGCGTCAGCCTCCCTCTGCCGATAATTTTTTTGCTGTCATTGACCAGCAGTAAAATATAAATGCCGTTGGGCGCGGTCTGTCCGCGCAGCGCGCGGCCGTTCCAGACCACGATATTCGTCTCCCCGGCGCGCGCGTAAGTCTCGGCCGACCAGATGCGTTCGCCGCGGATATTGTAGATATACACCCGGTGCCAGCCGTCCCGGTCGGTCAGGAAGCCAATTTTGCCTTCTTCGTCCTCTGCCGGGCTGAAGGGATTGGGATAGAGCCAGATATCCTCACCCGTGCCGCCGTCGCCCGGCGTGTCATCATCTGTTTCCAGCAGCATAATATCGTCCGTCGCAGCCAGACTGATATTGCCCGCGCGGTCTTTGTACCAGACATAAATAGTCCTATTGCCGGTGGTTTTGTCACTGAATTTATAGCTGGCTGCGGTCTTGTAGGCCTGCCAGACTCCGCTGGCGCTGGACGTCTCGCTGATGAGCATCTCCGCCACGCCGCTGAGATTGTCGGAGGCCGTCAGAGTCAGGGACAGCACCAGACTGTTGCTGGACGCCGCGCCGCCGTTAATCGTGACCAGCCCGCCGGGCGGTGTCCGATCCAGAATGATCGTGTCATAGCCGATATTGGAAGTATTGCCAGCCAGATCCCTGTACTGCACATTGACAGTCTGCACACCCTCGGTGTCCTGGAGCAGCCAGGCCGCCATGGCCGTCCGGTAGGTCTCCCAGAGACTGCCGGTAAAAGCAATATCATTACTGACCCGCATCTCGTCCGCGCCGGTAGCCGGGAAAGTCAGACTGACATTGGTCGTATTGGTATATACCGCCCCGTTATTGATCAGGACGCCGCCGCCTGCGCTGCCCCCGCCGGCGGGCGGAAAATTCGGGCCGGTCACGTCATACTGGATACAGTCGGTGACAGCGCCCGATTCATTGCCGGCCGCGTCGCGGAATTTGACATAGACGGTTTTGGTGACCTGACCGTTATCGGCCAGCAACCAGTTAGCAAACGTTTCCTCATATTTGAGCCACTGCCCCCAGATATTTGGCGTATTGCTGATATTCATGGACGTCACGCCGATATTATCCGTGGCTTTGAGACTGAGCGAGACGGTCAGACTGGTAGTCCACAGATCGCCGTTATTGATCGTCACACCGTAACTGCCGCCGGAGCCGTCCGGGCCGCTGGCGGTCGGAACGGCCTCATCAAATTTAATATCATCAGAGAAGACATCGGACGTATTACCGGCCGCATCCCTGAACTGAATATAAACGGTCTTGGTGACCGGATCGCCAGTAGACAGGAGCGGCCAATTGTTATAAGTAGTATTGTAAGCGATCCAGCCAGAGCCTGTGCCAAAACCGCTGTCGTTGCTGATATTCATGGAAGCGATCGCTCCGACATTGCTGGACGCGCTGATATTCAGGGTCACATTTAAGACTTTGGTCCATTCAGCATCATTATTGATGACCAGTCCGTATTTACCCGTGCCGGTAATTACATCCCCGGTCGGCCGGGTATTATTATATTTGATATCGTCAGTGACCACATTGGAGGTATTACCCGCCGCATCCTGAAACAGGACATAGACGGTCTTGGTGACATTGCCGTCATCTACCAGAGGCCAGTTCAGATATGTTTCATCATATGCGTACCACAGACCCAGCGTATTTGGCGTGTTGCTGATATTCATGGAGACGATACCGACATTGTCCGTGGCTTTCAAATGCAGGGTGACGCTGAGCGTATTCGTCCATTCCGCGCCGTTATTGATCGTCACGCCATAGCCGCTGGAGCCGCCTGTCCCGCCGCCGGACGGAGACTGCCCGTCATATTTGATATCATCGGTGACCGCATTAGAGGTATTGCCAGCGGCGTCCTGGAAAATAACATAAACCGTCTTCGTGACCTGACCGTCATCTACCAGCAGCCAGTCAGGATACGCTGCACTATAGGGATACCACTGTCCCGGCACATTCTGCGTATTGCTGATATTCATGGACGTCACGCCGTTGGTGTCCGTGGCCTTGATAGTCAGCGCGACATTGAGCGTGTTCGTCCACTCCGCGCCGCTGTTAATAGTGACACCGTGATCACTGCCGGTAATCACCGGGCCGGCGGTATCCAGAGTAATGTCATCCGTCACGCGTGTCTCATTGCCCGCGGCATCCCTGTACCAGACATAAACGGTTCTCAAGCCGTCGGCACCGACAGCCAGAGTCCAGGGATAATTATTATTGTATTCCACATAATCCACCCAGCTGCCCGGCGTGCTGCTGTTACTGATATTCATTGAAACGGCGCCCGCGGCCTTTAAGGTCAGGATGACCCCGGTCATATTGGTATAGTCGGCGCCGTTATTGATCGTCACACCTGCGGCGGTCGGGCCGACTGTATCCAGAATAATATCATCCGTCACGCGGGTCTCATTGCCGGCGGCATCCCTGTACCAGACATAGACTGTCCTCACGCCGTCGGCGCCGACAGCCAGAGCCCAGGAATAATTATTATTGTACTCCGCATAATCCACCCAGCTGCCCGGCGTGCTGCTGTTGCTGATGTTCATTGAAACGGCCCCCGTGGCCTTTAAGGTCAGGGTGACACCGGTCGTACCGGTATAGGCCGCGCCGTTATTGATCGTCACGCCCGCGGCGGTCGGGCCGGCGGTGTCCAGAATAATAGTATCCGTCACCTGGGTCTCATTACCGGCGGCATCCCTGTACCAGACATAGACGGTTCTCACGCCGTCGGCGCCGCCAGCCAGAGCCCAGGAATAATTATTATTGTACTCCGCATAATCCACCCAGCTGCCCTGCGTGTTGCTGTTGCTGATGTTCATTGAAACTGCATCCGTGGCTTTTAAGGTCAGGGTGACAGCGGTCGTACTGGTATAGGCCGCGCCGTTATTGATCGTCACTCCCGCGGCGGTCGGGCCGACTGTATCCAGAATAATATCATCCGTCACGCGGGTTTCATTGCCGGCGGCATCCCTGTACCAGACATAAACGGTTCTCAAGCCATCGGCGCCGGTATCCAGAATCCAGGAATAATTATTGGACTCCGCATAAGCCACCCAGCTGCCGGATTGGGCGGAGGTATTGCTGATATTCATTGAAACGGCCCCCGTGGCCTTTAAGGTCAGAGTGACCCCGGTCGTATTGGTATAGGCCGCGCCGTTATTGATCGTCACACCCGCGGCGGTCGGGCCGCTGGTGTCATATGTATATTCCGCCACGGTGAACCAGTTTCCGGTATTACCCGCATTGTCCAGCGGCTGGACGCGCAGGTAGTAAGTATCCTGAACGGTAATGGCGGCCGGGCTGTAGCTGGCGCCGGTTTGCGCTGCGGTGTCGGTGCCGCCGGAATCATTGCCCCAGTAAACCCTGTACTCTTTTACGCCGGAAGCATAACTATTGCTTGGCGGATCATCTGCCGTCCAGTTAAAAACCGGATTGGCGACGCTGGAGCTTGTCACCAGAGCGCCGGAAGTAATAGCCGGAGTGACCGTGTCGAGATATATCGTGTCCGCAGCTGCCACGCTGGTGTTTAAGGAGACGTCCCGGTAAATGGCCTCCACAGTCCTCTGACCATTCAGGAGACTGTTTAGATTAACCGTTTTAGAACCACCCAGCGCCTGCCAGCCGGTAAGCGTCGTGCCGTTAAGAGAAACATCTTTCATGCCGCTCTGATTTGTGCCGTCCGGCGTAGTGTCATTGTAAGTCAATAATAAAGTTACGTTAATAGTATTGGTGTAATCCGCCCCGCCGCTTATCTGGATAGTTCCGGCCGGGCGCGTGCGGTCGGGAATGGTGATTTCCGCAGAATAAGGGCTGTATAAAGATTCATTGCCCGCCGCGTCTTTAGCCATAATTCTGGCCTTGATTTTTTGGCGGTCGGAGACATCGGATTTGGTATCTACCGTATTGGCGGAATAGGCCGTGTCGGACAGGCCGGCGCCTTCCCAATCGTAAAACACCTGCGTGGAACCGGCAGGCAGAACGGTCACAGAAGCGGAAACTTTCTGGGTATTGCCGCTGTTCAGTCCCTGATCCGCCCATTTGACCACCGGGGCGGCGGGCGGCTGCCAGGCTGCGATTTTATCCGGAGCCCGGTTGAAGTATACTTTTTTATTTAGATTGTCGTACCAGAGCATATCCGGCTGATCGCCGGTAATACTGGAGACCGTATGCAGGAACACCGCTTGATTACCGGAAGTGATCGAGGCGGTCGGCGCAGACCAGATCGCCGCGGCCAGCTGGCTGGTCTGCCATATTCTATAGTCCGTGCCATTACCGCTCACAAATTGCACCACCGGGATAACTCCGGCTGGCGCGGCGCTATTGGGGGCAAAGCCGAGCTGGGGGGTGTAAACTATCGGGGCCGACAATAACTTTTGAGCTGCCGTTTCTGTTCCGCTGCTGTTGTATTTACGATACATCAAATCCATTGTGCCGCTGCCGTTCGGAGTCACAGAGTAGATCAAGTGCAGCTCCCCGGCAGGGTCATTAACGATAGCCGGATGCCGTCCGGTATACGCCCCGCTGGCCGGAGCGAACAGAGACCATGAACCGTTGGCTGCACGCTTAAAAACACGGGCAACTTTATTCTCATAATTAGTATTGTCTAAGTAATCTGCCGCTAAAAACACATTTCCGTTTTGATCTTTGGACAAATATACCGTATCACTAAGATAATCACTGGTATAAATAAAACTAGTACAGGTTTCTTGGCTAAACCCTGATACACCGAAATTGCTTTCTGTATTACTGTATACATACAAGTCTGTCGGGGATACATACATACCTATATTCCAATTTGTTCTTGATAAGGCGACAAGGATAACGCCGGCATTACTTATAATAATGTCAGAATACATTCCTTCTTCGTTGTCAAGAGTATATACATTGGCCGTACTCCAATTTTGGCCTCCGTCCGTAGATCTAAGCACTTGCAGGCTCTGTGCGGATAAATTATCCGTACAAATTAGCTGGCTGACATAAATCGTCCCATTAGAAGAGACCGCAATGGCGGCGCCTCTTATATAAGTACTACCGCCCGAAGTTGCAGCTATAGGCCAGCTGGTCCAGCTAGCGCCGTTATCTGTGGATCTGGCAAAAATCAGCTGGCTGGTATTAGCCGCCGGATAATTAGAAAAAACCGCATATAAATTATTATTATACCGGGCAAGGTTATGTCCGCCGCTGGATTCATAAAGGTTCGCAAAACCCTGCTCTGTGGCAAAACCGCTGACAGTACCCGGCAAAACCACATCAGCCTGTAAGCTGACTGATATTAAACTAATAGCCAGTATTAATAATATCAAATAAGTTTGTTTAAAATTATTTTTCATGATCGTTATTTTGGTTTTTCAATATCAAATTTTAATCCAAAAGCGGTTTTACTCTCAGGCGCTGGACCAAAAGGAAGATGCGTCAGAATATATGCTTGCCAGTTTCTAGCGAAGTTAAACAAAACCTGTCCGCTGATTCCTTCTAAGTCCAGACCACTAAAGGCAATGACTCCCTCAATCTCAAACAATGAACGGCCAGACTTTGTGGGAATCAACCCGGTCCCCACCTTATAACCATGACTAAATTTCCCGGACTGAGTATTATACGAGAAATCTGCGCCAGCCGTGACACCGGTAAAAAACTGGTTATCAAACACCTTGCTATAAGCAGCTCCTGTGCCGAGATCAAAAGATGCACTGTCATCATCCGTCAGAGTAGACTGCAGGCCGAAGATGTCACTAGTTGTACGTCCGCCGAACATATTTCTGCGGATAGAACTGGTAAGCGACACGCCATTATCAAACGACGTACTGGCATGCCCTGTTATATGCTTCTCAAGATCTGTTTCGACTCCTGTTTTAAAATGTCTTCCAACATTTTGTTCAATGGCCAACCAAAACTCGTTAACGCCTTCTATACTCTCCAAATATCTAGCAATGACAGCACCACTTTCCCATGAAGCTCCTGCTTCTACGCCACCCTTAGTGAATATGTCCTCCGGCGAGTCTATGTTAAAACCATCTTGCTCTTTTGCGCTCACAGCATCTTTCCTTATTATGCCGTCCACGTAAAAGCGAACATCTTTGATTTTTAACCCCACTCCTGCCCGCATATCATAAACAATTTGTCCGCCATTTTCGGTGAATTCCTCCGGCACACCGCTAATAGTGCGTTCTGCATAAGTTCCGTCAGCGTTGGCTATGAGAGAATTGCCGTTTTGCACAGAAAAATCGTTTTCGCTTTCAAAATGCGTAACTTTATAGCCTATAGCGCCGCTTGTTCTTGCTGTCAGCTCTACTTTTTTATCATTATCCTTATAGATGGTACCTTCAACCTCCCAGGTTAGACCCAGGACTGTGGCCAATTCCTGATCCCTCTGCTTTCCGGTTAAAACAGTTGTTTCGTCACCACCATGTTCAAACACTCTGACAGAAAAGGCTTCCTGCCGGGGCGCAAAATGTTCATACTGCGGCTCATAGTAGGTTGGTTTTATAGATTCTCTTTGGATCCAGTCCTGAGCTTTGAGTTGATAGGCATACTCTGTTTCATCGGTTGGCGGCCTGTAAAGCGTTGGATTCCGGACATAGAGTTTATATTCAGCTACTTCCTCGTATACAGGCGGGTAATAAGTTGGCGGATTTTTCAGGCGGGGTTTATATTCAAATACAGGCACTTCCCAGCTGGCCGGCGTTAAGGGCTGTTTGGTGCCTTGTTTCCTGTACACATCAAAAACTTCGGGAGAAGAACCAACATGGGCTAGCGTCATATTAATCTGCGGTCTTTGCTTACCTGAGCTTTTGATGTTAAGGGCAATTTTGCCTTGTAGATATTCTATTCCGGTCTGGCCATCCACAAGATAGATGTCTATAGCATGACTGTTCGACTGGTTTAAATCATTTTTAATTTCGTATTGAGACAGGTCACCCGGATAGGGAATTGTCTTTCCCCCGAAGACAATTTTTCCGCTATAACCAGCCGGCAAGGTAATATTCAAACCAAGATCGGCTAAAGTTCGTACATCATCTAGCTTAATTGAAGGATGGTCTAAAAATATTTCTTTTTCTCCGGCTATGGCCAGATTTCTGGAGTTAAAATCAAAAAGAGCAGCATCATAAGTCTCTCCCGCAATTTTATCTCCGGTGGTAGGCGCATGAGTTAAGGTTGATTTAAACACTCCGGCAGTTTCTACATACTGAAAACCTGGTTCTCTCTCCGAAATTTTTACCCAGTCAAATGGCTCTGACGGGCTGGACCCCGGCAATACTTCGGCGCCCCAGCTCACTGCCCGGCAATCACTCCCGGCATACGGTGTGCCATAGTCATCCTCTACCGGTCTGGCGCTGCCCGGCACTATTCTGGCGCCGGTTTTCGCGCCTGTGGGGCCAAAAGAAGCCGGATCAGCCTTTGCCAATTCTTCAGGAGTAAGCGCCCCGGCTGTACTGTCTATCTCGCCATAGGGAGGATCTGGCGGAACTTCTTTATAGTGATCCTTATTAGCTCCCTCCGGTATACTGGGTACTGTATAGTCTGCGTGATGGTAATTGCCAGTGGTTATTTTCCCGCCAGTTGGGCCGTATGAGCCGGGAGGGAGACCTTTAGTCTCCTCCAGAGTATATGATTTAGAATTTGGATCAAATCTTGTCGTATCATAAGGTGGGTCTGGCGGCACCTTTAGACATTCATCTGGCGTGTATTTTTTCGGTATATCTTTTTCCTCTACTGGAGTATCGGAGTAAATTGTCTGACCTGTTGGCGTTCTTAGCCAGCTGTCTTCGTCGGCAGGCAAACCAGCCCTGCCAGCCTCCGCGGCTTTTTGCGCGGCCTCGGCTGCTGATGTCGCAGTAACAGGCTCTCCTATCCCGTAAGGCTCGCCGACTTTTTTATAGGCCTCAGGATTGGCCTCAATGACAGGATTGGGCTGACCAGCGCGGACAGTGATCGTCTCACCCACTGTGCCTGTATCGGAATATCCGCCGCCCGTGGCCTCGGTCATGGCATCGATTTGAGTATCTGAGTAACCTTTAGCTTTTAAGTCTGCTCTGGTGTAGGCCGGATCGCCAGCGGCAGGGGTTTTAAGCACATATTCGTCAGAAGCCGTAAGGTCCGGCCCGGATACTATTCCCTGACTTTCAGGCGCTGCCTGATGCGGGCCCTGCGCTAAAGCATCCCGATACTGTATTTCCGAGATCTGCCCCGTGTCTCTCAAGATCTTCAGTTCAGCTGCCGAAAATTCAGTTTTCCCGGTTTTGTCGGC
Source organism: Candidatus Margulisiibacteriota bacterium (assembly GCA_031274525.1). Taxonomy (GTDB): domain Bacteria; phylum Margulisbacteria; class Termititenacia; order Termititenacales; family Termititenacaceae; genus JAISQA01. The sequence goes on from JAISQA010000040.1 coordinate 38,499, forward strand.
AAACAGTTTGTCCGTTGGTCTATAGATTTTATCCGCAACAGTGACCTTTTGTTCGGTCTCTGCAATACCGTATTGCATAGCGCCAAATACAGCCACCGCCGCTTTTAGGTAGGAAGAATCTATCTTTGTAAGATCATACGTAATTTCTCCTTTTATTAATTGATTTACAAGTCCCTTTACTGTTTGCAGATTATTGCCTTCATAGTATATCTGCCCGCTAATTCTGTCATAACTTACACCCGCTTCAACTCTTTGGCGGCCGCCGTCTTTGCTGTTATAACCGATATCCCCTTTTACATAGTACCCCAGCGGGATTGGCTCAACTTTGTCCACTACTACAATATCCTGTTCCACCCTTAGCGTGATCTGCCCGGCTCCGATCTTTTCCGGTTTTTCACTCCCCGCATTTTCTACCGCATAGGCGAAAGAATATTCTCCGGGCGGCAGACCATTGACATACAATTGCCCGTCGTCGCCGATTTTGACCTGTTCTGATGTGATACCTTCCGGCAGATCGCCTACTAAAACAGGGTTTCCTGCTTTCCCGCCGGAAGCGTAGGTAATCGGCAAAGGGTAAGTTTTGGCCTGTGTCACAAACTGCTCTTCGTCCGCCGCCTGCACCGGCAGGTAAATAGTGTCTCTCAGGTTTTCGCAAAGCGGCGGGATTGTGCGTCCGGGATCAGCAGGAGCGGCCTGCACAGGTGCTTCCGCTATAGTTATATTATACCGCGGCAGATTATTTGCGGTCTGAAATTCCGGCGGAGCGAAAGGAGTAAGTTCCCCGCACTGGTAAGCGGTAAGTGTCCGGGGCAAATTATTGACAGGCCGTTCGATAGCGGCAGGATTAAAGCGCATAACATACTGTTGTTCTGGTTTGGCAGTCATGCGCACCGCAAAACCGCCGGCGCGTCCGTCGTCCGAACACTTAATGGTCATAGAACCCGTGTCAGTTTGTCTTATAAGTTCTTGGCCATACTGTATGACATTATCTCCCACATAATCACGGAGAGTACTGGTGTCACCATTTACGGAGAAAAAGACCAGAGATTCATCTGTATATTTTAGCTGATCTTCTAATTTTCTTCCTGCATTAAACTCATCTATTTTTCCCAAAAAAGCCTGCACTCTGGCCTTACCGCCCCAAGCAGGATGCTGCAGCTGATACTGGTAGAGCAAATCTTTATTTTCCGCCAAAAGTTCTTTCTCATCTCTGGCTGTAATAGCCCTCCATATTTCTGGATTATTTTCTTTATAGTTAGCAATAAGAATGTCTAACCATTTCCCCTGTTCTATATCCTGTTCTGTATACTGTTTTTTATCCTGTTCTGAAAGGAATGTTTCCAGCGAGGTTTCGTTTGCTTCTTTCATCATCTGCGCCAGCAGCGCTACATTGTGCAAATCTTCAGATAAATACAGGTCTATATTGTTTCTCCCATTTGAAGTATTCATAAAGACAATCGGATTTATTTTTACTTCAAAGTCCGGGTATAGAACTTCGCCAGCGGAGTTTTTGAGCCCCTTGACCAGGCGTTCGATTTCTGCAGCGGCAGTCTGTACTTTGCTCAATTCTGTATTAATATCAATACTTTTCACAAAGTTATGTTCATAACCTATGAAAGCCATTATTGTTGCACTAATAATAGCCATTTGAGGTTTAATTTGAGTCTGGATGCTTTCCGGAATATTTAGCAGTGTCCTGCCATTTACGGTAATGACATATAAAGAAGAATCAGGTGTAAACAGGCGCTCAAAACTGGCTCTAATTTTGGCCCCGCTATTAAGCTCGGTCATTTTCCCGATAGCCTGCATAGCTGTAACATAATTTTGATATACCGGCCAGTGTTTTTCTCTATCTACGGTTCCTTTAGTTATACCTCTATTAAATTCGCTTTGAGCGGTTTGCATAGCCTCTGCGGCGTTTTTGGCTGCTGTTTCCAGATCGGTCAGCCTGCGCTCTTCCGTCACATAGCCCGGATTCTCATTTTGTATTTTTGTAAACATTTCCTCCGGCGGCGTCAATTGGAGCTGTTCGAAATTAATCCCCTGCTTTTCAGCAAAAGCCTTGCTTGCTTCGTAAAAATTTTTATACGCAGTTTCTGCGTTTTTATAATTAGTTTCGCCGGGATCAGCCTTAAACTTCGCTATAGCGGCTTCCGACCGCTGCTGTAAATTCCTGACATTTTCAGCACCCCTATTATAGGCAGCCAAAGTTTCGGTATTTACTTTTTCTTGAGCGTTATAGGCCGGATTATCCGAGATCAGCGTCTCAAACGCTGGCACAGCCGCAGCTTCGACACCATAAGCGAGCAGAGCCGTTTTGTACGCGGTGTATGCTCCCTCGCGTATTTCTGCTATATTTTCCGGAGTGGCCTCACCAAGCGCATCGGTCAAAGCAGCGCGCGCAGTATTAACTGTTTCAAGTTTTTCCAGCGCTTCTTTGTATTGCGTCATTTTGGCTGTATCCGGCGAAGGAACCCCCGCAAGCTTTTCGTATTTCCCCAGAAAATGATCAATCGCCCGGATAACGGACTCTATAGACTTATTGTCCCGGGCATTTAATCCGGCAAGCTCTTTGTCAAGCGCTGTTTCGTCTTGAATAAGCTGCCCGTACTCAATCCGATCACTTTCCGATGCTTTACTTATCTCAACAGTCTGGCTGACCTCTATCCTGTTCTGCAGAATTCGGTTATCTTCTTTGCCAGAGCCACTGGGATCACTCACTTCCCGCCAGTCGGCATCAGGTGAGTTTCTGGTATAAACATGCATATTGCCATCTTCGCCTGCGACCATTTTCAGAACATCCGATTCAAAGCTGTCTCCGGGCTTAACGGGCTGGCGTCTTAATATATGCAGCCTTCCGTCGGAAATACCTTCGGTCAGCAAGAAAGTATCGATATTACGCTTCACCACGTCAGGAGTTTTTTTGTCAGCCAGAACAGCGTATAGCGTCTGGGCAAATCGCTTAGACTGCGCCCGCTCTTCAGGAGTACAGTTCGGTTTTTTGGCCAGCACAACCCACTCCTGCAGAAGCTGTCCGCGCTGTCCCTGCGGCATTTTCTGCAAATACCTTTTGGCTAAATCCACACTAACTCTATCGTGGGTGATCTCGGACAATTTATCCACCAAATCATTGTTATTTTGTTCTGCCCCACTAGCTATGGGATGAAGACCGTAACCGCCTCTTTCTATGCTAACCATGAAGTTCCTCCTGCTAACTTAGCTATTCCCATTTTTTTATTTTTTATACCCGTTTGTGCAAAGCTATTTTTTTGCAACGATTTCCCGCAGCTTGCGATTAATAGCAGTTATGCATTTTTTAGCCCGCAAAATAATAAATAGTCCGTGTAAATTAAAACTTGCCGGCCGCACCGGTTCAGCTTTGTTTCTCGCCGGCCGCCTCCTGCTGGCTGCCGCGCCCGCTCTGTTTATCGCCTGCAGCTCTGAGCCGCAAATTGAGCACTCGGCGTTCGCGCTGGCCACCTACTATATCCCTGACTCTGCGCGGGAAAGCGAGGCGGGATACGGACAGCTTTTCGGCAAGAAAAACTTCATTCTGGAAGTTTTGGAACAGGTGGATTCTATCTACAAGCTGTCTGCACCTTATGCGTTCAGCGTGCCCGCGCCGCTGCTGCCCGGAGACGCCGCAGAGATACTCCAGAAGTATCTGCTGCCCGATAAAAACAAGACTTATTACAGCTATGTTTTGGAGCATGTCGACCGGATCATTTTTTGCCCCAAAATTGTCCTGAAGAATCAGGGTAAAGCGCTGGGCCTGACTATGGAAAATTCCCTGCTGGATAAGTATCTCTATCCCGCAGAACGATTGATTTATATAAACTCTTTGCACACCGAGTTTAGAAGAATAGCGTCTGAAGAAATTTTAAGTAAAACGATAACTATCGTGCATGAAACTGCGCATAGAGAATTTTTCAAACTGGTATTAGAGTTGAAATTAGACTACACGTATTATCAGGAAAAATACACCGAACGATACGCGCGCCTTGTGGAAGAAGCCTTCTGCCAGCATTTACTGACAGACCCTGCCTTCGCGTACGCGCAGACCCTGCTATCCAGGAAATTAAAGCGCTGTACGTCCCTGGTAGAAGATTATAACCGTCAATTTGGTTTGGCTCCGACGGACAGAACCCCGCTGCCCTTAAAAAATGGCGCTGGACTTTAGGCCGGTTTTATATTAAATAATTGAAAGGACATGTCCAAATGAACACCAAAATCATCAGCGTGGCCGCGCCTGCGCCGCGCAAATCACTGGCTTTTTTGTTGATGTCAGCGCTTCTGCTTGCCAGCGGCTGTCTTTCACCCTTGAAGGATGAAGTTGGCGCGTCTTTCGTTGTTGCGCCTGAAGAGCCGGTAGACGACGGCCCGTCGTGGTATTCAGAAAAATATAATGATTACTCTCCGGAGGAATGGCAGGCCTGTCTGGAAACCCAGGCCCAGCTGCTAAAATTCGGCATTACTTCCTGGAATCGTTTTCAAACGCACAGCGCAGCGCAGCGTATTGTAAATTTAAGACAAAATCTGGAACAGCATCAGCTGGATTTAGCCAAACCGCTTACGGTAATGCTGTATCCTGAATATGATGCCAATGGTGCTTTTTCCGGTAAATTTAATAGTCTAAAAGGTATTTTAGACAAGGCCAATCAGCAGCTTTTATTTTTTGAGGTACGCAATGATACAGAGTGTAAAGCGGCTTTACGCTTGTTAAGAGATAATCTGCCCGCTGGTCAAGAATTGGTGTTGATTCTAGGCGGACACGGCCAGCAAAATAATTTAACCTGGTCCATACCGCGTTCTATAATCGAACTTGATCCGACAGATTATACCGACCCGGAATTTATCCAATTAGTGCAGGCTCTGAATATAAAGCTGGTAGTCTTTGAGAGCTGCAAGGCAGGACTGGGCAGTGACAGCGAGGCCAATCAAGCCAATAGATTTGCGGAACTGATCCGCGTCGGCGGTCAGGTAATTGCGCCGCTAATCTCTGTATATCGAGAAACCTATGTCTATGATGCTGACGAAAAAATAATCGATGTCATTTACGATGCCGGCGCAGCAGGGATTACTTATAGGGTTGGCGGAAAGTATCAAGGGGGGTAAGCTCCAATTTTTCGCTCTCTCCCCCAGACAGCCCGGTGTATACGCTGTTCCGGGCTGCGGGCAGTTCGGAACATTATGAAACCGTTGCAAAAGTCCAGTTTAGACAGCGCTGAGGCGTTTTACCCGCTCATGTAAAACGCCTCAGGCGGCAATATCCAACCCGGTCTAAATATAACATAGGAGTAACATTAAGACAGAACAATATGGATATTTCAGATTCGTCGGCGGGTTATATACTGAAAAAACCGGGCATGTACGATAAGAAAATAGTCCGGAGACGGAAGCTGGCAATACGCAGGAAACGGCATAAAATAAGGATAAAGGACGTAGATATAAAGCTCCGCAAACCGGGCGATTTAGTGCAAATGGATACCAAAGAATATGTAATGTGCTACGGGGAGAAATACTATCAATATACGGCAATAGATTGTGTATCGAAGAAACGAAAATTGATCGGTTATAGTACCAAGACCGCCAGGAATAGGGTAATCCTGGCTAACTAAAGATTAGCCGTCTACACGGTTGATTTTACAGTCTCTGATAATGTTCATAAAGTCGCATTTAAAATATATTGGATCCCGTATTAGAATTTTCCCTCATAAAGACTATTGACAATTTGGTCAATATTGCGAAGTGTTTCAATCAAAGATTGTTTTTTTTCGTTAATGTAATTTTTTAATTCTTTCTCTATAAGTGAGCTTTCTTTTTCTTTATAAATAATAGGTATCTTTTTTAGATAGTTGGCAGAATTGTTTGCTGTATGGTTTATAGTGTGTATTATTCTGCTACAAACACTAGAGTTTAGAAATCCAAGTAAAAAATATAAGTATTTTTCTTCTTTTGGAAAGATTCCAACAATTGACTGATCAAATAAGCGCTTATTAAGCAAAAAGGCTTTTAATTTCTTACTTTTAACCATCGGAACCCCAATACCTTGTCTGAAATAGTAATTTGAATTCTGGAATCTTGCTTTGCTATCTGTTTTATAGAAAGCAACTGTTTCTTTATCCCAAGCGACATACCATTCTATAGGCTTTATAATATGATTACCCCCGCCTTTTAAATATGGAATATACTTATATTTACCGGGTAGACCATTAAGCAGCAAATTTGTTGGCTTAGAAAAATCAACCAATCGTTTATTTACTAGAGTATGTTTCATACTTCCTTTTATTCATATATTGTCTACAAAAACAAATTTTTTGTTATCTCCAGAATAAAAACCTGTAACACAGTTCGCTATATCTCCCAAAAATAAATCATGATTGTTTATTAAATTTCTAAGATTAGAATTACTACCAAGCAAAAAAGAATAATCTTTTGATTCACTTATCGATTTCTGTTTTATGGTTTGAACAGAAGTTACATTACGATAATCATTAATTGCTAGTTCGGATAAAATTTCAACGGAATTATCAACGGACACAATTTTAATATTATGGTTATTATCTGATTTCTTTTTGGTTAATGTAATAATACAAAGATCTGAATATCTAAAATCAACATCAGGGAAAAATTTTGTTGGAATAAGTAATATTTCATCAATACTTGTTTCCTTTAGTAAGTATTCTCTAGTATTTTTATGTAAATGTAATGCAAGAAATGTATCAGGAATAATGAAGACTAATTTTCCATTTTCTTTTAACAGAGTGATACATCTTTTAAGAAATAAAGTGTATGTTTCCCGAACATAACCGGTATATTTTGCTTTTAATATTTTTCGTCTTTCAAAATTCTGATATGCCCCATAAGGCGGATTGCCAATAACTTTATCATAAGCCCCGCCCATTCCTGCATAAAAATCAAAAACCTCATCAAGTAACGTATCGGTTTTTCTAATATAAATATTTGTTTTATTATTAAATATATCTTTTAGATTCAATATGGATTTGTCATTTAGGTCAACCGCATCTATTGAGAAATTAAATTGATTGTTGAAATCAAGCAATTTATTTATAAAATCGCCATTTCCCGCACATGGTTCTAAAATCTTATCGCCAGTTCTTACATTTAATTTGTTTGTCATATAGTTCAAAATTGGATCAGATTTTGTGTAAAAAGAACAAAATCTCCACATTTTTCGGTTTTGTTTTAATTCAATAGTATCAATAGCTCCTGTTACCATATCAAATATTGCTCCAAATTATTTTCTTTAATATGTTTAGATATTTTTTTTGTGAAATCGTCATTCCAGTTGACATTTTGAGCTAACCATTTGGACAAGTTGAATCCCGTGAAATCATAGATTTTCTGATATGTTTCTTGACTACAATAAACTTCCCATAACCCAGAACTTTTTAGTGTTTGAAGATAATGATTGTTTTTCTCTTCTTCAGAGCGAACAAATATTAAACAATTATATTGTTCTTTTAATATTTTATACACACTTGCAACAAGTAATAGTCTATTTGCATTTCCTTTTTCATTAGAACTAAAACCACTCTTGAAATCAGCAACAAATCGAGAATTTCCTTTGAAAAAATGTAAGTCTAGCTCTAGTTTTACTTCCCCCGAAGTAACCAATGACCATACTTTTTTATAATAAGACTCGAGTTCATCTTTTTGTTCTTGAGAAATATGTAATGACTTAATAAACTGATTAACTTCATTAGTTAATTCTCTTTTTACATCACTAAACAAAGGTGGAACAAAAAATGTTATATCATTAGCAAGAGGGTATTGCCAGCATAACTGACAAAATGGCTCCCATAATTCTCCAATTCTTCTCGAAAAAGACATATATTCATATTCCCAAATTCTATTTCTAGCCTCAATCATGGAAACATAATTTGTGTAGGTTGTTAATAAAATACTTTCTAAAAGCGTTTTATCATCCCATTTGTTTTTTCTAGCTTCTTGTAAAATTATTTTTAATAGATTTTCTCTAGTTTCAGTTAAACCTTTATTAATTGCGATGGCTCTATCTTTATATTCAGAATCAGAAAATGTTTGTTTTGATTCAATAATCAATTCCTCCGCTCTATGTCTATAATATTCTAGGAGTTCTGATTTTTTATTCTTTAGATTATTGTCGATTAAATTTGACATACGATACCTCTCTCTGCTTGCTATTTTACTCACAAAACATCAAAATAGCACCAGCGTTTATTCATAATTAGTGTTACTTATCAATGATAAATAAAGGTGGCTATAATGCGTATATCAAGAATTACAATTGATAATTTTCGAGGCATAAAAACAACTGTTTTATATCCTACTAACCATGCAGTATTTATTGGGGACAATAATGTTGGTAAAACAACATTATTGAAAACTATGGACTTAGCACTAGGACCAGACAGATTAAACCCTCTAAAGCGTTACCTATGTGACCAACCAATGCGCGTTTTCTTTAATAAAACCCCTTTTTGTGCTACAATACGCAGATGCAAAAAATAGCAGCTATATTATTGTGCGTCCTGCTGCTCGGCGTCGGTCAGGCGAAGCCGGAAGTGCCGATCGGGCCCGGCGTTCTGGCGGAGGCGCTGGAGGCCGCCGGGCTCAGGGTTTTGCCGAAGAAACGGCTGGCGAAAGATTTTACCCTGCCGCTTTTGAGCGGGGAGACGCGCGCTTTGAGCAGCTTCAAAGGCCAGGTCGTGCTGCTGAATTTCTGGGCGACCTGGTGCAATCCCTGCACTGAAGAAATGCCGTCCATGGAAGAACTGTATACCCGCCTGCGCGCGCACGGACTGGAAGTGCTGGCTGTGAATCTGAACGAAAAGCCGAAGACCGTGGCGGACTTTATTCAGAAAAGCGGCTATACTTTTCCGGTGCTGCTGGATCAGTCCGGCAAAGCCAGCCGGAAGTACGGCATACAGGCTATTCCGGCCACCTTTATTATTGACCGCGAGGGTTATGTTATCGCGGCGGTGGTGGGCAGCAAAAACTGGACGGATCCGGCCATCCTGGCCGCTCTGGAATCCTGCTTAAATGCCGGACAATAATCTGACCATTCTGACCGCTTTTGGCGCGGGACTGCTGTCCTTTTTTTCGCCCTGTGTCCTGCCGCTGATCCCCGCCTATCTCAGCTTCTTGAGCGGCGCGGCGGCGGAAACCGCGGAGCCCGGCCGGACGGGACGGCTGTTTCTGGCGACGCTTTGTTTTATGCTGGGGTTTAGTCTGGTTTTTATCCTGCTGAGCCTTTTGTTTTCCGGCTCGTTAATTTTGCTGGGCGGCGTAAAGCAGGCTTTGAATATTGCCGCGGGCAGCATCATCGTACTTTTGGGGCTGCATGTCTGGTTTGGTTTTTTGCCGTTTTTAAATTATGAAAAACGCCTGCATATAAAAGAACGCCCGCGGAGCTGGCTGGAGGCTTTGGTGACGGGGCTGGCTTTCGGCGCGGGCTGGACGCCGTGCGTCGGCCCCATTCTGGGCGGCATACTGGTGCTGGCCGGTCAGACCGGCAGTCTGCCGCGGTCGGCGCTGTATCTGGCGGTGTATTCTCTGGGTCTGGGTCTGCCGTTCCTGCTAGCCGCGGTTTTCTCCGGCGCCTGCCTGCAAGCTTTTGGCCGGCTGCGTAAATATCTTCCTGTCCTGCAGGCGCTCAGCGGCCTGCTGCTGATCGGCATCGGCGGCGTGATTCTCTTTAAAAATTTATATTAGAAAGCGTAAATTCATAATCGGCCGCGTTTCTTTTCCGGAGCAATTCTTTGTCTCCTTCCTGACGAAAGTCTGTGGATTTGCTCAGCCGGGTTGCCACGGCGACTATCTTGTTTACGCCGCGAGACTGCAGTTTGGCGGTCCGGACAATTGAGTAAATTTGTTTTAATCTATCGGCCTGATCAGAATCTCTGTCCAGGCTGTATTCCACGCAGTATTCTTTTAAAGCGCTAAAATAAGATGGCATAGTGTTCACTCCTTTCTGGTATGGCTTACAATTGACTTACAGTTAGATATCGTAATTTTTTTCGGGAAATTTCAAATAAATTTACGTCGACTTTGTTCCATGTTAGAATACAAGACCTTACTCTAAAAAGAGGAGAGCTGAGAAAATGCCAAAATTACTAATAATAATTGGCCTGCTGGGCGCCCTGAGCTGCGCAGCCCGGCTGGATATTATGAATCATGAATTTGCTTTTGAGGAAAAAAGAGAAACCCGCACGACCACAGAATCCCGCGTATTATTCTGGACTACGCAGACCCGGAACGCAGAAACAACCCAGCTCGCCGCGGCGCTGCATCTGGTGGAAATACCCTCTCTTTCCGCCGCTGGCCGGGATTTGCTCAGGGATACTGTTTATGCCGGCCGGTCGGTGGCGGACTATGCCAAAATGCGCTTTGCGGAATTTACGGCAGAGGTTTCGGCTTCTGCGGCGGCCAGTCCGGCCGGGTATTCCTACGATGAAAAAACAGAAGCTTATCTGGCCACCCCGCAATTTGTCATCATCCGCAAACTGCAATGGTCTTATACCGGCGGCGCGCACGGCAATTACCGCGAGGTTATTTTTGTGCTGGATATAGAGGCCGGGAAGCGGCTGGAGCTGGAGGATGTTTTGCGTCCGGAGGCCGCCAGTTCTTTGACTTCACGCCTGTCAGCTATCCTGCGGCAAAAATATAATATGCAGGCAGAGGATAACTTCTTTGCAGACATTTGGCCGCCGACCGGATTTGTTTTTACGGACAAGGGTTTGGAGTTTCGCTGGGATCTGTACGCCATCGGCCCGTATGTGTGGGGGATCCCGGCGGCCGCGCTGCCGTATGAGGAGATCAGGCCCCTGCTAAGCGCTAAGGGACTGGAAGTTCTGCGGGCTTTGCCGGACCGGAAATAAAGTAAAATTTCCGGCGGAGATTGGCTTACACTTCCTCTGCCGTCACGACAAAAATAATATCCGAGGCGACAGTTTCGCGCATTGTGCTTCTGAAAAAAATATTTAAGAGCGGAATGTCGCCAAGGAACGGCACTTTTTGCACGCTTTCTCTTTCTTCTTCATTATACAGACCGGCGAGGATAAAACTTTCCTGCGCTTTGAGCAGCAGATTGGTTTCCACCTGTCTGGTGGACAGCACCGGAAATTCGCCGCCGGGCGTCTGCTTCCAGTATTTGATAGAGCTGATCTCCGGTTTGATCTCCAGATAGATCTGTCCCGGCGCGGCGGGCAGCGGCAGAAAAGCCATATTGATGCCGGAGTCGATATACTGGATCTGCCACTGGGTGGTATTGTTCTGCTGGACGGGCAGAGCGTAAGGCAGACGGTCGCCGATATGAATAACCGCCGGTTTGCCGGTCAGCGTGACCAGATCGGGCGCGGCGAGTATTCTGGTCTTCCCGGCACCGGACAGCGCCTGCAGCACAGCCTGAATCTCCGGTGTATTTTTGCCGAGGCGCAGGCCTTCGGAGCTGAAATTCCACTCCACTCCGAGCGTATTCAGGTCATTGGCGGTTAATTCCAGAATGTTTATTTTTAATTTTATCGTGCGCGGCGGCTGGTCGATGTCCCGCAGGGTTTGCCGGATTTTGGCAGTGCGGCTGTCGGCGCCCAGCAGTAAAACATTCTGGTCTTTGGCTACCGCGGCAACGGCGTCGGGGTGCAGTTTTTTAATTATTTCTACCGCGTCCGCCGCGCTCAGGTAATCCAGACGCAGTGTTTGGTAGCCGGAGATTTGCGGTACAGGGCCGCCGCGGCTCTCCGGCGCGTCCGGCAGGACAAAAGGGTCTCTGGCCAGAGCCAGACTCAGCAGCAGAATGAATAGCAAAATTTTAGGCATCATTTTTTGTCTCCTTGTTTGAGAATAAGCCGGCTTTCCAGCAGCCGGCCGCGCGGGGTCAGGTCGAGCTGGCTGATCTCGCCGATCTGTTCCGCCGCCAGCGCGCGCAGATAGTCCAGAAAATTTTTATAGCCGCCCTGCAAAATTATTTCCAGCTCTGTCCCGCCGGACTGGCTGCTGATAAATTCCAGCCCCTGGCTTTCCGCCAGACCGCGGATAACTTCCAGCCCGGCATATTCCAGCGGGGCCGGTTCGGCCGGGTATTTTTTGAGCAGCGGTTCCTGCCGCAGTCTGGTCAGTTCCGTACCCAGCCGGAGATTGCCGTAATGCAGCTGCGCGCTGTTAAAGATCAGCCCCAGACAGAGAGCCAGAAGACCCGCCGCGCCCAGCATCAGACCGGCGGTTTTTAATAACAGCTCCTGCTTATTTTTTAGCGGTTTGAACATTTTTAAGCTCCTTTTCCAGCAGTTTTTGCAGATCGACGCGCAGCGCAAAATTTATACTGGCGCCTTTGCTCAATTTGGCCAGTTCCGGTTTCAGCACGGTCTCGGTTTTCAGGGCTTTTTGCAGGGCTTTCAGTTCTCTGTCCAGCGCGCAAAACCCGTTGATTTTCAATTCTTGAGCGGCGTAGGTCAGCTCCGTGAAATAGAGCTGCTCCGGCAGGTTCAGGCTGAAGGCATAAAAATAGGCGCTGAGCTTTTGATTGAGGATTTTATTTTTTTGCAGCAGACCGGCGGTGCGTTCATAAGCCTTTAAATCGCTCAGCCGGCCGGACAGACTCTGCTTTTCCCGCAGCAGCACGGCGTTCTGCGCGGAGAGTTTATTTTGCAGCCAGAACAGGGCGGGGCCGCACAGCAGGGCCAGCGCCGCGGCGCCCAGCAGGAAAAGCCTGCTCCAGTGCAGCAGCCGCTGCAAATACGTGTCTATTTCCCAGAAGTTTAGTTTGTGCTCGTAAAGCAGGAATTGTCTGTCCGCCGAGTAAATGCGGATAGACTGGTCAGGGAGAGCGGTCAGCGGCGCGAGTTTTTCTCTGGCTATGACACAGAACAAGCCCTGCAGATTTTGCTCATCGCGCAGGTAGATTTGATAGGCGTAATAATAATCCTCGATCGGCTGCGGCAGAGAGGCGTTAATGTGCCAGACAATCTGCTCGGCCTCGCTGACATTTTTTTCGGGGGTCAGCTGAAATTGCTCGATTTGCAGGAGCTCCGCGTCCAGCAGTATTTCCAGCGTATCGACCGGCTGATTTTGAAACTGGCTGATATCCGTCAGCCGGATTTCTGCTCCGGTCAGTTGGCATAAATTTTTGATTTTTTGCATGCCCCATAAACAGCAGGATTTATGCCAGGTGGCGAATTATAATTTTTTACGGCGCTGGCAGGCGCCACTTCACTGCGCTATCGCCCGGAAAATTCCACCCACCCCAATAGAGATTATTCCTTTAACCATTTCAGCCAGTCCTGTATTTTTTTCTCATAGCCGCGGCCGGTCGGCTGATAGTACTGGCGGCCGCCGGGCAGAAAATCCAGATCCCGGGCAAAGCCTTTGGGAAAATCATGCGCGTACTGATAGCCGGAGCCTTTGCCCTGTTTTTTCTCCTGCGCGTATACGGCATTGAGCAGATATTTGGGCACGGGAATATCCAGACCGGATTTGAGGTCGTCAAGCGCTTTGTTTATGGCCAGATAGGAAGCGTTGCTTTTGGGCGCGGTGGCGACATAGAGCGCGGCCTGCGCCAGGGTAAGGCGCGCTTCGGGATAGCCGATCTCGCTGACCGTGGTCAGACAGGCGTTGGCGACCAGCAAAGCCAGCGGGTCGGCATTACCGACATCCTCGGACGCGCAGATGACGATGCGCCGCGCAATGAAACGCGGGTCTTCCCCGGCGTAGATCATTTTGGCCAGCCAGTACACCGTGGCGTCCGGATCAGAGCCGCGCATGGACTTAATGAAAGCCGAGATGATGTCGTAATGCGCGGACTCGTCATACACCAGCTGTTTTTTCTGAATGGATTCCTCGATGATGCCGAGGGTCAGGTGGATCTGCCGGGACGAATGGCCGCCGGGCGGCTCGTCCTGAGCGGGGCCGGGGGAAGCCGGGGCGACCGGCGGCGTGGTCAGCATAGCCAGATCTATGGCGTTAAGGATTTTGCGGGCGTCGCCGCCGGCCATGACCGCCAGATGTTTTTGGGCGTCCGCAGCCATGCTGACCTGCGGATTTTTGGCCAGACAATTAGCGATGATTTGCAGGGACTCTTTTTCATTCAGCGCTTTAAATTCAAAGATCTGCGAGCGGGAGATCAGCGCGGGATTGACGCCGAAGTAGGGATTTTCCGTGGTCGCGCCGATGAGGATTATTGCGCCGGATTCGACATCCGGCAGCAGCGCATCCTGCTGGGCTTTGTTGAAGCGGTGGATCTCGTCCAGAAAAAGGATAGTCCGCCTTTGCTGATAGGCCAGGGTTTCTTTGGCTTTGGCAATGACCTCGCGCAGTTCGGAGACTTTGGAATTGACGGCGTTGAGCTGAATGAAATCCGCCTGCGTTTTGCGGGCAATGAGATTGGCCAGCGCGGTCTTGCCCGTGCCGGGCGGCCCGGAAAAAATCAGCGAATTCAGGCGGTCGGCCTCTATCGCGCGGCGCAGGAGCCGCCCCTCGCCGATAATGTGCTCCTGCCCCACGAACTCCGCGAAATCCTGCGGCGCCATGCGTTTGGCCAGCGGCAGGCCAAAATCCGACTTGAACAAATCCATACCTTAATATAACACAAAATCCCCGGCTGCCTTACATATGAAGAAAGGGACAGGTAAATTAAGATCAAAACGCTTTTTCTAGCCTACCTTCCGGAGCAATTCCTGCGCGGCAGGGCTGTCGTTCTGGCCGCCCCCTGCGGCTTCTTCGGTCAAATGCCGTTTTTCCCGCGGCGGCGGCAGAGGTGTCCGCCGGGAAAAAATATTCTGCCGCAGATCATCCAGATAATTCGGCAGGTCTTTGATACCGTCATAAGAAAAAAGTACGATGCCCTGCAGGTATTTATAGCCCAGCTCCGCACCCAGCCGGCGCACAAACTCCACATCCGCAATGACCGCCTCCGCCGTGCGCCGCCAGGCGCCCAGTCCGATCAAGACCGGGATGCCGTATTCATCGGATAATTCCGCCGCTCTGGAGATCTGCCGCTGCACCGTGCGGACATTGCGGTCATAGACCATCGGGATCACTGCGTCTATGTAGCCGCCGCGCATCCAGGCCGCCCAGTCCTGAAAATTATTTTTTCTGGCCAGCTCCGGATCAGGCAGCACTGCCGCGGTCAGAATCACCCCCGGCGCCGCAGCGGTCAATTCCCGGAAGATCGCGCGCACCAGCGTGTTCACCGCATCCTGCCGGTAACTGTCCCAGCGCGCGCGCTGCTGTTCGTGCTCCGCCGCGCCAAAAAGCCGCCGGGCGATCTCTTTATTCTGATACAGAGCCAGCGGATCGACGCCGGCCAGCCGTTCAAAAGTCTGGCGCGAATAAGCGGTAAATCCCGCCCCGGGGCCGGGATAACGCACGTAGTCCAGATGCACGCCGTCCACGGCATAGTTGCGGGCCACTTCCAGATAGATAGATTTCACAAAATCCCGCACGGCCGGGATCGCCGGATCGAGATATTTATTGTTATCGCCGCGCACGGTCATTATCCACTCGGGATGGGCATTCACCACATGCCGGGGAGAGACCGGCGGCGTTTTGTCCGACCAGACATAGAGCGTGTTGATCCAGGCATGCACGCTGATCTTGCGCTTCTGCGCTTCGGCCAGCACCAGCGCCAGCGCGTCATAGTTGACCGCCCGCGTGTCTCTGGGCAGGATCTGCGAATCATAAAAAGCCGTGCCGCGGCCGCAGACCTGCACGAATAATGTGTTGAAATTGGCGCTGGCGGCTCTCTGCACCAGCAGCGGGATATTGGCCGGATCGGCCAGTTCAAAACGGGTCACCCACATCGCGCGGGTCTCCGGGTCGGGAGCGGCGGCTAGAGCAAAAGTCCAGAGGCAAAACCAGCAAATAAGCTTACGCATACCGCCTAGTATACCCAAATATTCCGTTCTTATACAAAAATAAGCCGGATGCTGCTTGCCGCTAATCCACAAACTCCACTTCGCTGTTCTGTGTAGCGGAGGCAGCGGCGCGGGCGCGCTCCAGAGCCTGTATTTTTAAGTCTATTTTCTGCGCGTCATTCAGCGCCGCGAGCTCTGTATATTTATCCTTGATCCGCTCCAGCGTATTAAGATTGTCGGAGACCGCCGCTTCCGCCAGCTGCAATTCGCTGACCGCTTTACTGTTCTGCTTCTGCCCGGCGTAGTAATTGGCCAGATAAAAATGCACATAAGGAGTCTTGCTGGCTGGATTTAATTTTTGCACCAGCAGCGCTTTTTCATACTCGGCCAGCGCCTCCGTATTCTGGCCCAGCAGCTCGTAAATCTCCGCGGTAAAAATATACGGCAGCGGCGACTGAGGATTCTGGGCACAGAGCGCGCGGTACAGACTCAAAGCCTTGTCCAGCTCGCCGTTAATTTTGTGCTCGTAAGCCTGAAATTCCGGATAGAGAATTTTGGTCTCATACTCGGACTGCAGCCGGCGGTTGAGCTGCTGCAGGGCCGCGCTTTGTTTCCGGGACAGCAGGGTCTTTTGCAGTTCTTTTTCATCCACGTCCAGCGGCACTTCCTGCTGATCTACTTCCTCGACCTGCACGATATGATAGCCGTACTGGGTCTGAAAGGGTTTACTGAGCTGCCCCGGCTCCAGGCTGAAAGCCACCTGTTCAAATTCCGGCACCATGGCATTCACGCCGAAAAATCCCAGATCGCCGCCGCGCGCCGCGCTGCCTGTGTCATTGGAATACTCCCGGGCTAGCTCCGCGAAATCGGCGCCGCCGCGCAGCTGGTCATAAACATTCGCCGCGAGATCTCCCGCCAGCTTAATGCGCTCTTTGTCCGTGCGGTCTTCCAGACCCGGCCGCTGAAAAGCGATCAGAATATGCCGCGCGCGCACCTGCTTATATTGATTTTGCACATCCTGCTCGGTCACGGTGACGGAGCGCAGTATGTTTTCCTCCAGCTTATTCAGCAGCAGCTCCTGCCTGATCTCCGCGCGAAAAGCCTTATAGGTCAGGCCGTTAGCGGCCAGCAGTTTTTCCAGCGCGTCACGGTCGCTGAGCTGATAAGCGTTCATCAGCGCCTTGATCTGCTGCTCGATCTCGCGGCCGCTGACCCTGATCTTCAGCCGCCGGGCATAATCCAGTTTTTTACTGGCGTCGATAGTCTGGGTCAGCGCCAGATAGCCGACATAAGCGCCGACCTTAGGATCGAGCATATCGCGCTGTCCTGGCTCGGCATAGCTGCGCAGCCCGGCGTTGTACAAACGCGCGAAAAACCTTAGATCGATCGGCTGCCCGTCTACCGTGGCCAGCGCACCGGCGTCCTGCGCGGACTGCCGCTCCGCTCCGCCGGAACGCGACGGCCGGTTGAAACTCAAAATACCCAGCGAAAGCACAAAAGCGATCACAATAATCCAGATTATTTTGTCCGCATTGCGCCGCATAAAATCCAACATTATTAGCCCCCTGCTGCTTATTTTAGCATACCCGCTTTACCGCTTTATTCTGATCTCAAGGTTTTGGACACCGAAAAATAGCCGCCCAGCCAGCCCAGAGCCACGCCGGTCAAAAGAATTATCAGATACACCAGATTGAGCTCGCGGCTGTTCAGATTGATCGGCATAAAAGGCATCAAGCGTTCCAGATTGAGCACCGCGATATTGTAGCCGGCTTTGAGGCCAAGTATCGAGAGCAGTGCGCCGGTCAGACCGATCAGCATACCTTCCATAATAAAAGGATATTTGATAAAACTGCGCGACGCTCCGACCAGCGACATAATATTGATCTCGTTCTCGCGGGCGATCACCGTCAGCCGGATCGTATTCACGACGATCATCAGCGTGGAGCTGACCAGCAGAAAAATAATCACCGCGCCGGCCAGCGTCATTACTTTGATCAGCGCGGCCATCCGCTCGGCCAGATCTCCGCCGTAGCTCACATCCTCTATGCCGTCCAGCATGTTTAATTTATTCGCCGCCAGATGAATATAGGAAAGATCCTGCACTTCTATCTTAAAAGCGTCCGGCAGCGGATTGCTGTCCAGAAATTCATCCAGCCGCAGGTTGTTGTAGTTTTCTTTGAACTGCATCCAGGCGGTCTCTTTAGCGACGAACTCGATCCTTTTCACACCGGCGATCTGCGCGATAGACATATGCAGCAGATCAATATCGTTTTTGCTGATCGTCTCGCTGAGATACGCCATAATATCCAGCCGCGTGTTCAGCGAGCCCAGCAGATTGTACAGATTAAAAAAAACCAGCAGGAAAACGCCGAAAATAAACAACGATACGGTGATCGTGCTGGTGGCGATAAAAGACATAATCCCGCCGCGGGAGACACTCTGCCAGGCTTCGCGGCTGAAATAAACAAGCCGGCCGAACATCAGCGGTAGCCTCCCAGTATTTCATCGCGCAGTATCCGGCCGCCGGAAATCTCCACGACCCGCTTGCGCATACTATCCACGATAGCCTTGTCATGCGTCGCCACCAGCACGGTGGTTTTACGCTGCTCATTGATCTTGTCCAGCAGCTGCATCACTTCCCAGGAAGTGTCCGGATCGAGATTGCCGGTCGGCTCATCGGCGATCAGGATCTGCGGATTATTGACCAGCGCGCGGGCAATGCTGACTTTTTGCTGTTCGCCGCCGGACAGCGCGGACGGTTTTTCGTCTTTCTTCTTGAGCAGGCCGACCAGATCCAGCACCTGCAACACCTGCCGTTTAATGAATTTGGGGTCTTTTTCCAGCACTTCCAGCGCAAAAGCCACGTTCTCCGCCACGGTTTTGTACTTCAATAATTTATAATCCTGAAAAACCACGCCGATACTCCGGCGCAGCAGCGGAATACTCCGGCGTTTGAGCCGCGTGACATTGACATTATTCACAAAAACCTCGCCCTTGGTCGGCAGCACATCCCGGTAAATCATTTTGAGCAGCGTGGATTTGCCGGCGCCATTCTGCCCGACGAGAAAAACAAATTCGCTTTTTTCGACCTGTACATTTATATTATTGAGAATGACATTGTCGTTGTACAGCTTGTAAATTTTGTCCGCGCGGATCATATCAGGCCAGAGTTTCCTTTACCGCGCGCGCGATATCCCCGGCGGTCAATTCGTGGTACTTCAGCAGATCGTCCGGCGCGCCGGACTGGCAGGGCTTGCGCACACCCACGATTTTGATCCGGCAGGGATAACGCTCCGCCACGCTCTCCGCCACCGCCGAACCCAGACCGCCGTAAATACTGTGCTCTTCACAGGTCACGATCCTGCCGCATTTTTGAGCGGTCTCCGCCAGCAGTTCATGATCCAGCGGCGTGATCGAAGCCATATTGATCAAACGCACCGAGATGCCGCTTTGCGCGAGTATTGCGCAGGCTTTGTCCGCCTCATAAACCATAATCCCGCAGGCCACGATCGCCGCGTCCCGGCCCTCCCGGATGATCGAACCCTTGCCCAGACGAAAAGCACATTGGCCCGGCGCATAAAAAGCCGGTGTCGCCGAACGGCTCAGCCGCACATAAAAAGGCCCGTCAGTAGCGGCGACCTGCCGGATAACCATCTTAGTCTCCTCGGCATCCGCCGGCACAATAACGCGCATATTGAGTATCGCGCGCATCAGCGCAATATCCTCGATCGCCTGATGACTGGCTCCGTCCTCGCCGACCGTGACCCCGGCGTGGCTGGCCACGACCTTGACGTTAAGGCGCGGATACCCGACTGTATTGCGGATCTGCTCCCAGCAGCGTCCGGTCGCGAACATGGCAAAAGTACTGGCAAAAGCGATCTTGCCGGACACGGCCAGACCGGCCGCCAGACCGATCATATTCTGCTCGGCAATCCCGGCATTAAAGAATCTGTCCGGGAATTCTCTGGCAAACCAGGCTGTGCGCGTCGAACCGGAAAGATCCGCGTCCAGCACGACAATATTTTTATTTTCCCGGCCCAGTTCGGCCAGCGCTTTGCCGTAAGCGTCCCGCGTCGCCGCTTTTTCCAGTTTTTTGTCCGTCATGACAGCTGCGCCCCGGTTTTAACTTTTTCGACAATATACGCGATGTCCTCGTCCGTCAATTCGGGATAGACCGGGATCGAGAAAATTTTCGCGGCCACAGACTCCGCCACCGGGAAAGAGCCCGGCCCCTGCTGCAAATCCGCAAAAGCCGGCTGCAAATTAAGCGGGATCGGATAATGCACCGCCGTGCCCACGCCGCTGTCTTTCAGATATTTTTGCAGCGCCGTTCGGTTCTCCGCCAGCAAAGTATACTGATGATAAATGTGATTGCTGTACGCCTGCACAGCCGGGGTTTGCAGGCCGGGCACGCTCTGAAAAGCCGCGGTATATATTCCCGCGATCTCCTGCCGGCGTCTGGTCCAGCCGCGCAGTTTTGGCAATTTGAGCCGCAGGATCGCGCACTGGATCTCGTCCAGACGCATATTGTAGCCGATAGTCTCGTGTTTGTAGGTCTCGCGCATCCCGTGCGCGCGCAATATGCGCACCCTGTCCGCGAACTCCGGATCATTGGTCGTCACCGCGCCGCCCTCGCCGCAGCCGCCCAGATTTTTCGTCGGGTAAAAACTATAACACTCCGCCGCGCACAGACCGCCGATCGGCCGGCCCTGATATTCCGTGCCGATAGACTGGCAGGCGTCGCCGATAACTAACAGATTATGTTTTTGGGCAATAGCGTCTATAGCCCCGACATCCGCCGCATGGCCGAAAAGATGCACGGGCAGTATGGCTTTAGTTTTAGAAGTGATTTTTTGTTCTATCTGCGCAACATCGATGCAGTACGAATCCGGTTCAATATCCACAAAGACCGGCGTGGCGCCCAGATAACGGATAGCCTCGGCCGTGGCAATAAATGTAAACGGCGTGGTAATGACCTCATCGCCCGGCTGTATGCCCGCCGCGCGCAGAGCCACCAGCAGAGCGTCCGTGCCGGATTTGACCGGAATGGCGTATTGGGCGCCGACATATTCCGCCAGCTCGGTCTCAAAGGCCTTATTGTGCTGGCCGAGGATGTAAGCTCCCGTCCGCAAAATTTCCAAAACCTGTTTTTCCGCCTCTGCCTGGATCTGCGCGAACTGGACTTTGACATTGACCAGCGGGATATTTTTCATCTTAGCTCCCTCATAATTATAAAGGTTTTCAAAGTGATTTTCAGCGATTTTCAGTAAGTAGTATAAAGTAGGCCGGGATTTTTAACAATCATAGCGCTGCGCCGCCAAAACGGCCTTAATGTTTTTGCGTAGCCCTAATTCTTGCCGGTTTATTTCTTGCATTTTTACGGGAGAACACTTTAAAAATTTACGCTGGTTTGCCAAAAATAATATGCGCAAAAAATTTTCCGGCATAGTTTTATATACAGGAGAGCTGACCATGTCTTTCAAAGACAATATGCATCTCGTCCCGCTAAATAATCTGTGGGAGTAAATTCCCCGGCACCATAAAAATTTGAAGCCAAAAAATTGCTTCTCCGGCCTCAAGTAAATCATAGAACGATTTAAAATCGCAATGCCGTTTATTTCAATTCAAATCTAAACTGCATTTTTGAACCGCCTTCCATTTTAATTTTGGCTCCAAGATGTATGCTCTCTCCAGAAAAAGCATATTTAGAAATATCGTATATCAAAACAGAGCCTCTTTGAAGTCCGGAATGTTCGGGCTCCAAATCGTCGGCAATAAATTTGTCATGCATGTTATATGCCTTACCCTTCTTATTAACAGGAATATCATCGTCGTCCTGGTTAAACCAGCCACCGTCAGTCTTTGACTTTCCCCAACCAGCTTTATCGGTCAAAACAAAACCAATTTTAGTATTCCACGGATTTCCAGAATAATCCTCAACCGTAATTACCAATCGAGTCAGACCGGGCCGCGGCTTAATCTCTCCCAGATAATCAGGGCCCCAATATATATCAGCTTTTTCATCTGCACTTATCGTTAGTACATTCCCATTTATGCTTTTACTAGCATCAAAGTGTTTTGCATTACTTCTAAATGGTCCTTCCCAAAGTTTTATACCACGATTAAAAGTACTATCGAATATTCCGCTCGCTAAAATCTTATTGTAGTAAGGGTTTTTGTTTTCCACCTCCTTTGGCGCAGTTTTAAGATTGCTCCAATTCGAACCATTATTTAAATCAGTTACTCTATTCATAATTTTTCTCCTTTGTTTTTATTTTTTTGAAATCTAAATACAGAATGTCCTATAAGCAGGCTAAGTCATGGCAACACCTCCTGCCTTTTGTAAGGAAGCGTTTAAATTAAAAAATGTCCTATTTATTTGGAAGTAGTTTTTGCGGGGGGGGGGGGGGTAGCAGAAAGTAAGCCGGGGGCGGATTTTACTGACCGCAATGTTGTATTATATAAGTTCTGTTTCAGCATGCCTTCTTCTTTCCATTAATATATCGTCAGTTTGTTTTATTTATTGCAAATTTTTTACTGCGCTATATTTTACCCATTTCCCGGCAAAATATACTGTCCATATTCCGACCCAGGCAAGTTGAGTTTTCAGAGTAGGCCATTAGTAATAACATAAATATGCCATTACTAATGGCATATTTACAGTAAATTTAGCAGGGAATATTTTATTGATTTTCAACTAACCTGTGCTAAGGCTACAGGGCAAAAGCTCTTTTGTCCCAGGCCGGGATTACCTCTATGCGGCGTCCGCCGCGCATTATCACATCTCTGGCGTCGCCGGTGATGATGACCCCGCGCTGGCTTTGAAAAAAATCCAGCGCCGCCAGCAGGCCGTTGATTTCCCGTTCCTGATTATCCAGCGTAAGCTCCAGACACACCTGCACGCATAAAGGCTTTCCGCTGTGCGGCCCGACAATAAAATCACACTCACCGGTCCTGTCCGCAAAATAAAAAATATCCGGCGTCCGCAGCCGCAGCGTATTGAACACAAAATTTTCCAGCAGGCCGCCCCGATCCGGCGTAAAGGCGGCGGAAGAAACCCGCAGCAGGCCCGGATCGCTTATATATATTTTTTTGGGCGCCAGACTCTGTTTTTTTACCGACCAGGCAAAACGCGGCGTCAGCTGCAGCAGATAAGCCGCCTCAAAATAAGACAGATATTCCAACACCGTAGTGTGCGATTTCAGGCCGACCGCGCCGGTCAGCTTGCTGGGGGAAAGCAAATGCGCCGTATTGGAAGCCAGATAAACAAAAAGCCGTTTCAGAGAGGAGACATCGCGCAGGCCATACCGCACCGCTATATCCCGGTACAAAATATCCTGCTGCAATTGATTCAGCGCTTCCGGTCTTTTAGTTTTCAGATATTCGGGAAACCCGCCGGTCTGCAAATACCGCTCCAGCGACTTCGCTCCGGCCCGGCGTTTGGTAAAGCGTAAAAACTCCCAGTAGGAAAAAGGAAATAATTCTTTCGTGATATGCCGTCCGGTCAGCTTCGTGCCCAGTTCGCGGCTCAGCAGCGCGGCGTTGGAGCCGGTCAGCAGCACCTGAAAACCCTCGTCCAGCTTTTGCCGCGCATAGGCCTCCCAGCGCGGAGCCAGCTGGATCTCGTCCAGCAATAACACCCGGCATCCGGACTTTAAAATCAACCTGTCCAGCAGCAGAAAATCCTGCGTCGTAAAACCCGCCAGCCGCAGGTCGTCAAAATTTAAGTAAAAATAACCGCGCCGCAGTTTGCGCGCGAATTGCCGCAGCAGCGTGCTTTTGCCGCAGCGGCGGATACCGGTGATGATCAGGGCATAGGTCTGCACATCCGGCAAATCCGGCAGAATATCCCGCGTCAGCTCCGTCGGCTGCCTGAGCAGCTGCGCTTTCTGCGTGCGGACAATTTCCTGCAATTCTGTAAAGAGCATACCGGCAATTATACCAGACTTTCCGGTAATAGGCCATTACTAACGGCCTATATATGTCATTACTAATGGCCTACTTGTGTCAAACCGCCTCAGGGAAATTTACCGATACCGCACCGGCTCACCGGCATGTTCCAGCGAATACTGCGCGGCTTCAAGGGTCTTGAGGACACGCAGGCTGTTGGGGCCGTCGCTGCGCACAGCAGAGCCGGACTCGCAGGCGCGGATAAAATGCTCGCACTCCGCGCGCAAAGGCTCGACCCCGGCATAATCGAGAACTTCCACGCCCTCGTCTACATAGGCAAAACGTTCATGCTCAAATTTCCGGGACGGGTCATACTCCACCCGTTTTTTAATAAACTTCACTTTACCGTCCGCGGCCAGCTCGTCCATGATCAGCATACCCTGCGTACCGACCGCGATAGCCTTGCGGTCTTTGTGCGGATCCAGCCAGCTGTTGTGAATATGCGCGATTTTACCGGAAGCGAATTTGATCGCCGTGAAGACCACTTCGGCGGTGCGCTGCGGATAGAACTGCGCCGCCTGCGCGCTGATGACCGCCGGCTGCTCATTCAGCAGATAATAAACCACCGAAATATCGTGCGTGCCCAGATCCCAGAGCACATTGCTCTCAAAACGGATCGCGCCGAGAGCCGCCCGGCGGCAGTACACCTGCTGCAGCTCGCCAATCAAGCCGGACTGCACCGCCTCGCGCATCCGGTTGACCGCACCGTGATACAGCAGCAGGTGGCCTTCCATGAGAATTTTCTTTTTTTCACCGGCTAATTTCATTAAATCCTGCAAATCCTGCTGTTTGAGGACTATCGGTTTTTCGATATAACAATGTTTGTCCGCTTCCAGAACTTTTTTACCCAGCGCAAAATGCGTTGCGGCCGGCGTGGCAATGACCACCGCGTCGATACCGGGATCATTCAGCACATCGTCGATATTTTTAGTCACCTTTAGCTCAGGATATAATTTGAGCGCGGCGGCGATATTATTCTGGTCCAGATCGCAGACCAGCCGCAGGGAGCCCAGCTGATAATGATTGCGCAGGAGATTTTTACCCCAGCGGCCAATACCGATTTGCGCAATTTTTAGCATTTACTTCTCCGTTGTCTCACCTGTAAAGCACCCCTCTGCCCTGTCTTCGCCAGACAGCTCCCCTTAGTTTAGTAAGGAGAGATAACCAATACCAGCTTTATTGCCTCTCCTTAGGGGAGGCGGTCAAGCCTTTGGCCGACCGACAGGGTGTCAGCCCAGCTCCGCCAACGCCTTAACCGCTTCTGCTCTGGTCGGCGCCACGCCGTGATAATTCACTTTGTTTTCCATAAAAGAAACACCCCTGCCCTTGATCGTGTTAGCCAGAATATACACCGGACGTCCTTTGCTGTCGTCCGCCTTGTCCAGCGCGGCCAGTATCTGTTCAAAATTATGCCCGTCGATTTCGATGACCTCAAAACCGAACGCCCGCCATTTAGCGGCCAGCGGCTCCAAACCCATCACGTCCTCCGTCCCGCCGTCGATCTGCAAACGGTTGCGGTCGGTAATGACCACCAGGTTGTCCAATTTGTAGTGCGCCGCGGCCATGGCCGCTTCCCAGACCTGGCCTTCCTGACACTCGCCGTCGCCGGTCAGACAGTAAATTTTAGCGTTTATTTTATCCAGTTTATCCGCCAGAGCCAGACCCACCGCCACCGAAATACCCTGTCCCAGCGAGCCGGTCGAGATCTCCACCCCCGGCACTTTGTGCATGTCGGGATGTCCCTGCAAAGGCGAACCGATCTTGCGCAGGGTCATTTTTAGCGCGGGATCGAGCATTCCCGCCTCCATCAGCGCGGCGTACAGCACCGGAGCCGCGTGCCCCTTGGACAGCACGAATTTATCCCGTTCCCGCCAGCGCGGATCTTTAGGCGCATAACGCATTTTGGCGAAATACAGCGCGGTCACAAGATCCGCGGCGGACAGCGACCCGCCGGGATGGCCGGAACCAGCTTCCGCCAGCATCTCGATAATCGCGCGGCGGAGTTTCCGGGCTATGGCGGTCAATTCTTCTATGTCTCTGGTCATGGCAGTCCTTCCAGAAAAACTAAAAATCTCAGGGGTACAGTATAAGGGAAGCAGGTGGTTTTCTCAAATAGCGCCGCGTTGTTTTTTATCTGTTATGATAAGGCCATGTGCGGCATAGCCGGTAAGGTCAGCGTCCAGGAAATACAGCCTGAGCATATTCAAAAAATGACGGACACGCTCGCCCGCCGCGGGCCGGACGCCGCGGGCTGTAAGATAATCTCCCGGCACGGCAAATGGGTTGGGCTGGGCCACCGCCGCCTGAAAATAATCGACCTGTCGGACAGCGCCAATCAGCCTTTTTGCTCTCCGGACGGTAATTTAAGTTTAGTTTTCAACGGCGAGATCTATAATTTTCTGGAGCTCAAAAAAGAATATTTCGCGGACGAACAGTTTCAAACCAGCTCGGATACGGAAGTTATTCTCAAAATGTACGCGAAATTCGGAGCGGACTGCGTTAAGCTGCTGCGCGGCGCTTTTGCCTTTGCTATCTATGACCGGGCGCAGGATATTCTTTTTCTGGCCCGCGACCAGCTCGGCAAAAAACCGCTGTATTATTATTTTAATGGCACGGCTTTAATTTTTGCCTCCCGAGTGGACGCCCTGTTGACCCAGCCGGAAGTCCAGACCCGGATCGATTTTGCGCTGCTCGATGATTTTCTGACCTTCAATTACATACCGTCGGATAATTCCGTTTTTCAGCATATTTATAAGCTTCCCGCCGGACACACGCTGACCTTCGGGCGCAATCAAGCGGTTCTGCAAAAATACTGGGATATTGATTACAGGCCGAAATTAGCTCTGGCCCTGCCGGAAGCTCTGGCTCAGACCGAAAAAATCCTGCGCGAGGCCGTAAATCTGCGACTGCTCGCCGATGTGCCGCTGGGCGCTTTTTTGAGCGGCGGCGTGGATTCCTCGCTCATCACGGCGCTGATGGCGGAGCGCGGGGCAGTCAAAACCTTTGCGATCGGTTTCACCCAGAAAGATTTTAATGAATTGAGCTATGCCCGGCAGGCGGCGGAATATCTGCATACCGAACATCAGGAATTTACCGTCACGCCGGACGCCGTGGCCATAATGCCGGAGCTGATCGACAGCTACGACGAGCCCAACGCCGATCCCTCGCAGATCCCCATGCATTATCTTTGCCAGCTGACCAGACAGCACGTCACGGTCGCGCTGGGCGGCGACGGCGGCGACGAATGTTTCGGCGGCTACGAGCGCTATCTGGGCCTGCTCTATCAGGAATACTTCCGCAAAATCCCTGCACCGCTGCGGCGGGGACTGCACACTGTCCTGCGCCGTCTGCCGGAAAATTCCGCGCACCGTTCGTTCCTGCGCCGCCTGAAATGGCTGTGCCGGGTGTCGCTCAGCCCCCCGGCGGAAAGCTACCTGCAGGCCAATCTGTCTTTTGCCGGCGCGCTCAAAGACAAACTCTACACGGATCAAATGCCGCGGGGCAATGGCGCCCGGCAATTCGTCCGGATCTTCACAGAGGCTCCCGCCGCCAATCTCATCGACAAAATGCTTTACTGCGACACCAGGCTCTATCTCAATCACGATCTGCTGGTCAAGGCCGACCGCTCGGCCATGCATCACGCGCTGGAAGTCCGCGCACCGCTGCTGGATGTGCGGCTGATGGAGTTCGCCGCACGGCTGCCGGAACAATACAAGATCCATAATTTCCAGCTCAAATACCTGCTCAAAAAAATCGCGGAGAAGTATTTGCCGAAAAAGCTTGTTTACCGCAAAAAACAGGGGTTCGGCGTGCCGCTCAACAGCTGGTTTCGGAAGGAACTGAAACCATACGCCGCGGAGCTGTTTAATAATTCCGTGCTGGTCAATTCCGGTTATTTTCAGCAAACCGGTTTGCTAAATCTGCTGGCTGAACACCAGTGCGGCGTCAATCACGGCCGCCGACTATTCACGCTGGTCATTCTGGAAAACTGGCTGCGGAAATACCGGAAATATATTTAGCATAATATATGCTATAATTATGCTAACTTAAAAAAGGAGTATTTTATATGCCGCGTACCCCGCATATTCGTCCGGTTTCGGACTTACGCAATAATTTTAGTGATATTTCCCGGCTGGTGCACATCAGCAATGAACCGGTGTATCTGACCAAAAACGGCAGCGGTGATATGGTCGTCATGAGCATGGAGGCTTACGAAAAAGACCTGTTTGAAACCGAAATTTATTTGAGCCTGAAAGAAGCCGTAACGCAGGCCAAAACGACTAAAAAACGTTATAACAAAGACACCGTATTAAAAAGGCTCCGGGATATTGCGGGCAATGCCTAACAGGCTCCATAAAATTGCTTTTTTACCGTCCGCGCTGGACGATTTAGAAAAAATTACCCATTACATTGCTGACACATTAGGCGCGCCGCAGGCCGCTAGAAAATTTATTGCCGACCTTGATGTTATCACAAATACACTGGCGCATTTTCCTTACGCCTGCCCTGTCTATGCGCCCAGACGCCCGCTGGACGCGGAGATACGTTATACACCTATTGATAATTTCTTATTATTTTATCTGGTCAACAAGCAAACCGTCGAGATTTTACATGTGCGCTATGGCCGGCAAAATCCCGCGGATTTTTTGAGTAATCATTAACCAAATATCCACGCGCCTCAATCACTCTCTATCCACCTCCGCAGAACTTTATTAGCTCTAATTTGTCATTCTCCGCCAGAGAGATTTGCGCCCAATCCTCTCTGGATAGGATCTGTTCATTGTATTCCGCCACCAGCGCCGTGGCTTCCAGTTCCAGCTCTTTGACCAGAGTTTCAATATTCAAACCAGAGGCTATTTCTTGCGGCTGGCCGTTTAAAATAATCTGCATTTTTACACCTTTCTGCCGCTCCAGTTGTCTCCCCTTACTAAGGGGAACTGCCGCCGGCTGTCGAGCGAAGCCGAGACATAGGCGGCTGAGGGGTGTCATAGTGATTGTATGATCACCCCGCCGCCCGCCACATACTCGCCCTGATACACAACCACCGACTGGCCTCTGGTCACGGCCTTTTGCGGACTGGCAAAGCGGACTTCTATGGTTCGGCTGCGCCCGCCAGTCTCTTCCTGCGGAATTATCTCCGCCGGAAATTCTTGCTGCGCCGAACGGATTTTGACCAGAGCGGACATTTTCTCCGGTTTCTCCGCGATAAGCCAATTCAAGTCCGCGGCCAGCAGCCCGCTGGCAAAAGTCTCTTTCTCATAACCGACGAGGACTTCATTGCGGCAGGCATCGATGTCCAGCACATACAGCGGCCGCTCCGCCGCCAGCCCCAAACCTTTGCGCTGACCGATAGTGTAATGCCAGAACCCCTTATGCCTGCCCAGCACTTTCCCGCCGGCGTCCACTATATTGCCGGGACGGTCGGCCGCGTCCAGCAGATCGGTGTAATCCCCGCTGTAAAAATCCTGACTGTCCGGTTTAGCGCTGACGGGCAATTTATTTTCTGCGGCGATTTTACGCACCGCGGTCTTAGTTAAATTCCCCAGCGGAAAAATTATCTGCGCCAGCTGCGCCTGCTGCAAACGATACAAAAAATAAGTCTGGTCTTTGGACAAGTCCGCAGCCTTTTTCAAAACCTGCCGGTCAGCGATTTTTTCAATATTCGCGTAATGGCCGGTGGCAAATTTATCGAACACTAACCCGCTCTGTCTGGCCAGCTCGACCAGCACGCCGAATTTCACCTGACTGTTACAGAACACGCAGGGGTTGGGCGTCCGGCCGGCCAGATATTCGCGCTTAAAATAGTCCAGCACAATTTGCTGATACTGTTTGGCACAGTCCAGCACCTGATATGGTATCCGCAGAATATCCGCTAACTCCTGCGCTTGGGCTATATCTTTTTTTTCGTCCGGACTGAAACAGGCGTCGCCGCGCCCGGCTTTGTAAGCGGGATTGTCCTGCCAGATAGACATTGTGAGACCGAGCACCTCATGCCCGGCCTGCTTCAATAACAAAGCCGCCACCGCGGAATCCACGCCGCCGCTCAAACCCACCGCTATTTTCATATGCGAAATTTAACCAAGATTAATCCGGTTTGTCTAACTCTGCCGGATTTGGCACAAGTTTCCGCCCTGTTTTTTTACCATTCAGGGTGCCTGCAGCGCAAACGATTATTTTAGGTCATTGCCCGCAAAGCCTTTATCCATGCCGGTTTGCGCGGGATAGGTCTTGCCAGTTCGGAGAGAAAGTGCTACTATGAACATTCCCCCTTAGGAAAGGAGAAGGCGGGAAAAAATATATATAAGGAGGTAAAAAGACATGAGAAATATGTTGTTAGTATCTGTTCTGGTGCTTATGATCAGCGGCGTATATGCGAGCGGGGATATTACGCTCAAAGGGATTTATGGGCTCGGCAGTGTGCTCAACGCCAGTGTTTCTCGCAACGACCCCAGCCCCAGACTGAAGGTCAACACCGAGTACAATCTGAATTCGGGATTTGGCCTCGGAGTTGAGTATCCGGTGCTGAAATTTCGCGATAATTCAGGGGAACCCGGCAATTTCGAAGTGCTGGGCGGACTCAGCTATATGCTGAATAGACAGGTCTCTTCCTATAAAGATCGGCCTAAATCAGGCACTACTTCTCTGCCCAATCAAAAAACAGAGTTAGCACAAAACGATCTGCGTATACAGACTACTTCTCTCTATCTAAGACCACGCTATATGTTCACTCTAAAGAACATGCCGTCCATAAAGCCTTATGTCGGCGGCAAACTCTCCTACAACTTTATCAAACCAAACGGCAACATGCAAAGAGAGCTCAAGCTGGACAACAGCATAGGCTACGGCCTCTCGCTGGGCTCGATCATAAGCAAGGACTGGGACATGGAGCTGGCCTGGGAGCGTATCGGCGCCAAGGCTAAAGACGACAGAATGTCTGACACCATGAACGGAACATACAATATGTCGAATATTTATCTGTCTGTCGGGTACAGGATCTAAACTGTCTCCGGCACCAAAGCCAGAGATAAGCGGATCAAGGTGGGGAGTGTCTGCTCCCCACCTCCTTTAGGCTCCGACGCTGACTGTCTCCGGCAGAGTACTGCCGCCATCAATAACAATTTGCGTGCCGGTCAAATAAGCCGCGCCAGACGAGGCCAGAAAAGCCGCCAGCTGGCCGACTTCTTGAGGCTCAGCCAGCCGCTTGAGCGGCACGGCGCTGGCAATGCCCTGAATGACCGCTTCAGGATTAGCCGGATTGGACTGTCTGGCAATACTCTGTGCCATAGGCGTAAGCACATAGCCGGGGCAAAT
This sequence comes from Candidatus Margulisiibacteriota bacterium, assembly GCA_031274525.1. Classification (GTDB taxonomy): domain Bacteria; phylum Margulisbacteria; class Termititenacia; order Termititenacales; family Termititenacaceae; genus JAISQA01. Next base: position 69,611 of record JAISQA010000040.1, read on the forward strand.
CGCATTGACATTGATTTTGTACGGGGCCAGCTCTACCGCCAGTGACTTGGTAAATCCGACCAGCGCGGCTTTGGTGGTGGCATAAGCCACTTCGCCGGGGTCGGCCACCATATCGCCGGTCACCGAAGACATGATGACAATTTTCCCGTTTTTAGATTTTTTCAAATACGGTAAAACAATTTTAGTCACGTTCCAGACGCCTTTGATATTGACGTCAAAATGAAAATCCCGCTCGGCATCGCTCATCTCCTCAAAAGGGCCGAGCTTGCAGACACCGGCATTATTGACCAGGATATCAATGCTGCCATAGGTTTGCACTGTTTTTGCCACGCCGGACTGAATACTGGCCGGATCGGTCACGTCCATTTTGAGGACGATGGCTTCCGCACCGGATTTTGTTAGCTTCTCCGCCAGCGCGTCCGTCTGCTCCGAGCGCGCGGCCAGCGCCAGTCTGGCGCCTTCCGCGGCAAAGACTTCCGCGATGCCGCTACCAATGCCCATCGATGCTCCGGTTATTAACGCAACTTTACCAGCCAGTATGCCCATAAAACTCCTTTTCTAACACTTGTTTTTCTCCCCTTTACAAGGGGAGGGGTATCAGTATTCTTTATCGCCGTCCGGCGTTTTCATCCAGACTTTATCCTTGCGCCATTTGAATATTACCATATAACCCCACAGGAGCAGACCAACGCCTATATAACCGAAGAAACCCGCCCAGGTTATCGGCGTAATCCCGATAGTGCAGAAAAAGGCGATCACCACCGCGACGCTCAAAGATATCCAGCGCATCACATTGCCCCAGGGCAGCACAAACGGCCGCTTCCACTCCGGATGTTTTTTGGCCAGGATCATTGAAGAGATCGTGCTGATCGCATAACAAAGCGCGCAGGCAAAAGCCATCAGATCGAAGAAAGAACGAATACTCTGCATCATAATGAAAAGAATACTGATAACTAAAATCAGAACATTCGGCAGAATGGGCTGATCGTGCTTATTGGTATACGAAAAAACTTCCGGTAAAAAATTCTGCCGGCCCATGGCATAGATCATCCGCACGCCGGAATACCAGAAACCCAAAACGCTGGTGGCAATCGGCAGCAGCACGCCGACCACGCCCAGTAAAAGAGCATAAACAGTCCAGCCCGGGAAAATAGCCAGAAACGCTTTAATGGACACGAACGGCGAACAGTCGCCATTATTGGTCAGCTGAGCCCAGGGCATAACCCCGGCCACGGCAAAATAAAATATCGCATAAATAACGCCGCAGGTGACCACCGAACCCAAAATCGCTTTTTTCTGATCGTGGATCGGGAAAGTGCCTTCCTCGACCAGAGCGGGCACGGTCTCAAAACCAAAATAAGGAGTAATGAGAAAAGCCGCGCCGATGAGCCAGCCTATCCATTGCGGTTTGGGCAGACCAGCGCCGCCCAGAGCCGTGGAAAAAAATCCGCCCAGTCCGGCGCCGGAAGTAAAGTTAGCCAGTGTCCAGTGTCCGGAAAAAAACAACAGCAGTGAAGTAAGCACAATGCCGCCAATGGCAAAAAACAGCATATAAGTCTGGATTTTGCCGGCAATGACATTTTTGGACAGCGATAAACCAAACCAGGCAAAAAGTGAAACAATGCCGATGATAAGCATCACGCTGTCCGACCAGCCAAAATTAAACTGGAAATTAATCCAGTCAATAATGCCCAGCGTGCCGGCCGCCGGCACCGCTATCCAGGCGCACATGATCAGCCAGCTGGACCAAAAACCGGCGTGCTTGTTGAGACCAATCGTATTAAACACCAGCGAAGATCCCGCACTGGGCAGCATGGTCGAGAGTTCCGCATAAACATAAGCGATCGGCAGACACATCAGGGTCATCAAGATATACGCGAAGAATGTCGCCGGCCCGCAATAGGACAGGAAAATACCGTCCCAGTAACACATAAACGTAAAGATCGCGCCGGTAGCCAGCGCATACACATACAGCAGGCTCAGCGATTTACGCAGGGCATTCCTGCCTCCTTCTACAATAGTTTTTGTCATTTCTATTTACCTCCTACAAAAGATTTACCCTGATTCACAGATACCTTCTGAGATACTCTTCCGCCAGCTGCACACTGCCGTCTGCGTAGCCGACGCTCAACGCCTTTACCGGAGTGCTTTCGCTGTGGCTGGTCAGCCAGGCCAAAAGCTGCAGCCTGCGCTGCATAATAAAGGTGTCTATTTCTGCAAGCTCCGCTTTGGCCAGCGGCGCTACTTTCCGGTAGCCGGTCAGCCAGTTCTCGACCAGCTGTTTGGCAATCGGTTTATGCTCGATAAAACTAACCGCGGAAGCCAGATCGTGCAGATACCAGCCATAGCCGCAATCGTCAAAATCAATAACCCGGATCGTCATACCTTCGACCAAAAGATTGGCCAGCCGCAGGTCAGCGTGAATGAGGCCAAAGTTCGCTTTGGTCTGACCGTATTTTTTTAATCTCCGCTGAATAACCGCGGAAGTTTTAGTCAAAATATCTATCCCCTCGCCGGTCAGATCCGGCGCGTCCTGCCAGCGGCCCCAGCGCGGCTGGCTGCCCAGCATCGTGTCATAATCCCAGACGAAGCGCTCCAGCCGGCGGGCGGTCGGCCAGGTGCGGGTATTGCGGTGCAGATAGGCGGTCACCTCGCCCAGATCCACAAAACTGCGCAGGATTACCTCCTCATCATTCTCATCGGGCGCCTGACCGTCCATAAATTCATACAGGACGCAGGTGTAGGTTTCTCTGGCTAAAGCACTTTTAATAAATTGCACATATTCGCCGTCCAAACCTTTTTGCGGGGCGGCGACCACCACAGCGGTGTATTTCTTAATATATTCCACCCAGGTGATCTCCGCTTTTAATTCCTCCACCGTGTGATAGCCGGGGCGGCTGATCCGCAGGACCATCCTGTCGCGGCTCAATTTGTTTTCCAGCAGATAGGTAATGTTTTCCGAGAGCTGTAACAGCCGCGCCGTCCAGTACGGCTCCTGAAAATATTTGCGCACAGCGTCGCGCGCCAGATCATCGAATAATTTTTCGTCCAGCGCCACAGCGACTGTCTGCTCTGCTTTGGCTATTTCTATTTTTTCTGTTTTGGTCAAGTTTAATCTCCTTTGCTTAAAATTCTAAACCCCAAAACCAGCTGACTCCGGCAAAGTGCTGCCGCCGTCAATAACCATCTGGGTGCCGGTAATATAAGAGGCTCCCGCGGAAGCCAGAAACGCCGCCAGATGACCAACATCCCGGGGGTCGCCCAGCCGCTTAAGGGGAATCCCTCTGGCATTGGCCTGCAGCACAGCCGCCGGATCATTCGGATCAGACCGGGCGGCAATACCTTTCACCATCGGGGTCAAAATAATTCCCGGACAAATAGCATTCACGGTAATATTATCTGCCGCCAGTTCTACAGCCAGAGACTTGGTAAACCCGACCAGCGCCGCTTTAGTCGTGGCATAAGCCACCTCGCCCGGATCAGCGACCAGATCGCCGGTCACCGAAGACAAAATAACTATCCGGCCTTCTCTTTTTTTCTGCATCAGCGGCACAACTTCACGCGTGACATTCCAAACGCCTTTGACATTGACCTCAAAATGAAAGTCCCGCACAGCATCCGTGGTCTGGAGAAAAGGCTCCAGCTGACAAACCCCGGCATTATTCACCAAAATATCTATCGTGCCATAAGCCTGAAGCGTCTGGGCCACTCCGGCTTTGACGCTGGCGGGGTCAGTCACATCCATTTTTACAGCCACAACTTCAGCGCCCCGTTTTTTTAATTCAGCAGCTAAAACATCCGTCTGTTCCGAGCGGGCGGCTAAAGCGAGCTTCGCGCCCTCAGCCGCAAATACTTCCGCAATGCCGCTGCCGATACCCATCGATGCTCCAGTGATCAACGCAACTTTTCCAGCCAGTATGCCCATAAAACTCCTTTGCTTAATGTTTGCTTTCCCCCTTTACCAGGGGAGCTGCCTGAAATTCGCTTCAGCAAACTTCAGGCAGCAAAGGTATCAGTATTCTTTATCGCCGTCCGGAGTTTTGATCCAGACTTGGGATTTACGCCAGCGGAAGATCACCATATAACCCCACAGCAGCAGCCCGATAGACAGATAACCCAGAAAACCGAACCAGCTCCGCGCGGTGAAGCCCAAAGAGCAGAACACGGCGATTACCACCGAGACAAGCAGTGAAGCCCAGCGCATTAAGTTACCTCCCGGCAAAGGGAAAGGCCGTTTCCATTCAGGGTGTTTGCGCGCTATCCTCATCGAGGAAATCGAAGTGATAATGTAGCAGAGCGCGCCGGCCAGAGCCAAAAGATCAAAGAAGGAACGGATCGTTTCCATTGAGAGAAACGCAATACTAACCAGCAGGACTAAAATATTGGGCAGTATCGGCTGATCGTGTTTGTTGGTTTTCGCAAAAATTTCCGGCAGGAAATTCTGCCGGCCCATTGCATAGATCATCCGCACTCCAGAGATCCAAAAACCCAGAACACTGGTCGTGATCGGCAAGACTACGCCGACTATACCCATAAATAACACAAACGGCTCCCAGCCCAATCCGAAACTGCGGCGGATAGACTCCATCGAAATAAACGGGGCACAGTCGCCGCCGTGAGTCAGCACATCCCACGGAGCCATACCAGCAAGAGCAAAATAGAAAAACGCATACACAATACCGCAGGTGATAACCGAACCGAGAATAGCTTTTTTCTGATCGTGGATCGGGAAAGTCCCTTCCTCGACCATCGCCGGCACTACTTCAAAACCGATATACGGACTCAGCATAAAGAACGCGCCGATTGTCCAGCCCAGCCAGCCGCCGCTGCCCGGAGTGCCGCCTTCCGGCACAGTCAAACAAGAAGCAAAGAAATTACTAAAATTCGCTAAAGACCAATCGCTGGAAAAGAAAAACAAAAGACCGGTCAGCACCACACCGCCAATAGACAGAAACAGCATCCAGGTCTGTACCTTACCGGCGACAATATTACGGTGTATTGAAAGCAAAAACCAGCCTACAAGCGACAACACGCCAATAAGCAGGGCAATGTTCCCGGACAAATTCAGTCCAAACTGGAAATTCAGCCAATCAACAAGCCCCAAAGTGCCGGCTGGCGGAACAGCCAGCCACACTGCCATAATTAACCAGCTCGACCAAAAGCCGGCGTGCTTATTTAACCCTACCGTGTTAAAAATCAGCGAAGAGCCGGTGCTGGGAAGCAACGTGGAGAGTTCCGCATAAACATAGGCGACCGGCAAAATGATGAGTGCCATCAGCGCAAAGGCCAGAAAAGCCGAGGGTCCGCAATAGGACATAAAAATACCGTCCCAGTAACACATAAATGTAAAAATCGCACCCGTTGCTAAAGCGTATACATACAAGAGCTTCAGCGACTTGCTCAGCGCATTTTTGCCGCCTGTTACTAAACCACTCATTCTTGTTTACCTCCCAAAATGATTACCCTGCCGACTACTTGTGCTTCCTAAGATATTCTTCCGCCATTAGGACCGTGCCATCCGTATAGCCAGGGTTTAATTCCTTGGCCGGTCCGCTGTCCTGATGACAGCCCAGCCAACCAAGCATACTCAGCTGCCGGGCCATAATTAAGGTGTCTATTTCCGCCCGATCAGCTTTGGCAATAGGCAGGACTTTTTGGTAACCACTCAGCCAGTTTTCCAGCAAGTGTTTAGCCAAGGGTTTGTGGGCGATAAAACTTAGCGCCGCGGCAGCGTCAAACATATACCAGCTAAAGCCGCAGTCATCAAAATCAATAACCCGGATCGTCATCCCATCCACCAGCAGATTGGACAGACGCAAATCAGCATGGATCAGCCCGTAATTATTTTTATTTTTGCCGTACTTTCTGAGCCGTTTTTCAATAATCGCCGCGCATTGGCCAAACAAATCAATCATTTCGCCGTCAAGTTCGGGGTTGTCCTGCCAGCGGCCCACACGGGAAATTTTGCCCAAAATCGCGTCAAAATCCCACTGAAAACGCGGCAACTGCGCGGCCTGCGGCCATTCTCTGGCGTCTTTGTGCAGATAGCCGTTGATCTCGCCCAGATCCACAAAACTGCGCAGCATCAAGTTTTCATCACTCTCGTCGGGATTTCCGCCTTCCACAAATTCATAAAGCACGCAGGTGTAAATATTTTCGCTTAAACTGCTCTGGATAAAATTAATGTATTCGCCATTCAGGCCTTTCTGCGGCTCCGGCGTAACGATCGCCGTGGTTTTGCGCAAATGTTCAACCCAAACCACTTCAGCCAGCAGCTCCTCCGGCGGGTGATACCCCGGCTTGCTGATCCTGAGCATCAGACGGTCGCCGCTTAATTTATTGGTAACCGCATAGGTGATATTCTCAGAAAGCAGAAATAATTTAGCTTCCCAGTACGGCGTCAAACCGTATTTCTGCAAAGCGTCGCGCGCTAGATCATCGAATAATTTTTTGTCCAGAGCAACAGCCGGAGGCCCGGGTTTTTTACTGATTTCTGCAGTTATCTGCCGTGGCATAAAACCAGACTCCTCTTCTTACTTAAAGACTACCTTGCCTGCCGCAGAATATCCTCGCGGGCTGCTTTAATACCTTTGCTCATTTTTTCCAGCAACTCATCGCAGTATTCTTTAGTAGCTAAAATACCGGGCTTAAGCTGCAGAATACTGTTGTCTAACATTGCGTAAATAGCCCACACGCCGTTTTGGAATAGATGCTGCATCACCGGTATCGCGCCCTGTTTACCGGCAAATTCCAGGCCCATAATCAAGCCGTTCTGGCGGATACTGCTAAAAGTGTCTGGATTTTCCGCTTTGATTTTTTCCAAGCCCTCGCGTAAATATCCGGAGACAAAATGCACATTGTCGCTGGTGGTTTTTCTCTGCAGTATTTCCAAAACTTTAAGCGCGCAGATACAGCCCAGCTCGCTGCCACCAAAACTGGACATATGCGCGCTGCCATCCAGCCGGATCCATTTGGAAGCCCTGTCATTCATCACAATCGCCGCTATCGGAAAAATACCGCCGCCTAAACCTTTCGAAGTCACTATCATATCCGGCACCACATCGTAGCCGCTGACCGCCCACATCTGGCCGCTGCGCATTAGCCCGGTCTGCACTTCGTCAGCGATATACAGCGCGCCGTATTTTTCACACAGTTTTTTGACCGCGGGGAGATAGCCGTCCGCTGGCAGGGGAAAGCCGTAAGTCGCGGGAATAGTTTCCATAATTACACAGGCTGCGTCGTTTTTAGACAAAGCTTTTTCCATGGCATCAAGATCATTGAACGGCACTTTTACATTTTCATCTTCACCCCGCTCTACTAAGAAAGGTCTGGAAAAACGTTCCGCACCGGCCGCCAGCGCCAGCCCGGTGTGTCCGTGATAGCAATTCTGCACGGAAATTGTCTTGATCCGGCCGGTGGCGCAGCGCGCGCTTTTCAAAGCCAGATCCACCGCTTCTCCGCCGATAGCCGAAAGCAGACAATGATTCAGGCTCTCCGGCGAAACCTTGACCAGCTCCTTGGACAAGGCGGCTTTTAGAGGTGAAGGGAAATGATGATTACCAATGTCATAATATTCCAGCCCTTTGACCAGCGCGGCGATCACCTCAGGATTGCGGTGGCCGAGACTGAACACGCCGCCATTAATATGGACATCCATCAGCTGCTTACCGTCCATATCCCAAAAATAATAGCCTTCCCTTTTGCCCATCACGAAATCGATGCCCAGATCCTGCCATTCCTGCGTCTTGCCGGTATTCCAGTACTGCAGGGAATCCGCGATCACCTGTGCTTTGGTCGTCACCGTTTCCGTCATTTTTGGCCTCCATCCAATTTAATACAATATTGTAATTATTTAGTTTATACAAACAATATTGTTAAAACTTTGGCGGAGTATACATATTTGTTTCCAGGCTGTCAAGCGCGCCCGCCCTGCCGGTTTGTTCTGGCGGGAATTCTTTAGTACAATTCTCCCGATGCGCAGATTAAGCGGCATATTCATTATTTGCTTTTTTTTACTGGTCGGCTGTCAGGACAGGGACGACAGCGAGCCGATGCCTTACCGCACGCTGCCCAACAACCTCACCAACCGCAGGGCGCTGGTCCTCACCCACCAGTCCGCCTATGTTTTGAGTTTTCTGGAACAGCTGGAAAACCGCGCGGGGCGGTATTATTCCGTGACCATCGATGATTTGAGCAATATTCAGGAATACAATTTCGCCTACTATAATGGAGTGCTTATTATTGAAACCCTGCGCGGCGGCTCCGCGCCGGTGCTGGACAGTTACATGAAGATTTACAGCGGCGCCAACAATATTGTGCTGCACGCGCTGGACGGCGAGTATCTGACGGCCTATCCGGTCTCGGTGGTGACCGCCAATTCCGCCGATCTCAGCGCGGAGACTCTGCAGAACAGCGCCGACCGGGTCTTTTCCCTGCTGCGCACCAAATAATGCGCCTACTCTCCTGGAATGTAAACGGTATCCGCGCCGCGCAGAAAAAAGGGTTTCTGGACTGGTTCGCCGGAGAACAGCCGGATATGCTCTGCCTGCAGGAAACCAAAGCCTGCCCCGCACAGCTTGACGACGCCCTGCTCAACGTCCCCGGTTACACGGCCTACTGGTCGTCCGCGGAGAAAAAAGGCTACAGCGGCACGGTCATTTATACTAAAGAAAAACCGCGCAGTGTCAAATACGGCTTTGACCTGCCCTGTTTTGACAGCGAAGGCCGGACGGTTATCGCCGAGTATGCGGATTTTACCCTGCTGAATATTTATTTTCCCAACGGCAAAAAAAATCAGGAGCGGCTGGACTACAAAATGGATTTTTATGCCGCCACGCTGGAGTACTGCCAAAAACGGCAAAAAGCCGGGCAGCAGCTCATCATCTGCGGCGATGTAAACACCGCACATCAAGCAATAGACCTCGCCCATCCCAAAGAGAATGAGCACACCTCCGGTTTCTTAAAAATAGAAAGGGAATGGATAGACCGCCTGCTGGCCGCGGGATTCTGCGACACCCTGCGCGAGAAGCACCCCGGCCAGCCGGAATTGTACACCTGGTGGGATTACAAAACCCTGGCGCGGGAACGCAATGTCGGCTGGAGAATTGATTATTTTTTTATCACGGACGGACTGAAAGCCAAATTAAAAGACGCTTTTATCCTCCCGGACGTCACCGGCTCCGACCACTGTCCACTGGGGATAGAGTTGGAATAGCAGCCCCACTGGTTCACAGCAGCGAAAACATTACAGACCGTTAATCTATGGTCTATAATAAAGCACCTGTTTTGCTCCCCTATAACCAAGGGAGCTATCACGAAGTGACTGAGGGGCAGTATGCGTTTAACAGAAATATATGACCAAAACAAACCAGTTATTTCTTTCGAGGTCTTCCCGCCCAAAACGGACGACGGCCTCGCGCCCCTGCTGGCCGAATTAAAAAAACTGAAAAATTTTAAGCCGGGTTTAATTTCCGTCACTTACGGCGCCGGCGGCGCCACGCAGGGCCGCAGTTTGAAACTTCTTGAAAAAATCAGCACGGAATTAAATCTCGAACTGATGCCCCATCTGACCTGCATCGGCTCCAGCGAACAGTCTATCCTGAGTTTTTTACAAAAAATTTCCGGCTGGGGAGTGGAAAACATTCTGGCGCTGCGCGGCGACTATCCGCGCAACAATCTGGACTACCAGCCGGAAAGCGACGTGTTCAAGCACGCGGCGGATCTGGTGCACTTCACCCGTCAGCGCGTTTCGCTGTCGATAGCCGCCGCCGGGTTTCCCGAGAAGCACCCCGAAGCAGAGAGCCTGCAATCCGATATAAACCATCTGACCGAAAAAGTGCGCGCCGGAGCAGAGGCGGTATTTACGCAGTTATTTTTTGACAATCAGTATTATTATGATTATGTAAAATCTGTCCGTGCGGCCGGGATCACCGCGCCGGTCATTCCGGGCATCTGGACGATCACCAATCTCAAGCAGGTCCAAAAAACCGCCGAATTAAGCCGGGCCAGAATCCCGGAGAACTTACTGCAAAAATTACAGGCCGCGGCGGAAAAAGAAGTGCGGAAAATCGGCATAAACCACGCGGCGGCGCAAATTCGGGATTTAATCAAACACGGCGCGCCGGGAATACATCTGTATACATTGAACAAAGCAGATGCCGTAACGGAAGTTTTGCAAAAAGTCAGTATTTCTTGACCCGCCGGGCCACCGCCTCGAGCTGATTTAAAATATCCTGTTTGACCGCTTCGGGTAAAAGATACCGGGCAAACACCGGTTTGACCCGCCCGGCCAGACGCTGGTTTTCCAGAAAAAATTGATAGACCGGCAGGTGCAGCGCCCTGGCTATTTTGTCGATCATTTCGATAGAAGGAAATTTTAAGCCCGCTTCAATACAGCCAATATAGTTGGTGGATGTTTCGCAGCGCTCGGCTAATTTCATCTGGGAGAGGCCGACGCCGCGTCTGATTTTGCGCAGATTGCGAATATAGATTTGTCTAGCGTCCACTAGGTTGGCATTTTAGTGGAAAATAATCCTATTGATAAATTTACCAATAGGGTGTATATTTACTATAAGAAAATAAAGGAGCGTATGCATGCCAATAGAAGCGGGTCAGCCCATCAAAGCCAGTGAAGTGAATGCGATGTTTGATACCAAAGAAAATATCAGCAACAAAGTGACTGTTCTGTCCAGCGAGTCCACCACTGCCCAGTACCCGTCGGCCAAAACGGTGCACGATAATCTGACTTTGAAAGAAAACACCAGCAACAAAGTGACCGCTCTGTCCAGCACGTCCACCCATACCCAGTACCCGTCGGCCAAAACGGTTTACGATAATCTGATTTTGAAAGAAAATGCCAACAAAAAAAAACCGCTATCTCCAGCACGTCAGACACCGAGTATCCCACGTCCAAAGCGGTACACACGGCTTTAGCCGCCAAAGCTAACAGCACGGATGTGCAGGCTAGGCTTCCCATAGGGACTATTTTGATGTATGACGGCACAGGCTGGGTGGATAACAGCACCCTGCCGGGCTGGTATCAATGTAATGGAAGCAACGGCACGCCGGATTTGCGGAATAGATTTATCATGGGCAGCACCACACGCGGCCAGTACGACCGGACCGACACCACCAATAATTCGCTTACGCTGACTGCCAATCATTTACCCAAGCACAAACACTCATTTACAGGAACCGAGGTAAAAGGATATCTTCCTCTGGAAGTCACTTCTAGTACCGCACTTTTGACAAGTCTTTCCGGCGTTTTTAAAGGCGATACAGATAAAACAAAAAACACTGTCTGGCACGGAGGCTATGGCGGCGGATATGGCGGTATTAATTTTTCCATGAAACCTACAGGCACTACGGACGATAACACCACGACAAACACCGCTATCGACAAAAGACCGGCGTGGTACAGTGTGATATTTATTAAAAGGGTGTCTTAGCCAGAACACACGGGACGGTGAAATTAACTGCGTAAGCGGCCAAATGCGCACTATTAACGGCTGCGCGAATATTTTGTCGCGCGCCATAGATATGTTCCGTCTCCCCTCCCCGCAACGCTCTGGATACGGCGGCTTATTGTTTGTCTGTCCGCTCTGCGTACTGGCTGTATGTTCCCTATCAGGTTGTACTCCGGCGGCAAGGCCGCTTTTGCTTCTATCCGTTTGACGGAACAACTATTCCGCCACAGGCAATCTTCCGCACCGCGGCGCGCTTCGCCAAAATATTCGCTCCGCTTCAA
>JAISQA010000088.1 GCA_031274525.1 Candidatus Margulisiibacteriota bacterium
CTGCCGCCGCCGATCGGAAAAAATAAAACATCCACCGGCCCGATCCGCGCCAGCAGCTCAGCGTCCAGCGGATGGCCGAGATCGCCGAGATGACAAAAGCGGATCGCGCGCATATCCCAGCAAAAAATCGTATTCGGGCCGCGCTCCGCACCCGCGGCCTTATCGTGATAGGCGGGAATGCCGCGGATCTTGACCCAGTTGAGCTCGCGGTACCCCTCGCCCTGAATGACCGCCGGCTGGCCGCCGACCGCCTCCAGACAATTGTGTAAAGCGTGATTATGCGAGATCAGGACAATATCCGCCTCCACCGGCGGCAGAACATAGCCGCAGGCCGCATTGTACGGATCGGTCAAAACCCGCAGGCCGTCACTGGACTGAACAAGGAAGCAGGCATGTCCCAGATATTTGATCTCCAGCATAGGGCGGGCTAAAGCTGCTTGCTGCCGCCAGTGGAGCCAAATCCTCCGGCGCCGCGGCCGGACTCCGGCAGCTCCGGCACGAATTTTAAGCCGGCCTGCACCACGGGAGCAATGACCAGCTGGGCAATGCGCTCCGCCCGCTGGACGGTAAACGGCTCCCGGCCAAAATTGGTCAGGATTACGCCGACCTCGCCGCGGTAATCCGCGTCGATAGTGCCGGGGCTGTTCAGGATACCAATGTTTTTTTTCAAAGCCAGACCGGAGCGCGGCCGCACCTGCGCTTCATAGCCCGGCGGCAGAGCCAGAGCAAAGCCCGTCGGGATTAATTTGGTTTCGCCGGGAGCCAGCGTCACCGGCTCCGTCACCGCGGCATAAATATCCATGCCCGCCGCGTGCTCGGTCATATACCGCATGGCCGGCAGATCGTCAGAACCGGGCAATTTTTTGATAAGAATTTCCACAGTAAAATCTCCCCTCTTTAACTAAAATAAAAGCGATTATAGTTTAGGGCTCGGGAATGTACAACTTATCTTTGCTGGAGCCGCATCAGTAATTGAGAGGGGTTTCTGAATATCACCGCCAGTATATCCAGTAACTCCTGTTTTTCCTCCGGCGCAAAATCAAACGTGTCCAGATAACCATTATCAGTTTTTATTGCTTTGTTTATATAATATAACTTAGTATACAAAGAGTGTTCTCTTTTTTCAGCAGACGTCATCTCATTGGCTGGCTTGCTTATTGGCCTCGGTAATTTTTCATTATCAGTAATAAAACTTTTCACTGCAACCAGTAATTTGACAGTTACCATAGTATTATAGTATTATAGTATTATAGTATTATAACCACCTATTTTATCCAGAGCCTCTGCTAAAATTCCTGCCGCTAACAGTTTTTTCCGTATTTCTACTTTATCTTTATTGATTTTGAGCCAGCAATATAGAGCAACGTTCTTTGCCCTTAATTCAGTAAAATTTTGCCCGTTAGCCTCATAATACTCCGTAGCGGCGGTGATATTTTTTACTACAATATCATTATGAGTTCTCATTTTATCCAGTGCTTCTGCTGAAATACCTGCCGTTAACAGTTTTTTTCGTCTTTCTTCTTTGTCTTTGTTGCGCAAAAGCCAGCTATAAAGAATACGATTTTTTCTACTTAATCTAGTAAAACTCTGCCCGTTAGCCTTGTAATACTCCGCTGCGGCAGTTATTTTTTCTTCTGGCGTACTTCTGTGTATATGTCTATGTATACTGCCTATTTTATCCAGAGTTTCCGTAGACATTCCAGCCGCCAGCAATTTCTCCCTTATTGCTGCTTTATCCTTGTTACGCAAAAGCCAGTTATAAAGAACACCATTTTTTCCACTTAATCCAGCAAAACTCTGGTCATTAACATTGTAATATTCTACTACGGCAGTTATTTTTTCTTCTGGCGTACTTCTGTGTATACTGCCTATTTTATCCAGAGTTTCCGTAGACATTCCAGCCGCCAGCAATTTCTCCCTTATTGCTGCTTTATCCTTGTTACGCAAAAGCCAGCTATAAATATCGTTGTGTTTTTCCCATAATCCAGCAAAATTCTGCCCGTTAGCCTCATAATACTCCGCAGCGGCGGTGATATTTTTTACTACAATATCATTATGAGTTCTTATTTTATCCAGCGCTTCTGCTAAAATTCCTGCCGCTAACAGTTTTTTCCGTATTTCTACTTTATCTTTATTGATTTTGAGCCAGTTATAAAGAGTATTGTTTTCTCCACCTAATCCAGTAAAACTCTGCCCGTTAGCCTTGTAATACTCCGCTGCGGCAGTTATTTTTTCAGCAAAATAAAGTTTTGTTTTAGCTGGCCTGTCGCTTATATTTTTATCAGACAAAAAACGCATACTGCTCCTGCTATATCTATATATAAAGATTATCGTAAGTTTGGAGCATTAATTGCAGAAATTGCTTTGTATATACAAAAAATAATGGACACCCCAGCTATGGGGTATCCACGCTATATATAGCGTGTCAGGGTTAGCAGTCTAATTCCTGAAACAAACTGCCCTTGGTGAAATTGCCGATAGCGGTCAGCTGCAAGTCCTCTTTGATAAATATTTCATTGGCCAGACGCTGAATATCATCACCGGTCACTTTGTCCACATTGGCCATGACCTGCTCGACCGTATTTATCCGGCCGTAATTATAATAAGACTTGAGCAGCCAGCTCATCCGGCTGGAAGAATCCTCCAGATTGAGCACCAGATGGCCTTTGACCTGCTCTTTGGCGCGCAGCAGCTCCTCCGGCGTAATGCCGTTTTGTTTGATCTGCGTAAACTCCCGCAGCGAAATATCCAGCACCTGCTGGGCATTCTTGAGCTGCGTGCCGACATACAGGGTAAATAATCCGGTCTGCAGATAAAAGGACGGATAGGTGTAAATCGAATAAACCAGACCTTTTTGCTCGCGGACTTTCTGGAAAAGGCGCGAGGACATGCTGCCGCCCAGCGCGGAAGAAAGCAGCGACAGCGTAAAACGGTCTGCGCTGGTATAAGGCACGCCTTTGGTGGAAAGACACAGATGCACCTGCTCGGTGTCTTTTTTGACCACTTTAATGCCCGGCACGATCTTGATCGGCTCGTCCTGATAATCCTGCCGCCGGCCGCGAAAAGCGCCGAGTTTTTCCTCCACCTGCCGGAGCACTTCTTCCGCCCGGACATTGCCGGCCACCGCGATGATCGTATTATCCGGCGTATAAAAATTTTTGATGCAGCCCACCATATCCGCGCGGGTAATTTTTTTTACAGACTTCTCCGTGCCGATGATCGGCTCGCCCAGAATATGCCCGTCCCAGATATTCTGGCAGGACAGATCGTGGATCTTTTCATCCGGCGAGTCCTCGTACATATTTATTTCTTCGAGGATCACATTGCGCTCGCGCTCGATCTCCTCTTCGGCAAAAGCGCTGTTGAGGTACATATCCGCCAGCACATCGCTGGCCAGAGCAAAATGCTCATCCAGCACCACGGCATAATAGCTGGTGTATTCTTTGCTGGTATGCGCGTTGATCCGGCCGCCGACCGAGTCGATCTGTTCGGCAATATCCGCCGGACTGCGCCGCAGCGTGCCCTTGAATAACATATGCTCGATATAATGCGCGATGCCGCCCGGCACAGCACGCTCGTGTTTGGAGCCGAACCCGGCTAAAAAACCCACCGCCACGGAATGGACCGTCGGCATTTCCTCGATGAGCAGGGTCAAACCGTTCGGCAGTTTATGCGTCTTGTATATAGAAGCGTCCATCAGCTTAGGCGTTCTTGATCGTGAAATTGTATCTGCCGCGGTCATCGATCTTGATGCATTTCACCCTGACGACCTGATCCAGCGACAGCGCGTCTTCCACCCGGCCGATACGCTGCGGCGATATTTCGGAAATATGCACCAGACCCTGTTTGCCCGGAGCCACTTCGACAAAAGCGCCGATCTCGATAATTTTCACCACTCTGGCGTTTTCAAAAACATCACCGACTTCCACTTCCCGCATCATCGCGGCAATATACTCTTTGGCGCCGCGCAGGGATTCCCCGTCGGACGAAGCAATATCGACTTTGCCGTCTTCTTCGATATTGATCTCCACATTATAGGTTTCCTGAATTTTCTTGATGCTCTTGCCGCCGGGGCCGATCAGCTCGCCGATGCGGTCTACCGGGATCATGATAGACTCAATGCGGGGCGCGTACTGATTCAAATCCGTGCGCACGGCCGGCAGAGTGCTGTGCAGATGCTCGAGCAGGGTCAGACGCCCCGTTCTGGCCTGCGCCAGAGCCTGCTGCATAATCTCGCGCGTCACGCCGACAATTTTGATATCCATTTGCAGAGCGGTGATACCCTCACGCGTACCGGCCACTTTGAAATCCATATCGCCGAGATGATCCTCCAGACCCATAATATCGGTCAGGATCTGGAACTTGCCGTCCGCATTTTTGATCAGGCCCATCGCAATACCGGCCACCGGAGCCTTGATCGGCACACCGGCGTCCATCAGCGAGAGGGTGCCGCCGCAAATCGAAGCCATAGACGACGAACCGTTGGACTCGGTAATTTCCGAGACCACGCGGATAGTGTACGGAAAATCTTTATGTTCCGGCAGCACGGCTTTCAGGCCGCGTTCCGCCAGATTGCCGTGGCCCAGCTCGCGGCGGCCCGGACTGCCCATGCGGCCGGTCTCGCCGACCGAGTACGGCGGAAAATTATAATGCAGGAAAAATTGTTTTTTGTAAGTCGGATTCAGGCCGTCAATCATCTGCTCATCGTCCGCCGTGCCCAGCGTGGTAATGACCAGCGCCTGAGTCTCGCCGCGCGTGAACAGCGCCGAACCGTGCGTGCGTTTGAACAAGCCGACTTCCGAACTTAACTGGCGCAGCTCATCCATTTTACGGCCGTCCAGCCGGCGTTTTTCCTCAATGATCATCCTGCGCACGGCGGCTTTTTCCACATCGTGGAATATCTCTTTAATTTCTTTTTCTTTTTTGGCATAGGCTTCTTCGCCCAGCTCGGCCTTCAGCTCCGTCAGGAGCCTGGCCTGCAAAGCGTCGATCGCGGCGTATTTAGCTAATTTGCCGTCCGTGTTCAGAGCCTGAACCATCTCGCCGGCTATTTTGGCGTTTATTTTCTGGACCAGATTTTCCTCCGGCAGAATCAGCTTCACCGGCATTTTGGGGACACCGGCTTTTTTGACCAGCTCTTCCTGCAGGTCGATCAGTTTCTTTAATTCGGCATGGCCAAAATCCAGCGCTTCCAGCATTTGCTCCTCGGTCAGCAGGCCAGCCTCGGCCTCCACCATCATCACCGCCTCGCGTGTGCCGGCGATAGACAATTCCAGAGTGGATTTTTCCAGCTCCTCGGGGCCGGGATTAATGACCAGCCGGCCGTCCACGCGGCCGACTATTACGCCGCCGATAGGCCCGCTGAACGGTATTTTGGAAATAGACAGCGCGGCGGACGCGGCGACCATACCCAGATGGCTGGGCAGGTTAATGCCGTCATAGGACAGCACGGTTATGACAATATTCACATCATTGCGAAAACCGTTGGGGAAAAGCGGGCGGATCGGCCGGTCGATGAGCCGCGCATTCAAAGTGGCGTCGGTGGAGGGCCTGGCCTCGCGTTTGAAGAAGCCGCCGGGTATTTTGCCGGAAGCGTAATATTTTTCGATAAAATCCACGGTCAGCGGAAAAAAATCCACGCCTTCCCGCGGACTGTCCGCCGCCACCGCGGTGGCCAGCACGACCGTCTCGCCGCAGGTCACCAGCACCGCGCCGTGCGCCTGTTTGGCGATAACCCCCGTCTCTATAGTATACTGCTTGCCGTGAAATTCTCTGGAAACCTGAACTTTAGCCATTCTTTTACTCCTCTTTGGGCGGCTGACCTGCCGCCATTTTTTTTTAACATTTATAGACGGGGGATAAAATAGCACATTTTAGGACTATGCGCTATATATTTAAAAACCCCGGCCAAAGTCCGCGCCCCTGTTAGGGGTTTCTTTTAGGGCGGCCGCCCTGGCTATGGGGTAATTCCTCAACCCGGAAACACCGTATATCCGGCATCGATCACTATTCTAAATTCCGGAGAAATCTTTCTGTAATCCAGCACATCCACGCGATACGGCAGACGGCACTCCTCAAACTCACAGCGCAAGTCCGCCAGCTGTTTGCCGGTAAGCTCGCCGTTAATAGCTAGATCCAGATCAGAATAAGGCTTGTTTGTGCCTCTATGCCGCGAACCGAAGACCCGCACTTCGCTCTGAGGAACATTACGGTACAGGATAGCTTTTATCAACTCTTTTTCCGCTTCACTGACAGCGATCATAGCCGCTTCTCCAGCTTTTCCGCTAAATCTGTAACATAAGGCAGAAATTCCACCGCTTTTTTATATACTTCTGCGGCCACTTCGCCGGCATAAATGTGTGATGTTTTATTTCTGGCATCATGAAATTCCATCCACTTGCCTACATCGGCAATCAACAGGCTTTCCGCAGCACGGCGAAAAAGCTCGATACGCACGACGCCAGTGACAATATCAGGGCTGACATTTGCTTCCAGCCAGCGTTTCAGCATTTTCCAGCTTAATTCATAAGAAAATTCAAAAGTTTGGATTACGCCTGCGCGCAGGGTTTCGATCTCGTCCAGATCTGCGGGCTGTTCGATTGATTTGGCCTCAGTCACTTTTATACTGCGTTTTAAGGCGGCAACGGCTTTTTTTAATTCCGCTATTTTTATTTCCATAATAATAGAATTATATCATCGAATTTAAGTCTGGCTACACTTATACTTATAGAGACCAAATCCACCACAATTGCTCAAAATAAGCAACGGGCTGAAAATGAGCCTGCCGGATTTTTTCAAAACATTCGGAGAATACAATTATTCCGGGCAGAAAAAAACTTAACCTTTAATGCCTAACTTAGAGATCAGGGCATTGTATCCGGTCAAATTTTTGGACTTAAAATAGCGCAGCAGACGGCGGCGGCGACCCACCATTAACAGCAGCCCGCGGCGGGAATGAAAGTCGTTTTTATTGGTCTTGAGATGCTCGACCAGATTATTAATCGAAGCGGTCAGGAGCGCCACCTGCACGCCGGTCGAGCCGGTGTCTTTATCGCTGGTCTTAAAATTACCGATAACTTCTGTTTTATTCTTGACTGCCATTTACGCGCTCCTCAAAACCCATATTCCTTTGTGAAAAGGGCCAAAATTTTAACACCGGCCCCCCGGAAAGTAAATAGAAATTAGATGGTGGCTTTCTGGTAAAGACTGTAAAACCCGTAACCGCCGATAATAATATTGGGCAGCCAGGCGGCCAGTACCGGCGAAAGCTCGCCCATCATGCCAAAAAGCGACATCAGCACATAGTACAGGAACAGCACCAGCACACTGACGCCCAGCCCCACCGAGGAGCTGGAACGCTGCGGACGAATACCCATGGTGGAGCCCAGCAGGACAAAAATAAAACAGGCGAAAGGAATAGCCAGTTTTTGATGCCATTTCACGCGCAGTTCCGGCACTTCCGGCGAGCCAAAACTCCGCTGCTGATTGATATAACCGGCCAGCGTCAGCAGATCCAGCTGATCCACATCTTTGGCGCGCCCGGAAACATCGCGCGGATTGATATTTAGATTAACATTCTCGGCCTGAAACTCGATCAGCAAAGCCGAGCGGTTGTCCCCGGCAAATTGATGCAGCGTGCCGTTGTAAAACACCCAGCCGGTCAGCGGATCATATTCCGCTTCATCGGCACGGGTGGCTCTGGCCACATCGCCGTTGGCAAAATCCACCACATGCACGTCCTGCATCCGGCCGCCCTCGACCTTGCGCGCATGCAGCAGGCGCGTCATTTCGCCGTTCTCATACATCGGGATATTCACATTTTCCTTGATCTGCGGCGAGCTTTTGGCAATATCCTTAAACTGAATTATCAAATTTTCCGCTGCGAAAGAAGCCTGCGGCGCAATCGTCTCATTGAAAAATATAGTCATCAGACTGATCAGCACGCCAAAAACCAAAGGAGCCAGTGTTAATTTGTACAGGGAGATGCCGCCGGCGCGAAAGGCTGCCAGCTCGCTCTCGCTGGACAGACGGCTAAAACTCAAAAGCGCGCCCAAAAGCGTGGCCATGGGAAAAATCCAGGCCAGAATGCCCGGCAGGCGCAGAACAAAAAGGGTGCAGACCGATTTGAAAGCCAGATTGTACATCCGGGCTTCATTGACCACGCCGGGAATAATCGCGCCGCCGGCAATGATGGTGGTAAAAGCCACCAGTCCAAAAAGGAAAGGCGTCAAAATCTCCCGGAACATATAAAGGTGCAGTAATTTAATTTTGAAAAATTTCACGGCCGCCTGCTATAGATTAAAATTTTCGCCCAGATAAAACTTCCGGGCAGTCGGGTCACCGGCGATCTCCTGCGCGGTGCCTTCCAGCAGCACCCGTCCCTGATGAATAATATACGCGCGGTCGGTGATGCCCAGCGTCTCGCGCACATTGTGATCGGTGATGAGAATACCCAGACCTTTCTGGCGGGACAGATAAGCGATAATTTCCTGTATGTCATTGACCGCGATCGGGTCAATGCCGGCAAAAGGCTCATCCAGCAGCATAAAATCCGGGTAACAGGCCAGCGCCCGGCAGATCTCCACCCGGCGCCGCTCGCCGCCGGACAGCTCATAACCGCGCTGTTTGCGGATATGGGTGATTTTCATTTCTGTAAAAAGCTGCTCCATGCGCTCTTGATACTCGGCATGCGGGATCTGGGGCATATTTTCCCAGAGGATGAGCAGATTCTCCTCGACGGTCAGCTTGCGGAATATCGACGGCTCCTGCGGCAGGTAGCCGATGCCCTGTCTGGCGCGCAGGTGCATGGGCACATGCGTAATATCATTGCCGTTGAGATTGACCAGACCGGCGTCCGCGCGGATCAGGCCGACGATCATATAAAAAGTCGTGGTCTTGCCCGCACCGTTGG
>JAISQA010000090.1 GCA_031274525.1 Candidatus Margulisiibacteriota bacterium
GGCAATAGTCGTAACCGTGTAAACTCCGGTGCTCAGCCCGAATTTACCGCCGGTCAGCTTGAAAACGCCGGCCGCGCCCGGTATCCATTTCGGCGAGTAGCTCACATAGGCCTGGTCAAGATTGATAGCCGCCGCGCCAAAAGCATTGCTGTTGCCAAAAGTGTCTGTACGGGATTTGGTACTCTCTAAGTCGCCTGTCGCCAAACGCGTGCCTACCGTAAACTCATCGCTGACCCTGGCTGTCAAGCCCAGACGATAACGCAGACGCTCGCGGTAACGCGGCGCATTATTGACATAATTGTCGCTCTTGTCTTCCTGCAGTCTGTACCGAAAATCCTGATTGACGTCGGTGTTCACGAACCACCCCGGCGCCGCAAAAGCCATTGAAAATAAAGTCAACGCTCCCGCCACTAAAATTTTTTGCACTTTTTTCTCCATACTTCCTCCTTGTTTTTTACGCTTCCTGCGTATTTGCCGAAAAGTTTACTTCCCGTCTGTTAAAAGCAAATGGGGAAATTGTTAGTTTTGGGTTAAGCCGGAGCGCTGACCGGACAGAATTAGAACAGCAATTATCGATTCAACTTCCGGGAACTGCTGGCGATATCTCTGTGTAACAAAGCAGGCGGTGATTTTTATGAAAAACATTTTGGCGATTGCTTTAATTACGCTGGCTCTGAGTGCGGCGGTGTTTGCGGAACAGGCGGCTGAGACGCTGGAATTAATGACCCCGACAATTGAAATATTGTTCTAGGGTTTGGTTTGTGATAAATATAAAATATCGTATATAATTTCAGCCATGTTCATCATCACCCAGCACCAGTACGATCTCATTATGCGGCAGGCGCAGGAAAATTATCCTTACGAGACCGGCGGTATACTGTGCGGCTCGTCGGACGGCGTTATCAAAGGAGTAATGCCGCTGTACAATCAAGCCGAGGGCGACCAGCACAAAGAATTCGGCATGACCGCGGATGATACGCTGCGCGGCCACGAGTTCGCTAAAAAATACGGGCTGATCTTTTTCGGCGTGTATCACACCCACCCCAGAGGCATCGCCTACCCTTCCGACGCGGATTTAAATCACAATCAGCGGTTTTTGTTTATTATCTCGCTGTGCGACAGGTACAATCCGGAGTTCGCCGCGTACAGTGTCCTGCCCGGCAAGCAGGTTCTCCGCGAGGAAATACAGATCATCGATGACAAAGGCGTCACGGTGGTGGATATTCAGACCGGCAAACCCCGGCTCTCGGACAACGTATCCTCCGCCGCAATGCATAAACTGCATGAATTGATCGATGCCATTATTGACGAACGCGCCCGCTATCCCCGGCTGTCGCCCAAAAACAGATTTGAGGCCGCCCGGTCGAGTTTTAATACCGAAGCCTAATCTGCGACATCTCTGACTGCGCCATAGACTGTCTGGTCAGTCGGATTGAGATAAAACACGGGTATGTATCCGGAAAAATCATAAATGATTTTTATATTAAGTTTTTATAAATCACTTAATAACCCGGCTGCTTTGTTTTTTTCCGCAATCCCGCTTCCCCGCACCCCTTACCGCCTGCCCGGCGTCTCCCGATCCAGAGCTGAGCCACCGCCGCGGGATTCTACACAGTCCCGTTATTGAGATGTATCCCCGGATATACAGAGCTTTTGCGACGACCGACAGCGGCTACAAGCCGCGGAGGAAGTCCCAGCGCGCGGAGTGTGCAAGCAGTGGTCAGTATTGCGGGTGGTCAGCAGTCCTGTTGGCTGCTGACGTTCTCTCCGCGCCTCGATGCTCGGTTGATCACAGGGGCACAGCCCCGCGCCTTTCCTTTTGCATATTTCTTTGTGGTCACAAAGAAATATGCCCATCGGAGACATTGAGAAAAGAAACCAAGAAAAAAACCTTAATTCTGAAATTTATCCAGCAGTTCTTTGATCTCTGTGATTTTGCGCGTCCGCTCTTGCTTATCCGCAAAAGATTCCGCAACGCAGGACTCCAGATGAGTTTGCAGGATATTGCTCTCCACCGATTTGAGCGCCGAACGCACCGCCTTGATCTGCATCAGAATTTCCGGGCAGTAACGACGCGCCTCAATCATTTTTTTGACACCTTCCAGCTGACCGATGATGCGGTTGAGCCGGGTGAGCTCTTTGACATGGCTGGGATGCAGGCCGGCGGCCTCGTGGCAGGAACTGGACTCTGACATTTAATATCCTCTCCGGGGTTTACAAATTACCTTACATTGTATACCTCTGTGGGGTATGTATCAATCCGCTGCACAGGGCTCCTGATTTGCGCCGCTTGACTTCCGGGTTTTTCTCGTATACCATATACCCCTATAAGGTATATTCATCACAAAGGAGGCAGTATGCAAAAAGTTTTCTGGGTTTTAGTTCTGTTTCTGGGAATCTGCATCTACGGCTATGCGCAGGGTGAGGCCAGTCCCTTAAAAGAAAAGGAAAAGATCAAGATCAACGACCGTTATGCTTTTCAGTATGAATTTGCGCAAAAACCCAAAATGGGGCCGGCGGTCTTAAAAATAACCGTGTTTGACGCCGCGCTCGGCCGGACAGACAACAAAACCACCGGCCTGACCATTCTGGGCAGCTATGATATGCCGTCCATGCGCGGTCATCACGCCAGCGGGCTGCAAACGATCAAAACCAATAAAAATAAAGAATATCTTTTCCCGGTAAATTTTGTGATGCGCGGCGGCTGGGAAATCGTACTGTCTTTTCAGGATCAGGACGCTGAGCTCTACAGCGGTCTAATTCTGGTAAAAATTTAGGCTGCGGTAAAAATGCACCACCTGCTGATTATCTGCTTAATTTTCAGTCTGGCCGCGGCGGCGGACAGTTTGTTTTACACGGAAATCCAGGGCATACTCGGCTATGCCGCGATGGACGATAAAGTAGTGTACCGTTCCGGCCATGCAGCGGACGCCATGCAGTTAAATTCGCTGGGTTTTGATTATCTCCAGAAATTTTCCGGACAGGCGGGCGACACCGGCACCGCCGCTTTGCAGGCGCGGCTGGCCTACAGCGCCGACCGGGAAAAGGCGGAATTACAGCTGTACAACGCTTATTTCAAAAATCAGGCTTCCGGCCTCTGGATCGGCCACAATAGAATAGCTTTCGGGCTGGCCAGCTACTGGGACACGCACGGCGATCTGCTGCAGCCGCTGCCCATGTACGGTTTCGGCTTTGACCGCGACTGGGGCCTCGGCCTGAGCAAGGACACGCTGGACGGCGGACTGCAATTCAGCCTGACCAGCGGCACGGGCCTGAATTTACGCACCGAGGGCAACTGGCTGACCGCCATCAGGCTGGCCAGAGGCGTTTTGAATTATGATAATTACAGCGTCGGTCTGGCCTTATTAAGCGGACAGGTGCCGGACAGCCGCGGCTACACAATTCTGGATCGCCGGCTAAAAACGCTCTCGCTGATCGGCGT
>JAISQA010000025.1 GCA_031274525.1 Candidatus Margulisiibacteriota bacterium
CGGATATCCAGAATACTCGTTTTGTCGCCGGCTATTTCCGCAGTAAGCGTCCTGTTCTCTAAAATCTCCACCGCTTTTAGTCCGGCCTGCCCGCTGTGTTTGAGCACCGCATTTAGAAATGATAAAAGCTGTTTTTCATCCCCTTTCTCTCCCATATATTTCATGAACAAAAAGTCGTTTAACGGATTCAGTCTCTCTGTCATCTTTTTTACCTGCCTTTCTTAAAATGTTGTGTTATCCACACAACTTGAAAACAGCAGAATTTATGCCAACTGGCATTTTTTTGGTTTTTTACTTCGCGAGAAAGGGACAGGGGAAATGTTCAAATGTTCGTTTCAGATAGCGGCAACTTTACCAATACCGCTGATTTAGTCCATATTCGTACTTTAACAAGACTTTGGTCAAAAGAATTCAGCGATAAAGTTTTCTCCACCCCCTACGGCATCGGCGGCGGAGACTCAGCTCTGGATCGGGAGCTGCCGGGCAGGCGGTATAGTCTTAGCCGTTTGCACGGTTAATTTTACAGTCTCTTATTTATCGCCTATAATTATCCCCCGAAGATTTTTATTTTCAACAAGGAGAGTGCGCGCGATGTCCACGGAAAAGTTCGAGTTCAAAACTGAGGTCAATCAACTGCTGGAGCTGGTGATCCATTCGCTGTATTCCCACCGCGAGATTTTTCTGCGGGAGTTAATTTCCAACGCCTCGGACGCGCTGGACAAACTGCGTTTTGCGTCTCTGCAGAATAAAGACCTGCTCGGCGCCGACTCCGTGCTGAAGATCAAACTTTTCCGTGACGAAAAAGCAGGAACCCTGACGATCACCGACAACGGCATCGGCATGACCAGAGAGGAGCTTGTCAATAATCTCGGCACGATCGCCCGCAGCGGCACCAAAGAATTTGTCGAGCAGCTCAAAAAAGCCAAAGACGGCCCGGAGCTGATCGGCCAGTTCGGTGTCGGGTTTTATTCCGCGTTTATGGTCGCGGACAAAGTCACTGTCCACTCCTGCACCGCCAGCGGCGCGGCCGCCTGCTGGATATCCGCCGGTCAGGGCAGCTTTGAATTGAGCGCGTCCGCCAAAGCCGCGCGCGGCACAGAAATAATTTTGCAGCTCAAAAAAGACGCCAAAGAATATCTGGACGAATACACTCTGCGCCAGCTGATCAAAAAATATTCCGACTATGTGGATTATCCTATCTTCATGGATATCGAACGCGAGGAAATCCCTAAAGACCAGACCGGCCAGCCTATCGAGAAAGCCAAACCGGAGAAAAAAATCAGCGAGGAACAGCTAAACTCCCGGAAAGCGCTCTGGACAAAAAACAAAGCGGAGATCACGCCGGAAGAATATAATGATTTTTATAAACATATCGGCCACAGTTACGACACGCCGCTGGAAATCATTCATTACACCGCGGAAGGCGCAAGTGAATTTAAGGCTCTGCTCTATATTCCGGAGCACGCGCCGTTTGACCTTTTCACCAAAGAATCCGCGCTCGGCCTCAATCTTTACATCAAGCGCGTCTTTATTATGCACGACTGCAAAAAACTGATCCCGGAATATCTGCGTTTCCTGAAAGGCGTGGTGGATTCCAGCGACCTGCCGCTGAATGTCTCGCGGGAAATTCTGCAGGAAGACGCCCAGCTGGAAAAAATCAAAAAAAACATCACGAAAAAAGTCCTGAGCGTCTTAAAAAATCTCAAAGAAAAAGATCCGGAAAAATATCTAAAGTTTTATCAGGAATTTGGCGCGGCGCTCAAAGAAGGCCTGCATTACGATTATGAAAACAAAGACGCGCTGGCCGATCTGCTGCTTTTTGACACCAGCGCGGCGGCAGCCGGGCAATACCGCAGTCTGGCCGACTATGTCCAGCATATGCCCAAAGACCAAAAAGATATTTATTATCTGATCAGCGAAACCCGCGCGCAGGCGCTGGCCTCGCCGCATCTGGGCGCGCTAAAAGCCAAAAATTACGAGGTGCTTTTTCTCCACGATGTCATTGATGAATTTGTCCTGCCCCAGCTTTATGAGTACAAAGGCAAAAAACTGCAGGCCATAGACAAAGCAGGGCTGGAGCTCGGCGACAAACAAGCCAGTGCCGACAAAATCAAAGCCGCCGCGGAGAAATTCGGCGGTATTCTTACCCCGCTGAAATCCGCTCTGTCCGCTCAGGTGCAGGACGTGCGTTTTTCTACCCGCCTGACCGACAGCGCCTGCTGCCTCACGGCGGACGAAAACGCCCTGTCCGCGCAAATGCAGAAGATGTTCAAAGCTATGGGGCAGGCCGTGCCGGAACAGAAAAAAATTCTGGAATTAAATCCCGACCATCCGCTGGTCCAGCTCCTGCCGCAGCTCGCGCAGAAATCCCCGGAAAAACTCCCAATTTATGCTAAAATGCTTTACGGGCAGGCGGTCATTGCCGAAGGCGGGAAACTGGACGATCCTCTGGAGTTTTCCCGGCAGCTCAATGAATTGCTGCTCAAAGCCGTGGAGGTCTAAAAATGGAAGTCACCGCCGAAATATTATCCTCTCTCGAAAACAGCAAATTCAACGCCGACAACGACTTTGGCGCGCTGGAAGCCGCGCTGGATCTGCTGCTCAAACAGGGTCAGGCAGTTTGGGACAAAGGCAGCAAAGAACGGGAGCTTTGGCTGGAACTGCTGTCCGGCGCTAAGGCGCTATCGCGGGAAGCCTGGCAAAAAAGCCCTGGACTGACCGCCATCGTTTGTTTTATGCAGGGCTGTCTGCTGCTCAGTCTGTCGCTGCTCAACGGCATAGGCCGCTCGCCGCTCGCCGTAAAAAAAGCCCCCGGCGGCTATACCGTAAAAATCCTGAGCAAGCTGCAGACTATCAAGCTGCAGTCCGGGCTCTTCGATCCGGAAACTGAAAAATTACTGCGGGAATTTAAGCTGTCTTTTTTCGGCAAAGCGTTAAAGCCGGAATTTGGCAAAAACGATCTGGCTCTCATCAAGGGCGCCTTTGCGGAAACCGTGCTGCGTCTGAAACGCGAACAGGCTTTTATGGAGCGCATCGCCGAGGATCCGCTGCAAATATTCAAGGACAATATCGCCGGGGATGTTTTCGGCAACGGGGTGTTTTTAATCATCTCCGCCCTGCCGGCCGAGACCATGAATGCCCTGCTGCTGAATATCGGCTCCTTTCTGCCCGGCGAGCTGGAAGAAGTGAATGAAGACCATTTTTCCGTCAATGTCCGTGCCTATCTGACGACCAGCACGCAGGATTTGCACGAGCTTTTTAAGAAAACCCGGCTGCTGCTCAAGCTCTATCTCGGCCGCCAGAATGAAGTCCTCGCGATTATCATCAAGGATAAATTACAGGATTTTTTCTGTCAATTGCTGGCGGACGGTTTTGTCCAGAAGCAGATCAATACGCATCTGCGGGACACCGCGCGGGAACAATGCGGCCTGCGCATCAAAGTGCTGGACGGGCTGGCCAAACTTCTGTGAAAAAATATGATCTAATCGTCATCGGCGCCGGCCCCGGCGGCTATGCAGCGGCGGCGCACGCGGCCCTGAACGGACTAAAAACTCTGCTGGTCGAAAAACAGCATTTAGGCGGCGCCTGTTTAAACAGCGGCTGTATTCCGGTCAAAACTCTGCTGAACGCCGCGCATTTTTTGCAAAAAATCCGGAAAGCCAGTTTGTTCAATATCAAAGTCGAGCGGGCGGAGCTGGACTTCGCCGGACTTATCGACCGCAAAGACCGGCTGGCCAAACGGCTGCAAAAAGGCATCGCCAATCTGTTACAAAGCAGCGGCGTGGAAACGGTATTCGGCACGGCGGAATTACTGCCGGGAAAGACAGTATCCGTGGCGCTGGACAGCGAGCATGGCCGAACCGTCCGCCAATACACCGCGGATAATATCATTCTGGCCACCGGGTCTGTGCCGGGGACTCTGCCAGGTATTGCTACTGACGGCGCATGGCTGTTGAACTCCAGTCAGCTGCTCGATCGTAAAACTATCCCGGCCAGTCTGGCCATCATCGGCGCGGGGGTTATCGGTCTGGAATTTGCGGATATTTACAGCCGTCTGGGCTGTCAGGTCACGCTCATCGATATCCTCGACCGGCTTTTACCCGGCGAAGACCGCGAGGCTGTCGAAATCATGCAAAAAAGTTTGCAGCGCGCGGGGTGTACTTTCAGGCTGGCCAGTAAAATAGCCAAAATCGAGAACCGGACTATATTTCTCTCCGGCGGACAGACTGTCGCCGCCGAACTCTGTCTGCTGGCCGCCGGACGCAAAATAGACACCGGCTATATTCAGGACAGCGCCCTGCTGAAAAATTCTAAAGGAATCCCGCAGGTCAATGAATTTTTCCAGACCAGCGTGCCGGGAATTTATGCCATCGGCGACATCAACAATATAGCGCTGTACGCCCACGCCGCAACTTATCAGGGCTTATGCGTCGTAAATAATTTACTCCCTGAGGCCGGCGGGCCCAATAAGCACAGTGCAGTTATGCCCAGAGTTATTTTCACCGCGCCGCAGATCGCCAGCGTCGGTCAGTACACCGCTGATTATAAAAAAATCCCTGTCGCGCTCCTCGGCCGGGCGCAGACCGAGGGTCAGACCGAAGGTTTCTTAAAATTATTCTTAGCTGAGAATAATTCTATTGCAGGCTGCGTTATTGTTTCCGAAAATGCCGACGCGCTCATCGGCGAGGCGGTGGCCCTCGTCAATACCCGCACAAAATACAGCGACCTCCAGAAGATGATCCACCCGCACCCGAGCTGGGCGGAAATATTTATACTTTAAGCGCAGACCCTCTGCGTTTTATTTTAATTTCAGGGATTTAAATAATATCTATCCGTCAGCAGCTCAGTCAACATTACGTCGTCCTTGAATAATTCCAGCACGGCGGTATAAAGTTCCAGACCGGTCATTTGTTTATCCGCTCCGGGATCCAGCATTTCTGCAATCAGCTGCGTAATTTTCGGAAATAAATTTTTGGCTTCCAGATACTGGATAGCCGCCTGAACAAAAGGAATACTTTTATTTTTCATGCTCAGATCGACCTGGCCTAACGCCAGCAAAATACAGGCAATGACCGGATTGCCGGCCATATCGCCGCAAATTTCTACTGGTTTGCCTCTAGCCTTGCTCTGCTGGATAATCGTGCGGATAGTATCCAGCACGCCATACTGCAGGCCGTCCAGACTGCTGATGTCTTTACGTTCTTTCTTGCCCACAATAGACATAGTTAAATCGTTCGAGCCGATGCTGACGCAATCCACAGCCTTTAAAATAGCGCCCAGAGAGGCCACCGCGCCGGGAGTCTCGATCATTACTCCCTCCCGCACTTTGGCCTGTGGAAATTCCGCCTGCAGCGGGGCAAAGAAAACCGCGTGATAATTGTCCAGCTCCTCCTTGCTCCGGATCATGGGATAAATAATCTCCAGCTGCGCCGCAGGCTGCTCCGCGGCCAGCATAAAGATCGCCCGCATGTACTCGGCCTGCGCCTCCCGGACTGCCTGATTCTGGGGTAAAAAAAGATATTCATAAATAGTCTGACCCGGCAAAATCGCCGGCAGGTCGTTGATCGGCTCTTTATCCCGCCCTTCATCCAGCGTCCGGAAGGTTATGCCTGCGGGATGACTTTTTAAGGCCGCGCGTAAAATCCCCAGCCATTCCCGGCTGTTCAAGATCCGCCCCTGAGCCGAGAGCTCAAATTCCATACGAAATAAGCCGATGCTGTCTGTATAATTTTGCAGAGCCGGCTCCTGATCTTTTTCTTTTCGGTTCGCGGTGTTTTCTTTTAATTTAGTCGGGCGGCTACCCGCGGTCAGTTTAACCCCTTTATAAAACTGCTGGCTAAAATACCCGGAAATCGCTCCGCTGCGGGCGGCGTTTTCTGCTAATACGACCAGATCTTCCGGCCCAGGATTGATCAGCAGTCTGCTGCCGTAAAAAGCAGTCTGCGCGCCGCGGCTGATGTATTGCATAATCGAGGGCGGCAGGCCGACCAGCAGGGGAAAATCCAGTCCGTCAGCCACAATATAGGCGTGCGATTGATCGGAGGCGCCCAGAGCCACTGCGCCGGAGACAGCGCCGTGCTCGATATAATTATAGATCTGGGTGCTGGATATATCCTGCCCGAAAACGACAGACCCCGGATGGATCTGCTGTTCTTCCCCGTAAACAAAGGACTTACGGATAAACCGCAAATAGTTCAAAGGAATCTTTAGCGTGTCTGCGGCTTTGGAGTCCGGCATAAGCGCAACACTGCTCTCATATTTTTGAATATATTTATTGATCGTTTCCCAGGGGGTGACGGTTGAATCTGCCAGCAGTTTAACATTCAGACTGGCAAAAATACTTATTTCCGAAAAAACCCGAAACGGCTCTTTCTCCTGGATATACGCGCCCAGATATTTGGTCAGGATCTCACCCGCCTCTACAGAGGACTCTCCGCGCACTGTCTCCAGCAGCTCTGCCAGACAATCAGCCACATTGATCTGCACATTATCCGGCAGATGAGACAGCTGCTGCCGACAATATTCTCGAAAAGAATATTCCACTGCTGCCTGTAAATAACTGACCGCTTTTTGTTTGACATAATCCGGGAGCTGCTCCAGATCATCCTGAGTAAGTTCGCTCTCTTTCCAGGCCCTGCCGTAAATCACCTTTTCGCCAAAATAGGGTTTGGGCAGAGCTATTTCGACCATGCCCTGATCCAGACTAAGTTTATAAGCCTGTAACGCTATCGCCCGGATATCCTCTATTCTCTGGCGCCGGTCAGGATTGGCCTGCAGCTCATACGGCGTATTTGACCGCAAAAGCAGGACGGACTCTTCCCACTCTGCCTCCGGCGCGCCTCCTTGAGGAATTTTCCCCAGAACTATGAACAGCAGGTGCTGGGCGGGATCGAGGCGGGAAGGTATTTCCAGAAAACGCACTCTACCGTCCACGCTCTGATACCAGTGTATATCGTCCGGAACATCCACCCATGCGCCCGGAATTGCCCCTTTGCAGGCAGAATCTATTTCTACAAATCTGGCAAAAACATATTCTTCCGGCTTTTCCGGATCAGCCGGTCTGCTGGTTTTGGCATTCATCGTGTGCAGATTGGTCTTAAAATTCCGCCAGCCGTTACGGCCGAGAGTATAGCGTTCACTGCTTTTAATCACACTGCCTTTGAAGCCGCGGTCAAACTCATTGCTGATCTGTTCCGTCTCAATATCCAGAATAGTATCCGTCGAGTAAACATATTTTTCACCTCTGTACGGCTCCAGTAAGGCGGCTCTACTCTGCGCTACATCGTTTTGGGCCAGAATTTTATAAAACATTTATCCCTTCTTTATTTACGGTATGTCTATACAATACCCTGTTTTGCTAAAAATATATCGTAAGTTTCCGGGTAAAATTGCACAAAACAACCTTTTCCCGCAGACTACTTTACTGCTATACTACACACCGGTTTCGGGGTGTGGCGCAGCTGGTAGCGTGCTATCAACTTTACTTGCGCATCACCGAACAATTGCGCAAAGACATTCAGGATATGGCCCTTAAAGAGGAGCGCACGCTTAGCTCTATGACATACAAAATTCTAAAAGAATGGGTTAAATCCTACAAGGAGAGCAAAAATGCCCGTTAAAAGGAAAAAAGTACTGGCCGTGGCCACCACCGAGGAAGTATTAAGCAGGCTAACGGACATTGCTACCAAAGATGACCGCTCCATCAGCTTCCTTATACACAAGGCTATAGAGGAATGGCTGGAAAATCACCCGGAAAATACACAATCTTAGTTAAGGGGGATTTATGGAAGTTTTGGCTGCAATCGTATTTTATATTTTTTTCTCCTGGCTTCATAAAACATTTTTTAGCAAGTGTCATTTGATTGCGCAAGTACTGATGACCGTTTGGGGGTGGGGAGTGGCCGCCTCCTTTTATTATGTTCCTGACCTGCTGGAGAAGGGGATAGACCCGTTAAGGATTATAGTTACGATGGGCGTCCTACCGCTTATTCCGGTCGGCTTTACTGCGTGCGCTGCCCTGATAAATGAGCTTATCAACAAGTATCTCGATAATATCAAACATATCCAGCCAAAACCTTAGTCCGCGCGGCTTATCCTTACGCCTGCATCAGCCTGCCGGGCCTCCCGGCCTTATTGCGCAGATAGATTATCTCATCGCGGCGCGCCTGCGTTGTCCCCGGAGCCATATACTCCTCTTTCAGCTGTGCATCGGAAGGCAGGGAACCGAGAGCCGATAAATCCCCGCTCGGAATATCCATGGAGCTGCCGCCCGTCATATCCTTGAGCTTATGTATTAAGTTGACCATACTGGCTCCCCTTGTGTCCATGAGCTGGCGCAATACACCCCTGTCCTCATCGCCAAGAATATGCAGATTATCTACAAAATTACGCGCCTCGGCGATTATCTTATTGGCGTCATTACCTAGCTTCCTCTTTTCGCTTTCAATGAATTTCTGCGCGTCTATATATCTCTGTTCGTCCGTCCGGGTATCCAGATAGCCGATACCCTCCAGTATTTTCAAAATACTCGACGTGACAACGCTGGCCTGCTCTTTATTCATACCTACGCTGTGATACGCCCTGGAAAGTGTGGACGGCAACTTCTCGATGAGTTTGGACTTTTCGTTATCCTTCTCGAAAAAAGGCAAGAACTTTTCATCGGGCGCATAGTCCTGAAAGTACTCACTGTCTTTAGCCGGAGCGGTACCTTTAGAAATCGTGCGGCGTAAATCGAGGAGCCGCTTTTCGTAATTTTCTTTCTCTGTTTTAGTTTTATTAAAAAACTTTTCAGCGGCCTTTTCATCAAATTGACCGTCCTCAAACAGCGGCTCCCACGGCTTTCCCGCTACATCGAGGGTAACGGGAGCAGGAGAAGGATTATCACCACTATCAGTAGCGGCAGGATTATCAGCAGCCCCGCCCCCCCCTGCCGGATTTCCATCTCCCTCGCCTTCAACTGGAGATAATGTTGTTCCCTGTTCTTCATTCATATTAACCCCTTCCTTGCTGTAATTTTTGTGCCAGAGCCTCAAACGGCGGCTCACCTAAAACCTTTTTCCTTAAATCATCTATCTGCTCCTGCGCACGCCCGGAAATATTTTCCCCTTCCTGAATAAGCGGCAATATCTGCTCGGCGTGTGCCCCGGCTTCCTTCTCCGTAACAAAAACATGAGCAAATTCTACATAATCAGTTTTGACGCCTACAAGAATCTTTGCCAGAAGATAGCCCGATGTCGCCAGTGTATAACCGCATAGCGTACCCTTAGACACGGTCACGCCTTCCAGAACGCCATTATTTTTTACTATTTTAGTAAAATAAATCTCACTCCCAATATCAAATAATTTACTCATCGTCTTTTACTTCCTTTCTTTTACGCCTGCGTCCAATGGCCCTGGTCGGGTCTGTACCATGGACGTCTTTAATAGCCTTTGCCGCTACCAGTTTCGCGTAATATTCCTGCGTGGCCTTACAAATCGTCGGTTTTATTTCGTTTGGCAGATTAGATGCCTGTATTTTGGCAATCACCAGAGTTAAATCAAAAAATAACATACTCTCACCCCTTTTCGTTTTTAGCTTTTTCCAGAATATCTTTGATATGGGAAACCATTTGCTGTTGACCTATTTTTGTAAAAGTAAAATTCACATTATCATAGCTGGGAAACCCGTTTCCGCTGAACCATTCCAGATATTCAATAACTCCCTTACCGGCATCAGAATTGAAGACCTTTAAAACCTTAGCGCGGACGTCCAGCGCCCATTGTGCCCTTTCCGTCATTCTATTCTGGCCATTCCCCGTTATATTATGGTTGTTTTTCTGCACGCCTTGCTATCGCCTTTCCCATTGCTTTCGCGTTATCCGCCTGCACGTCAGCCTCAATGGCCTGTGCCATTTGTTGCTGTTGCGCCTCAACTTGCTGTTCGCGAATTTGTTTTATCTCATCAGGGGTACGTATGAATACACCGGGGATACCCATTATATCCATTAAGTATGCCATTACTTCATCATACTTGAGCACCTGATTAACAATTTGCAGGGAAGGGTCCAGCTGGGTCAGCATCATCAGAGAATTTATAATACTCTGCGCTTCCGATGCTTTTAGTTGTTTGGAAAGCTGGGTGTTAACTTTAATTTTAAAAATAACACCGTCAATCTGGGATACATTAAATTCTTTTTCGACAAACCTAAAATCAATGAGCACCTCAAAGAGACGGCGCACCAGCGGAAGCACAAACTCACCAATGAGCCGTCCGAATACGGACGACAGATTGCGACGGAGCATATTCATTCGCTCCGATACCTCGTATGCCGTTCTAGCGGAATACTGACTGTCCGGCGGCAGGGTATTCCCCATCATGGATTGCTTAATGCCAAGCCGCATCTGGTCTATCTTATAGCTCTCTACGTTGTGATTAGTCTGGATATTTAGCGGCTGTATGCTGGTTTGCGTGTCGGGCACCGGATTGAGAGCGAATGGAGTAAGCTCAAAGTCGTCCGGGTCAAGCATTGCGTCTTCCTGCACCAGTAAGGGCGGACAGTTAAACGCAAAAGCGCGCAGGGAATATTCCATGATTTTATTCAGAGACTTAATGTCATTGAGCGCCTTCATACCCACGCCGCGCCCGTAAGGTTCCCCGGCGGCTTTATTCCACCGTAAAACAACAAAGGGGTTGGTTTTGGATTTACGCGTTAATAAAACCCCGGCTTTTTTCTTATCTACGACATAATAATAATAAATATCCTCATCGTAATCCTTATACACGCACTCGATAATTTCCATTTTGTCTTTACCTTCAGCTTCACTGACGGCCATATCTTTCAGTTCGCGCCACTGGTGGCGAACAAGCTCTTTTCTCATCGAGAACGTCCTGAATACGCCGCGCACCTCACCGTCCCGGCCTTCTTCCAAACAATATTCATTGAGCGGAATAGCCCTGAAAACCAGAGGGCTGGTCAGACTGCCCGCGTGAACAAGCATACACGCCGTCCCCGCAATCAAATCATAACAAAACTCCGAAAATGCCACATCGAAATTAGAAAGGTTCTTATATTCATTGGCCAGCCCGGAGAGCCTGTCCAGTTCGCGATTAATGTCATCTCTCTCATTCTCCGGGAAACTATTTCCGGCTTCCAGTTCAATCCACCCGGCATACGGAGGGCAAAGGACTTCCTGCATGGTAGCAACAAATTCGTCGCCGGCCACCTCGCCCGTGCTATCGAATGATTGAGAGCGGGTATCAGAATACGGGTTGGCGGTATTACCGGGCTTATCGAAACCATTTCTATCGGGCATTATATAATCAAAAATTTCACGGTATTTACTATCCCATGATTTTTTAATCCCGGACGCTTTACTCTCTTTATCGATAATATCTTTTGCTGTTAACATTTTATCCTAACTGGTTGGTTAATGATGGCATTGGGTAGGGGTTGACGCTTTCCGTTAAACTCGGCGCGCTGGTATAATTGGTCTTATAGTCGGTGATAGTTTGTTTCCTTTGTTTTAAAATATCCCCCCTGCGGCTTTCTTCCGCCAGTATCATGCTTCTTATGCGGGTAACATAATCATCGTACCGGGACTTAGTAATCCCGACACCGCCCTTGAGGGTAATATTAAAAACGGGTAAATCAAGCTCACGGGCCCTCTCGGTGAGCTCCTGTGCTTCGCCGGTAGGGTTCCATATTACCTCTTTCTTTTCCCAGTAATAGGTGGGTGGGCTTGATTTATTGTAATGTAATGGCATTTTCGTTTTTTATTATATTGCACCAATAAATCTGTCAAGTTTTATTTCAGAAAAATCTACCATTCCACTTCTTGGCTTTAAGTTTAGAAATTTTACTCCCGGACATCTCCATCATAGCAATAAGCGAGAAAGCATCGGCGGCATGGCTCGTCCAGTCATGAAAAGGAGTATCTTTAAATCTCTGTCTGTTCTCGTCATAGCCCCGGCGGTATTGCTTCAATGCCTCATAACCGGCTTCCGTTGTATCTTTATTAAAATACACTCTCGACAAAATAGCCCTTGTGCGCTGTATCGCGCCATAAATATCATTGCGCCTTGGGTAAATCTTTATAGAGCGGCGGCCTAAATTCTTTAACTGTTGCTCAATTGTAAGGGCTCTGTCCCCGGACGTCATCTGCCTGTGAGCTCCGTCGTGCGGGATATGGTCTGTCTGGTAAAGATAACCTTTCCCCTGCAAGACGGCAACATAATGACCAAGCGCATACCCGTCATTTTCATAATAATCTATAACCCTTATTTCCTTGTTGATAAACTGGACAAACCAGATAGCCGTGCTGTCCGAAATGCCTAAATCCCAAAAAGTGTGAACCGGATACCCGGCATCGTGAGGAAACTTACCGTAATTAGTCTGTCTGTACTGGTCTAAAATATCGGAATAATAAGAGCCAACCAGCGCACCGGAAAAACTACAGTAATATTCCTGCTGGATAATTTCCTCCATTTTACCCCGGCTTCTTTCCTCCTGGAGCATATCCTCTGACACAATCGGCAACCCATTGTCATCAACGGTATCATTAATGGTCTTGAGGTCGGCAAAGTATTTATCGTGATTATTCAGCCATTCGAACATATCCTTGGCATGGTTAGAGCCCCTCGGCGTCGTATTAAAAACAACGAACCCGCGTGTCTCTTTCAGCATCGGCTCAATCGCAAGGTCAAAAAAACTCGGCTTATGAAGCGCGTATTCGGAAATTATCGCGCCCTGTAAACCGGCCCCCACGCGCTTATCGTACCTGTCGCCGCCAATCAGCGATATAATTGAGCCATTCTTGAAGTAAATTTTCATGGAATGATCATCAAGACGCTTAACTACTTCTCTGGGAATTAAGTCAAGATAACGCCTGCCGTCCGCGGTTATGCCTTCCCAGATAGCATTGCGCGCCTGCTGTGCCTCCGGGAGGGCAAACCAGTAATTGCCAACTTTTTCTATAGCCTTGGCCGCGAGAAATTGCAGGCAAAATAAATCCTTGCCAGCGCGCCGGTGCCAGACCAGCATCGCCATATATTTCGCATAATGGTCTACGCCTTGATGAAGTTTATTCCAGGCATCTTTCTGGTATTTACGAAATTTAATTGTCGGAAATTTTATTTCTTTTGAGCTACTCAAGGTTTTTTTCTATTTTGATAGTAAGCTGGCCGAGTTCCGCATCAACCTTCTCTTTCCATAAGTCCGGTTGTCTCGTCTTCAGCCAGTAGATTGCGGCTGTAGTGTCCGGCGGAAAATACGCTTTTTTTTCTGTTTTTATTACGCTGCCCTTATGGACAAAAACATCTTCTATTTTTGCATTAAATCCAGTTGCTTTTTTATATAGAGAACTGGCAACTTCCGCGTCCGCCTTTACCCGTCCGGCTTTTATGGCCTCACCAAACGCCGGGCGATTTTTTATCCAGTCAAAAATTACACGGTCTTTTACCTCAAAAAAATCTGCTATCCGGGAAACAGTAAAGCCGCCAAGAGCGAGTTTTCTGACCTGCTCGGCAAATTCTGGCTTATATTTCTCCACAACATTTCGCAGAGAGCCCTTACCTTTAATTTTTACCATGATTAAAGGTTATCACAACTATAGATTTGTCAAGTATTGACAACTAATCAGCAGTGTGTTATACTATAAAAAGAAAGGGGTAAACAAATGGAAGGGAAACGGGGTGGCGCAAGACCTAATTCCGGCGGTGCGCGGCCGGGTGCAGGAAGAAAAAAGGGCTGGCGAAAGCCGGAGGCAGAACGCAAAACGCGCGTTGTATGGGCCAGGTTACCCGAACCACTTTATGCCGTCTGGCTGAAACTCGGTGGGGCAACATGGTTAAGGGAGGTGCTGGAAAAACAATAAAAAATTGGTATGGAGGTTATGTATGCTTTTCAAAAAAACTCTAAAATCCTATGCGGAAAATTTATTCAACCCTAATGGTAAATGGCGGAAAAACCGCGAAAGCAAAGGCTGGAATTTAGTAGATAAGGCTATTGCCGACAAGAACGCCCTTGTGAGAAATCATATTATTCCACTTTGGGGCAAAAGACAGCCGGATAAAATATCAATAAAAGAGATTAACGAAAAGCTCTACACACTCGACTTATCCAATGCCACAAAAAATAAAATACTCGTATGTCTCAATGATATTTTCACCTACCTAGCAGAACAGGAATTTATTAAAAGAAATCCAATTGTAGAAATTTCCAGATTTTCCGACCGGCCCGTACTTCACCGGGGCGCATTAAGCCCGGAAGAAATAGATATATTATTTCCGCAATCACACGCAGAACTGCTTAAAATATGGGGTTCCGAGATGTATGCCTGTGCATTTCTCGTTCTAAAAGATACCGGAATGAGACCGGGAGAATTAAGAGCTCTACGGTGGGGGGATTGGTATCCAGAGCACAGATTTATCCCGGTAACAAAAGCGATAGAAGCAAGCAAACGCACTAAAATTAAAAGCACAAAAACCGGGACAACAAAACCCGCGATTATTTCAAAATTCACGGCGGCGGAACTTAACAATTATCGGGATAAAATTAAAGCCCTTCCCGAAAACTTTATTTTTATTTGCAAAAGTGGTTTACCGGTAAGTGATAGTATTTTAAGTAAACGTTTTCGGCGGGGAGCCAGTCGCGCAGGATTAAACAGGCCAGAAGTTACTCCGTACTGGCTTAGATACACGTTTAATACGCGCATGTTAGAGGTGATGCCAGATGAGACCGTCCGTAAGTTAATGGGGCACGCTACCCCGGCAATGACCAAGCGTTATAGAGATGCGGACATAGCGTCCCTAAAACGAGAAGCACAAAAAATATCGCCGCTATACCCGGAAAGTTATACCATTACCCCCGCACCTGAAGACCTCCAGCTGGCTTTTGGATTCTAAAAACTTGACTCTCACGGAAAGTCGGTGTACTATAACTCCGAATTTCAACAAGGTATTTTTTTAGGTCGGTACTCGGTTTCGGGGTGTGGCGCAGCTGGTAGCGTGCCTGTTTCGGGTACAGGAGGTCGTCGGTTCGAGCCCGGCCACCCCGACCAAATTAAACAAAACTATTTCCCAAAATAGTGGGGGGATATTCCATTCTTCCGAGACTAAATATACCCTAGTTGCCGTGTGTTTTATAAGAACTTTTTTCGGGTTGATTAAAATAGTCTAATAATTTCCGTATAGACATATTCTGTGTTTCAGCATACACTTGGGCCTGTATAGTATTTTTCATTTTTATGCAATCAAATCGTTTTTCTTTAGTCGCCGTCATATTTCAATAACTCCCTTGGATTTCTAACCTCAATAATAGCATATCCAGATTTAAGATTAACCCCATTATAACCCCTTATTCGGTCTAAATTTACTATATGCTTAAAATTCCAGCTTGCCAATACATCTGCTTTATAGATTGTTGCCAAAGCAATATGTCTACAATCATCAATACTAGTTTTTCCTACTACTTTCTCCCTAACATATTTATCGGCTAGTTTTATGGCTTCCTCTGTTAATTCAACATGCTCAAAAGAATTTGGATCATATTTATCTAACAGTGTTAAGACATTTTTCGGGGCTTTTTGTAATTCTTGTTCTAGTACACTTGAAATTATAAAAATAACTTCTTTATTTTTCAGTCGTTCAAATAGTGCCTTTGTTTCACTGGCAAACTCGTCGTCAAAATAACCGCCAACTATCGATGTATCGATATAAATTCTCGTGACCATAGTCTTCTCCAATCAGCACAGAAAATCTTTCCACTTTTCAGGACACTGGAGCGGGTTATCGGGTTCGAACCGACGACATTCAGCTTGGGAAGCTGACGCTCTACCAACTGAGCTAAACCCGCACAAAGTACTTCATTATATTTTTATCCGGCGTTTTAGGCAAATCTGATATATGCTAAAATTCCTGTGTTATGTTAATCTCGCTTTACCTTGAGAATTATGCCCTGATCAGCCAGCAGACCATTGAATTTAGCGAGGGATTCAACGTCATTACCGGCGAGACCGGCGCCGGTAAATCGATCATCGTCAACGCGCTGGCTCTCATCATGGGCGAGCGGGCCTCGACGGATTTTATCAAAGCGGGCAAACAAAGAGCGGTGCTCGAAGCCGTATTTGACATCCGCGGCCGGCAGCTGGAAGGCTATGCCGCTGAGGAAGTGCTTATTATCACCAGAGAAATATCGCTCAACGGCCGCAATCTGATCAAAATAAACCACCGCGTCGTCACCCAGAATGAGCTGAAAAAAGTCTCGCGCTATCTGATCGATATTCACGGTCAGCACCAGCATCAGCTCCTTATCGACCCGGGCAATCATCTGGAAATACTTGACCTTTTCACGCAGGCCGGACTGCGCACGGACTGCCGGCTGGCTTTTCAGGAGTACCACACGCTGAAAAAAGAACACGATCTGCTCCTGCAAAGCCGCGATCTGCGGCAGGAAGAAAAAGACTTTCTGGGTTTTCAGCTGAGCGAGCTGGAAGCAGCGGAATTGCAGCCGCGCGAATACACGGAACTCCAGACGGAAAAAAGCCGGCTGGATTCTTTTACGGAGATAGCCGAAGCCATTCACAGTGTGGCCGGCAAAACCGCCGACACGCAGAATGATCTGCGTGCCAATAAACACAAGCTGGGACAGGTAGCCGCTAAAGAAACCGCCCTGCAGGCGCTGGCGGACAAAGCCGAAGCGCTGGAGCTGGATTTTGAGGATTTTCGCGAAAACCTGAGCGCTTACGCAAATCAACTGGAATTTTCGCCGGCGCGGCTGAATGAAATAAACGAGCGGCTGGATCTGCTGAACAAACTGAAACGCAAGCATCTCAAGCAGCTTGAGGCAGAAGATATCGCCGACCTGCTTATCAAAAAACGGGATCAGCTGCGGGCCCTGCTGTCCGGGCTGGAAGACACCGACGAGCATCTGGCCGCGCTGCAAAAAAATCTGGAGCGCGCGGAAGAAACTTATCTGGCTAAGGCCGGGGAGCTATCCCGGCACCGGCAGGAAACCGCCGGTCAGCTGGAGACCCGGATCAGCGCCGCCCTGCGCGCGCTGCGTATGCCCCATGTCCAGTTCAAAATCAATTTTACACCGAGCGCCTACGCCGCGGACGGTCTGGACGCCGTGGAATTTCTGATCTCCGCCAATGCCGGTGAACCGCTCAAGCCGCTGGCCAGAATAGCTTCCGGCGGCGAGCTTTCCCGGGTAATGCTGGCTATCCGCAAAATACTGGCCGAACACGAACAAAGCTCCTCCATGATCTTTGACGAGATAGACGCCGGTATCGGCGGCGAGACCGCGCTGGCGATCGCCGAGGCCATTCAGGCCATTGCCACCAGACATCAGGTCATCTGCATCACGCATCTGGCGCAAATCGCGGCCAGAGCCAGCTATCATCTGCGGGTGGCCAAATCCAGCGCGGAAAACACCACGACCGTGACGGTCACTCCGCTGCGCAAAGCGGAGCGCGAGCTGGAAATCACCCGCATGCTGTCCGGAAAAATGACCGAAAGTTCCGCCGCGCACGCGCAGGAATTACTGGAGCAGCTTTAAAACTGCGCCGGCGTTTTGCGCCAGAATATTGCGGGCCGCCAGTTTTTGCCGCAGGGCCAGAAAATCCTTTTTAATTTTTCGTATTTTCTTTTTGTCGTATAAAGTCTGCCTCAGCAGTTTATACAAAGCCGGAGCATTGACCCCGCGCTGGATGCGCTCCGGCATGATCGCTTTGCCGGTCAGCATATTGGGCAGGGCTTTGTATTTCGGCACTTTCGCACCCAGCAGTCTGGACACCAGCCAGTAAGAGAACGGCGGGAATTTATAGACAGCGATGATCGGCGTGCCCAGCAAAGCCGCCTCTAATGTAATCGTCCCGGTCGAGGAGACAATAATATCCGCGGCACGCATCGCGGCGTAATTTTCCTTAAATAACACCGGAATATTTTTAACCGCCTGGAGCCGGGCGCGGCAATACGCGCTGGCCGCCACCAGGACAAACTGCTCGCGGCCGCGGGAAAGTCCGGTCATTTCCCTGAAAATCGGCAGGAGATTGTCCAGCTCCTGTTTGCGGCTGCCGGGAAAAAGCGCGACCAGCGGTTTGGCGGTGGAGAGTTTATGTCTGCGGCGAAAAGCGGACGGGGCCACTCTGGTTTTGACGATCTCGCTCAAAGGATGGCCGTTGTACACGCTGTGCGCGCCCAGCTTCCGGTAAAATTTATGTTCGCCGGGAAAGATCGAAATTATCAGGTCGCAGAGCTCCGCCACTTTCCGGCCGCCCGCCGGCGTGCCCCAGAGCCATTCCTGTGGCGAGATATAATACACGACCGGCAGCCCCCGGCTTTTAGCATACCGTGCCAGCGGCAGATGAAACCCCTGCCCGTCCACGCAGAGGAATAGATCAAATTTATTTTTCCGCAGATATTTTTTCGCCCGCGCCAGCGTCCGCAGATAAGCCGGCAGATGGCGCAGCGGTTCAATGATGCCCACTGTGCTGCGTTTCGTCAGGTCGGTAAAAACCTGCACACCCTCCGCCCGCAGCGCTTCGCTGCCGATGCCGAAAAAAGCCAGTCCCCGGCGCTTTTGTTTTAAGGCCCGCACCAGACTGGCCGCGTGCAGATCGCCGGAAGTTTCTATGGCGCTGATGAATATTCTTTTAGTCTCCATGGTTTTCCTTAATAATTATACGCTAAAACGAAGCCGAGACTCCTGCCCACCAGGATTCTTCGGTAGCGTTATTCTCCAGACGTATAGTCCAGGGACGGGACGTGTATTCCAGAAAATAGATAATCCGGTTAATCCGTCCGTTGTAGATCAGATAGCGCAGCGTCTGGCCCAAACGCATATGCCACAGCGAGACCATCGCGGTCGTCCGCACATTGTCACCGATCTCATAATGTTCATCATAAGAAAAAGGTGACCGGCCGCGCTCGTCCACATAATCATACACTCTGGCGTCCCAGTTAAATATCCAGAGTCTTCTGCGCGCGTTCACAAAACTGAACACGCGGTGCCAATTATAGGGATACAGCGAGTATTTTACCGTGTCATAGCCGATACCGGGCCGGATGGACATTAAATAAGGCAGCTCATAATCCCGCGAAAGCTCGGAATAAGACTGCCAGCGCGAACCGCTGGTCTCCGTGGTCAGCTCGCGCACGGAAGTATAGGTGTTGGTGGTATAGAGATTTAGCTGCTGCCAGGGAATATGAAATATGGCATAATATTCCAGCTCGATATCTTTATTGATGATGTCCACGCCGGATTCCTCCTGAACTGTGCGCGTCAGGCGCAGGATACTGGCTTCGGCATTATTGATCTCCGTGTTGTACTGCAAAAGCTCATTGAAAGTCATATCCTTATCTCCGGCATAGGGCACTTCCAAGAAAGAGTGTTCATAGGAGAGCTTCTCCTGCGTCGGCCAGTACTGCCAGTTCTCATTAATATAAGTCATCTGATCGTAATCCGAAAAACGCATTATGTTCTGCATGCCGTAACCAGCGCCTTTTTCTTCCGCGTAGCCAAGCTGCAGATTGCCGTAAAATTTTTCATCGACGTAGTAATGATTGTTCCAGCGGAAAAAATCTCCGGCAAAATAAGTGCGCCCCCACTGGGGAAAAGAACCGGGCAGGCTGAAAGCGTTGCGGCGTTTATCCACCACGTACACCGGTATATACCAGAGTTTGTGCGGGCCGCCGTTAAAGGTCGTGTCATAAAAAACCGCCCAGCCCGGATAGATGTCCAGTCTTCTGGACTTCATGCCAAAGTCATACATCGGCACGCCGATAACCGGCTCGGTCAGCGCGATTTTCTCACCGCGGAAAAACAATCTTCGGGACTGCACGTACAGGTCTTCCGTGCTGATCGCAATATCCTGCGCGTACATATAGTTGCTGGCGGGATCGTATTCCAGCTCTTCGCCGGAAATTTCGTTGTTCAGATATCTGGAATGAAAACCGCGGGAAAGATAAAC
This sequence comes from Candidatus Margulisiibacteriota bacterium, assembly GCA_031274525.1. Taxonomy (GTDB): domain Bacteria; phylum Margulisbacteria; class Termititenacia; order Termititenacales; family Termititenacaceae; genus JAISQA01. The sequence continues at coordinate 19,948 of JAISQA010000025.1, forward strand.
GCGGCTGCTGGCCGTCGAAAACCGCACCTGTCCGGCGCGGATAACCGTGTTATCGTAACGCAGCAGCACATTCTGGGTGCCGGGGCTGGCATAAAAAAACAGCTCCTCTCCGCTGCGTTCGGAACGCGGGGCGGTGATGGACAGCGTATACAGGCCGATCTTTTGGGTATACGGCGCGCTAAAACAAACGGCGGTTAAAGCCAGAATCAGCAGGCTTTTTTTCATCTGCGCAGGAAACCTACTATCGCGCGGCCAAAATCTGCCGCGGCTGCATAATCTCTGGCGGTGAGCACATTGCCGCTGACGACCACCGGCTTATCCACGTAGCGCCCCTCATGCTGCCGCGTGTCCGCCAGCGCGTCCGGCGCGGGAAACACGGTGTATTCTTTGCCCCGCATAATGCCGGCCTGCGCGGGGATCACTCCGGAGATGCAGATCGCCGCGACCAGTCTACCGGCGGCGTTAAATTCTCTGACCAGCCGCAGGACAACCGCGTCATACCAGTAAGTCGCCTGACCGCCGATGATCACCAGACCCTGATAGTCCGCGGAATTAATTTTGTCCAGCGTGATATCCACGCTGGCGGTGGTCAGGCCTTTTTTGCCGCGCAGGCTGCCGCCCACCGTCGAAGCCGTCACGACGGCCAGCCCGGCGTCCTCCAGAATTTTTTTGGGCACCGAGTATTCTTCATCGCGAAAACCATCCGGCACGAGCAAAAATAAAACCGCCATTTTTACAAACCCCGGTTGACGTCGATTTTCTGGCTGTCAATCTGCTTGCGGCCGGACTCCGGAATGATCGCCGACTGCACGTTATTGGTGGTCACCGCTTCTTCTGCGTCGGAGAGAAAAATAATGCTGCCGGTGTCCGGATAAAAAGTTTTCTCCCAGTCCGGACGCGTCTGGCCGGCCGGCACCAGCCCGCCGAATATCGAATGGACCTGACAGGCCTGTGTGTACACGCCGTTCTCCCACATTAATTCTTCCACCACGTCGGACTCCGGACACATCGGCGTCGCCAGCGCTTTGCCGACCGTGCAGATCCGCTGCTTCACCATGCCGCGCGGATACGGAAAATATTCTTTGGGCAGTTTGGGCAGAGCATAAGCCATAAACATCCGCCACATCTGCGCCGGCACCCAACCGCCGGTCACTTCCTGCATCGGAGAATTATCATCATTGCCCATCCAGACCACCGTCACAATATTGGGCGCAAAACCGATGAACCAGGCGTCACGGTAATCATTGGTCGTGCCGGTCTTGCCGGCCAGATCATAGCCGGGGACATTAGCGCCCTGTCCGGTGCCCCGCTGCATCACGCCTTTCAGCATATAGATCAGCGCGTGCACATAGCGGGACTCAAAAACCCGCCGCGCCGCGATCTGGTGCTTGTACAGCACATTGCCGTTGCGATCCTCGATGCGCAGAATAGACACCGGATCGACACGCACGCCGCCGTTGGCAATAGTGCAGAAAGCCGCGCCATGCTCCAGAATAGAAGTCTCGCTGGCGCCCAGCGTCAGTGACAGCACCGGCGGCAGATAGGACTGCAGCCCCAGTTTGCGGCAGGTCACGATAATATTGCTCGGATCCAGTATATCGCTGACCCGCACCGCCACGATATTGAGCGATAACTCCAGCGCGCGCTTGAGGGTCACCGGCCCTTTGAAATCATTGGTGTAATTGCGCGGCGCATAGGGCCCCTGCGTGGTATTGAAAGTGACCGGCAGATCATCGACGACCGTGCCCGGCGACAGGCCCATGCTCAGGGCGGTCAAATAAGTGTACGGCTTGAATGACGAACCGGTCTGGCGCTTGGCCTGCACGATATGATCAAACTCCCGCTCCAGAAAATCGCGGCCGCCCACCCAGGCTTTGATGTAGCCGGTTTTGGGATCAACGCTGAAAAGAGCAGCCTGCGTGGCGTTGAGCGAGGCCACTTCTTTACCTTTGATCCAGTGCGGCCGGCTGGCTTCCATCATATAATATTCTACCGAGTCCTCGGCCTGCCGCTGCAAATCCGGCTCCAGCGTGGTGTACACCTTGAGGCCGTCATTATAGACCGCTTCCGCGCCGTACATGGCGATCAGCTGCTTGACCACATAACTGGTAAAATAGGGATGCTTGTAGCGCAGCGTGCGGCGCGAGGCCAAGAAGATCGGCGTCTCCTTGCTCTGATAGTATTCCGCTTCGTCGATCAAACCCAGCGTCAGGAGCCGGCGCAGGACAATATCTTTGCGCCAGCGCGCCCGCTGCGGGCGTGTAAACGGCGAGTACAATTCCGGGCCGCGCAGCAGACCGATCAGGGTCGCGGCCTCCGGCAGGGTTAAGTCCGCGGCGGATTTGCCAAAATACAAATTGGCCGCGGATTCGATGCCGTAGGCATTGTGCCCCCAGTAAACCTGATTCAGATAAAACTCCAGGATCTCTTCCTTGGTATATTTGCGCTCCAGCTGCAGCGCCAGAATTATTTCGGCGACCTTACGGATCATTTTCTTGCGCTTGTTCAGGAAAATGCTTCTGGCCAGCTGCATGGTGATCGTGCTGCCGCCCTGCATTTTTTCGCCGCGCAGGACATTGACAAACACAGAGCGGAAAATCCCCTTAAAATCCAGACCGTTGTGCTGATAAAAATTGGCGTCTTCGGAAGCGATCACCGCCGCTTTCACAAAATCCGAGATCCGGGAAATCGGCACGATGACCCGGTTTTCCTCCTGATGCAGCTCGGCCAGGATCGAGCCGTCCGCCGCGTACACTTTGGTGGTCTCATTGGGCACATAGGTGGAGATGAGATCGACATCCGGCAGCTGCGTGGAGATCTGCACCACCACAATGAGCAGCAGCAGCGCGCCCAGCGCCGCCGCCAGACACAGGTAACGAATAATTCTTTGCAGCCAAAAATTAAATTTTTGTCTTTTGAGATGTTTTCCGTAAGAACTCAAATGTGCCGATTTAATCTCGCCGATCGGCCTTTTAAAGATACCCACGCGCTTCCCCTTGAGGCAAAAATTTTGAGGTGCTATTATAACATAACTATATTTTTATAAGGCGGGCGGGGTATTTGGACGCATTTGCGCTAATCCAGCAGGGCGCTCTGGAAATAATTTCCGGGGATGACCTCAAAAAAAAGCTTAATTCCGGCAAAAAACTTAAAATAAAGCTGGGCACCGATCCTTCGGCGCCCGATTTGCATCTGGGGCATACGGTAGTCCTGCGCAAACTGCGCGAATTTCAGGAGCTGGGGCATGAAGTTATTTTTCTGATCGGCGATTTTACCGCGGCCATCGGCGATCCGACCGGCAAATCCGAGACGCGCCCGCCGCTCAGCCGCGCCCAGATCGAGCAGAATGCCGCCACGTATCAGGAGCAGGTTTTTAAGATTCTGGACCGGCACCAAACCCGCGTGGTTTATAATTCCAGCTGGATCAGCCAGCTCACCCCGGCGGACATTCTCCGCCTGATGTCGCAGATGACCGTTGCCCAGATGCTGGAACGCGAGGATTTCCGCAAACGTTACGCGGAAAAACGCTCTATTGCCCTGCACGAATTTCTGTATCCGCTTTTGCAGGGCTATGACTCCGTCGCGCTGCAGGCGGATGTGGAGCTGGGCGGCACCGATCAGAAATTTAATCTGCTGGTCGGACGCGACCTGCAGGCGGCCGCCGGACAGGAGCCGCAAAATATTGTCATTATGCCGATCCTGGAAGGACTGGACGGCGTGCACAAAATGTCCAAATCGCTGGGCAATCACGTCGGGATCACCGAACCCCCTAATGAAATGTTCGGCAAGCTGATGTCCCTGCCGGACGCGCTGATGCCGCGCTACTACCAGCTGCTCACCAGCCTGACTTTCGATAAAAACGAGCATCCGCGCGCGGCCAAAGAAAAGCTGGCCAGATATATCATCACGCAGTATCACAGCGCGGCTGCCGCGGACGCCGCCGCGGAAAATTTCAAAAATGTTTTTGCCAATAGCGGTGTGCCGGATGATATAACCACGCTTCCGGCCAAAGATTTTTTGGATCTGCCGCTGGCCAAAATACTGGCCGCGTCCGGTCTCTCCGCGACCAACAGCGAGGCCAAGCGGGATATACAGGCCGGTGCGGTCAAAGTAAACGGCCAAAAAATCACCGACGGTGGCTTGGTCCTTGTCACGCAGGACACACTGAATGTGGAGTTTATCCTGCAGGTAGGGAAACGAAAATTTGTTAAACTCTATTAGTCCGGACAAAAAATACAAGCTGACTCTCCTCGGATTTATTACCGGCTGTTGTTCCGGTCTGCTGGGCGTCGGCGGCGCCACTATAATGCTGCCGCTGCTCACCCGCTGGCTGAAATACGATCAAAAAACCGCGCAGGGCACAGCGCTGGGCGTTATTATTCCCACGGCGGCGCTGGGCGCTCTGTTTTATGCCCGTTTTACAGCTATACCTGTCGCTATTGCTCTACCGCTGACCACCGGCGCGATGCTCGGAGTTCTGCTGGGTTCAGCTATAGTCTGGAAAATACCAAACAAAATTCTGACGAAACTTTTCGGTGGATTGCTGCTGGTCGCCGCGGCCGTGCTGGCGCTGGATTGAGTATGCTGTTTATTCTGCTGGGGATACTGGGCGGTATTTTAAGCGGGCTTTTCGGCGTGGGCGGAGCCTCGGTCTATATCCCGGCGCTGGTTATCGCCGGGCATATTCCGCAAAATCAGGCTCAAGGGCTGGCGCTGCTGGTAATGATTCCGGTCACGCTGCTGGCTTTTATGCATTACCGGCAAAAAGGTTTTGTCGCCCGCCCGGCTCTCGCTTTTTTGATACTCGGCAGTCTGGCCGGGACATTTGCCGGATCCTATCTGGCCAATACTATCAACCCGCAGGCTCTGAAATGGCTGTTTGCCGTTTTTCTGGCTTACAATGGCTTAACGATGCTTATCAGACCTTAGGGCCAATATTCCGGCCCGGAGATAAAATATCTGGTCTGAGCAGCCCCATTACTTAAACAAATTCTGTAAATCCTGCATATTGAGTTCATTCAGATTTTGCCGGGCCTGCTCCTGCAGCTGTCTGGTCAGCTCCTGCTCCACCGCGCGCATATCCGGCAGCGGGACTTCCGCTTCCTGAGCGAACTTGAGCGGCAGTTCGATAAACCCCAGCACGGCGGCGCGGTATTCGCCGCTGACCCGGACTTTGAGCGTTTTCTGGCCACGGGCTATGGCGTTGACCAATTCGCTGGCCGAACCAAAAATTTGGGCAAAAGCCAGATCCTGCTGCAAAGCAAAAACCGTAGCGCCATTGGCCGGCGCGTTTATGGCTGCGGACTGGCCGGTCAAAAATTCCTGATCCGCCACATAAAACGTATAATCTATCCTGCCGTTTAAGGGCAGCAGGTTGGGATTGTGCAGGTCGAAATTAAATTTGGCGTTCACCGAATCCAGACCATTGAGCCTGAACTCATTATCCCGGTAAGTGATCTGCGGCGCCTGCATAAGACAGCCGGTCAGCAGCAGGCAAAAGCCGCCAAGCAACAGGATTTTTCGATAATTCATGGGGTGGAATTATAACATATTCGCGCTATAATGACTGAAAATTACCGGGGGGATTTCTATGCAAAAATTTTTCGTTCTGACTTTATTACTGGCCGGCGCGCTGACCGCCGCCGAACCTAAAGGCGTGGTCGCGACTATCGCCACCGACAATTATATCACCACGGCGGACATGCAGGCCCGCATTGAGACTTTCCCGTCGCAGTACCGCGAGTTTTATTCCTCGCCGGACGGCAAAAAGAAAATTCTGGACATGCTGATTGAGGAAAAGCTGCTGGCGGCCGCGGCCCGGACCGGCGGTTATGCCACCAACCCGGAAGTGCTGCGCACGCTGGAAAGCATTAAAGCAGAAGTGATGACCAATCAGTATGTCAAAGACGAGATCAGCAAATTGACCGTGTCCGACAGCGAGATAAGCGCTCATTATAATGCCAGCAAAGAAAAATATACCCTGCCGGAGGCGGTGCGCGCCAGTCATATCCTCGTGGATACCGAAGCCGAAGCGCAGGCGCTGCTTCAGGAGCTTAAAGGCGGTAAAGATTTTGCGGCTGCCGCCAGAGAAAAATCGATCGACACCGGCAGCGCCCAGCGCGGCGGCGATCTGGATTTTTTTACCAGAGGCCAGATGGTCGAGCCCTTTGAAAAAGTCGCTTTTGCGCTGCAAAGCGGCGAGCTGAGCAAAGCTCCGGTGCAAACCCAGTTTGGCTGGCATATTATCAAGGTCACGGAACGCCGGGCGGCCAAACAGCAGACTCTCGCGGAAGTAAAAGCGGATATCCGCAGTGAACTGCTCCTGCAAAAACAGCGCAACAAAGTAAATTCGCTGCTGGAAGCCGCAAAACAGAAATATCCGGTCAAGACCAATCCGGACAATCTGCAATAGGCGGCAGGCCTTGCGGATCCGGAGCGCCGCCAAGATCAATCCAGTCTTAAATGTCCTCGGCCAGCGGGCGGACGGCTATCATGAGCTGCAGACAATTATGCAGTCCGTCTCGCTTTACGATCAGCTGGAGTTCGCGCGGGCGGACGCTCTGGAGGTAAACGCGCCGGCCGGCCTGACAGAACGTCCGGAGCAAAATCTGGTCTATCGCGCGGCACGGGCTTTCTTAGCCAAATACGCGCCGCGGCAGGGTGTCCGCATAACGCTGACCAAAAATATACCCCTGGCCGCGGGACTGGCCGGAGGCTCCACGGACTGCGCCGGCACGCTGATCGGACTGAATAAATTTTTTGCACTGAACCGGCCGGTCTCCGAATTGGCCGCAATCGCCGCGGCGCTCGGCTCGGATATAGTTTATTGTCTGTACGGCGGCGCCTATCTGGCCAGAGGCCGCGGGGAGATCTTACAAAAAATACCGGAACCGCCCCGGAGGCCCGGTCTCATTCTCAAGCCGCCTTTCGGCCTCTCGACCGCGGAAGTATACCGGCGCTGCGCGCCCCGGCCAGCCGTCGATCTCAGCCTTTACCAGCACGGCAATTCGACCGCTCTAGCTCTGCAAAATGACCTTATTGCCCCGGCGCTCAGTCTGCGGCCGGAATTACAGAATTATTTCCATATAATAGAAGCGACCCGGCCGGCGGCGTATCAAATGTCCGGTTCCGGGCCGGCAATTTTTGCTTTTTATGAAGATACTGCGGCCCGGGACGCAGCTTTTTTCGCCCTGAATACGCAAAATGAAGTGTACAAAATAGAGACTGTCCCCCGCGCGCAGCTTTTTTCTGAATAATCGGCCTGAATTAAACCGGCCGTTTACACGGTTAATTTTACAGTCTCTTAATTGCCAGTAACTAATTTATCCACTACTTATCCACAAAATTTCTAGCAGGCTATAAAGGCAAATAGGCCTGTTTTAAGTATTTGCAGCCGCTTTTTAGGAAAACCCGGAAAAACACACTATATATATGGTTTGTATTGTCAACTAATCTGGATATATAGCGTATGAAAATTTTCGGTATTTTAGAATATTTTTTTATTTACAAATCTTATCTACTATATTTTCAACAAGTTATCCACATATCAGTAGAACACTTCTTTTGCCGTAGATAAGCCTTTTTTTAGAATATCCTGACGGCTTTGTTCAAAAGAATAATAGACCTGATCCGTAAAAGAACGGTATTCAAAAAGACCGGAACGGCCGCGAAACCCGCGCGGGTCGTCCGGGCAGAGCCGGCGGTATAAGCGCTGGGACAGAACCGCCAGCAGCACCGCCCGCAAAAGATACTCGGCCACGCCTAAATCCAGCAGGCGCGTAAAAGTCTCCTGTGTGTCGCGGGTATGCAGCGTGGCCAGCACCAGATGTCCGGTCAGCGCCGCGCGCACCGCGATCTGCGCCGTGGTTTCATCGCGTATTTCGCCGATGAAAATAATATCCGGATCCTGACGCAGCACCGCCCGCAGGACTTCCGCGAAGCCGACCTCGCGGGCCTGATTGATCTGCACCTGATTAACGCTGTCCAGCTGATACTCGATAGGATCCTCGATAGTCACAATATTTTTCTGCGCGCGGTCCAGCAGCTTCAACAAAGCATACAGCGTGGTCGTTTTGCCCGAACCGGTGGGCCCGGTCACCAGCAGCAGGCCGGCCGGCCGCGCCAGATTGGCGGTCAGCGAGACCCGCGCCGGTTCCGGCAGACCCAGATCGTCCACCGTCAGGCTCAGCCCGCCGCTCAAAATCCGGAGCACGATCTTCTCGCCCCAAAAGACCGGCATTACCGACAGCCGGATATCCCGCTCCTTATAGGTAAACCGCCCGTCCTGCAGACCGTATTTATTGGTGTCCAGTCCGGCCATAATCTTGAGCCGGGTAAAAAATTGTTCCCGCTCGGCGCGCGGATATTTGCGCCAGAGCGCCAGCAGGCCGTCCTCACGGTAACGCACCTGAAAAAAGTCCTTAAAACTCTCAATATGTACGTCCGAAATAGCCGCCGAGAGGCAGTTATCCAGCATATCGTTAATTTCTTTGACCGGGTTCATAATAACCAAAAAGAGCAAAAAAAATGCCAGGTGAGCGGCCGGGCTTACTTTCAAACCGCGGCTTATTATTTTCCCGAAAATTGTGTATAATTGTCTGTACAACGAGGTGCAAATATGTTGATTTTATTGATCGGTATCTGTATGTCGCTGGGGTTATGGAGCGCCGTGTACCTCGGATTCAAAGAAAAGTACAATGCCAACGAAGGCACGCTGGCCCTGCTGGTCCTGGAAATACTTTTCTTGAGTCTCGGGCTGGTCATTTACGGTCTGATCACCATTCTTCATTAAAAAAATAAATGTTTACCCCCCAGACGTTAAAAATACCGTCCAGTGCGTATACCTTTACGCTAAACAGCCTGAGCAGGCTCAAGCCTCTGAAGCCCGGCGTGTCTTTTCCCATGATCGATTCTTTTCCGCACGGCAGCCCGCTGGGCGGTTTCGGCGCGGGGACTTTCAGCCGCAGCCCTTACGGCGATTTTAATATCTGGCACCTTTTTCCGGGCGCGCATATTCACGAATCCCTGGAAGCCTGCGGTCTGGCCGTCTGGCGCAAAACCAAAAACAAAACCGCCGCCGCGCCTCTTTCGCTCCAGAATAAAAGCTGGCCCGGACAAAAACTTAAAGCCAGCCGCTGCCGTTATGCCGCGCTCTATCCGCGCTCGTGGTATGTCTATCCCGAAGTCCAGGCGGTCATCGAGCAATTCTCGCCGATCCTGCCGCATAATTACCGGGAAACCTCCTATCCGGCCGCTTGTTTTAATGTGCAGCTCAGCAATCCCCGCAAAAGCCCGCAGGAAATCTCCGTGCTTTTTTCCTGGCAGAATATGCTGGGCTGGGGCCGTACGCTCGGCGCCAACGCTACGGAACACCGTTTTAGCAAAAACGCCGCCGTCCGCCGCTGGAATGAACGCCGCGTCGATAATGAATACAAGGCAATCGTTTTCCAGAGCAGCTCCGCCGGAGCGGATACGCTGTCCGGCGAAATGTGTCTCATGACCTATGCCCCCGCCGGAGCGCTGGTGTCTTTTTGCACGCAGTATGACACCGAACAGCCGCCGGATATTATGTGGGAGCCGTTCGCGGCCAGAGGCGTGCTGCGGGATAATCTCGGCGAGGAATATGCCCAGCCGGCCGGGGCGCTGGCCGTAAAAGTGCTGCTCAATCCCGGCGAGACCATAACCATTCCTTTTGTTCTGACCTGGGACATTCCGCGTTACCTCAATGACCGCACCGCGCGCTATTACACCAAATATCTGAACACCGACGGCAATAATGCCTTCGCTCTGGCGCGGGAAGTCCTGCAGCAGCAAAAAAAATACGCTCTGGACATCGCGCGCTGGCAGGCCGGGTTCAGCCGCAAAATGCCCCGCTGGCTGGCCGGGCAGCTGTTTAATGAATTGTATTATCTGGCCGACGGCGGCAGTGTCTGGGACGCGGACAGCGGCATGTATTCCTGTCTGGAGTGTTTGGATTATCCTTTCTACGAAACGCTGGATGTGCGTTTCTACGGCTCTTTTCCGCTGGCCAAATTCTGGCCGGAGATCGAAAAAAGAATACTGCAGGAGTTCAGCAAAACTGTTTTTGCCGAAGATACGACTAAAATCACCTATCATGCGCAGGCCGCCGTGCTGCAGGATGTCGCGGTCAGCGGCGAGCATAACAAAAGTTTTGTGCAGAAAGACTACCGCAAACGCAAATATGCCCTGCCGCACGATCTGGGTTCACCGTTCGAGGAACCCTGGGCCAAACTAAACGCCTACACCTGGCAGAACACCAACCGCTGGAAAGACTTAAATTCCAAATTTGTCCTGCTGCTCTACCGCGCTTATTATTACAGCGGCAAAAAAGATCATGCTTTTCTGGCGGAGATCTGGCCGGGGCTGGTCAAAGCGATCGAGTATCTGGATACGCTGGACATAGATCAGGACGGCCTGCCGGAGAATGAAGCGTTTCCCGACCAGACTTTTGACAACTGGCTGATGCACGGCACCTCCGCTTACTGCGGGATACTGCGCCTCGCCGCGCTGCAGGCGGGCATTCAAATCGCCGAGGTCAGCGCGAAAAAAGAGCAGGCCAGGCAATGGCGGCTGCGGCTCAAAAAAGCCAGAGATTCCCTGAACCGCAAACTCTGGAATGGCAAATATTTCCGTTTCGACGAACGTTCGGAAATAATCATGGCCGCGCAGCTGACCGGCCAGTGGTATCTGGAACAGCTGCGGCTGCCGTCCGTGCTGGAAGACAGCCAGATCGACAGCGCGCTGCGGCAGATCTATCAAAGAAATTTCCAGCGCATCGCGCGCGGCCGGCACGGTCTGGTCAACGGACGCACCGCCGACGGACTGCCGGTCAGCGCCTCGCAGGGCAATGACGCCTGGGTCGGCATAAATTACGCTGTTGCCTGCCACCTGCTCCTGCGCGGCCGGCGCCGGCAGGCGGAAAAAATCCTGAAGTCAGTCACAGAGGCGCTGCGGCAGGGCGGTCTGCTTTTCCGCACGCCGGAAGCCTGGAACGCGCAGGAGCATTATTATATCGCCTCCATGTACCAGCGTCCCGGGGTCATCTGGACGCTGGCGGACTGGTATTAAAAACCGCGCGCGTCCTGCTGAAAAGTCCGGGCCAGAATTTTGAGCGCCGCCAGCACGCCCGGCCGCTTTTCCGGCCGGAATTTGCGGAGCGCGCTCAGGGCCTGCAGCTCAAAAGTCTTTTGCCGCATGGAATTTTTATCCCGGGGCAAATCGTCCAGCTCCTTAAACCACCAGTCCAGCGTGACGCCGTATTTCCGGCTGATGCGCAGCAGCGTGCGCAGATGCGGCAGCCGCAGGCCTTTGAGAAAACGGAAATACTCGCTCTTATCCAAATCCAGACTGTCCGCAATAGCCTCCATGGTGTGCCCGCTGTTTTTGCGCAGCAGAGACAGTTTTTCGCTAAACAATTTTTTCAAATCGTCATCAGAAATCTCGTTATCCATTCAGCACCTCTTTCTTATATGCTTATTGACAAAACTTAACCGTTTGCTAGAATTATTGCAGGTAGCAAAGCGACATCAGAATTTATATGCTTATAAGCAACAAATAAAAGGGGGATATATATGGCCGAAAAATATTCAGGGATAGCCAGAGGGAAACCGATGAACGCCAGCGATGTGGAGGGTGCGCTGGATCTCAAAGCCAATGCCAGCGAGATGACTGCCGCGCTGGCCTTGAAAGAAAACATCAGCAATAAAAAAACCAGTATATCCAGCACCTCGGACACCGAGTATCCCACATCCAGAGCGGTGTCTACCGCGCTAGCCTTGAAAGAAAACGCCAGTAACAAAAAAACCAGCATATCCAGCACCTCGGACACCGAATATCCCACATCCAGAGCAGTAGCCACGGCTTTAGCGGCCAAAGCCGCGGCCAGCGACGTGAGCGCTTTACAAACGGCGGTCGGCGGCTTGCAGGCCAAACTGCCCGTGGGTACTATCCTGATGTACGACGGCACGGGCTGGGTGAATAACAGCACGCTGCCGGGCTGGTACCAATGCGACGGACAGAACGGCACGCCGAATCTAACAGATCTGTTTATCCGGGGCGCGGCCAGCAGTGGCGGCACGGGCGGCGCGAATAGTCAGGAGATAAGCATAGGCACAAATAATTTACCGAAGCATACCCATACGCTGACCAGCACAAAGGTAACGGCCAATACAGCCGGAAATCACAAACACGGCCTGCGCAGCACCGAGCAGGATCTTGAGGAGGTGCATGGATTTCAATGGCACCTTGTAATCGAATCCAGAAAAAATGCTATTGCGGTCAGCTGGGGTACCGGGATAATTACCGATTATTACGAAACTTTCAGGGAAACACCAGGCTCTTCAAATATGCTGGATGCCATGTCCACCACAGGCAGTCACAGCCATACAGTTTCCGGGACTACCGATGAAAACAGTTCTACGCAAAGTAAAATTACGGTGTCCACCGTGCCCGGCTATTATGCGGTGATTTACATTAAGCGCGTGGCTTAATTCAGCCCGGCGTAGGTGCTGGCCTGTGCTACATTTTCTCTACAACCTCCACTGCCAGCGTTTGCGCGGATAATCCAGCCGGTAATGCGAGCCGCGGCTTTCCCTGCGCCGCAGGGCGCCCCGCACGCAGAGTTTGGCGCAGAGCAGCAAATTATTTTCTTCCGGGGAACTGTCCGGTAATTCCTGTAATTGCTGCCAGATCTTTTCCAGTCCCGCGCGTTCCCGTACAATGCCGGCGTACTGCCACATCCCGTCCTGAATGGACGCGCGATTTCCAGCCGGTTGGTTTATTTTAACCGCGGCATAGCCGCCGGGCAGAGGCGGAGGGACACCCTTACGGTTTTTTAAGGCAGCTTGAGCCGCACGCCGGCCAAAAACCAGACCCTCCAGCAGAGAATTGGAGGCCAGCCGGTTGGCGCCGTGCACGCCCGTGGAGGCACACTCGCCGCAGGCCAGCAGCCCGCGGATATTTGTCCTGCCCCAGACGTCCGTGGCAATACCGCCCATGGAGTAATGCGCCGCCGGGACGACCGGCACCAGATCTTTGGCGATATTGATCCCCAGACTCTGGCACTGCCTGTAAATAGAGGGGAAACGCGCCCGCAGATCCACCGCCGCCGTCGTGAAATCCAGCAGGACATGATCGGCATTGGTTTTCTGCATCTCGGCGACGATCGCCCGCGAGACCACATCGCGCGGCGCCAGCTCGGCATAAGGATGATAGTCCGGCATAAACCGCCGCCGCCGCACATTACGCAGCACCGCGCCCTCGCCCCGCACCGCCTCGGAGATCAAAAACTGCTGCTCCGCGCTCTGCGGCGCGTACAGCGAGGTCGGATGAAACTGCACAAATTCCATATCGCGGATCCGCGCACCGGCGCGGCAGGCCAGCGCAATGCCGTCGCCCGTCAAAGCGGAGGGATTGGTATTGTACCTGAAGACCTGCACATAACCACCGGTGGCCAGAATGGTGTGGCGCGCCAGCACGGCAAACTGCCGGCCCGCGGACAGGAATATCCCGCCGCTACAGCGGCCGCGCCCTCTCAGCAATTCCAGACACCGGGTCTCCGGATAAACGGTCAGATTGCCCCGCGCATTTTTTTTTAAATACTGCGCCATGCCGCGCTCCACTTCCGCGCCGGTAGAGTCCCCGGCGTGCAGGATGCGGCGGTGCGAATGCGCGGCCTCCTGACCCAGCTCCAGACCGTCCTCGCCGCGGTCAAAGAACACCCCCATCTTCAGCAGTTCCGCCACGGCCGGGATGCCCTGCTGTACCAGCACGCGCACCGCCTGCCGGCGGCAAAGTCCCGCGCCGGCATACAGCGTGTCCCGGCAATGAAATTCCGGCCGGTCCGTCCTGTCCATAACCACGGCGATGCCGCCCTGCGCCAGCTGGGTGGCGCTGATATTCGGCCGGCCCTTATGCACGAGCGTCACCGTGCCGCCCTTGACGGCCTCGATCGCCGCCGCCAGCCCCGCCACGCCCGCGCCGATAATAAGCGTGTCTGTCTGATATATTTCTTTTATCATAATGATGCTGTATTATATCCCCCTTATGAAACTTTGCGTAATCGGCACCGGTTACGTCGGTCTGGTGGACGGCACCTGTTTTGCTGAAACCGGCAACGACGTGGTCTGTGTGGACTCCAACAAAGCCAAAATCGACTCTCTGCTGGCCGGGCAGCTGCCGATTTTTGAGCCGGGGCTGGCTGTGCTTGTCAAAAAAAATGTCGAAAAAAAACGCCTGTCTTTTTCCACGGATGTCCAGACCGCCGTGCAAAACGCGGATATTTGTTTTATCTCCGTCGGCACGCCGCCCGGCGAGGACGGCTCGGCGGATCTCCAGTATGTGCTGGCCGCAGCCGGATCTATTGGCAAAAATCTCAACGGCTACAAAGTCATAGTCGATAAATCCACCGTGCCGGTCGGCACTGCCGATAAAGTCCGCGCGGCGATCGCCAGCCTGACCAAACAGCCGTTCGATGTTGTCTCCAATCCCGAATTTTTAAAAGAAGGCGCGGCGGTGGAGGATTTTCTCAAGCCGGACCGCATCGTTATCGGCACCGAGAGCGACAGAGCCTTTGCCGTAATGGAAAAACTTTACGCGCCGTTCGTGCGTATCGGCGCGCCGATTATCCGGATGTCCACGCGCTCCGCCGAGATGACCAAGTATGCCGCCAACGCCATGCTGGCCACGCGCATTTCTTTTATGAACGATCTGGCCAATCTCTGCGAGCTGGTCGGCGCGGATATCGATATGGTGCGCAAAGGCCTGGGTTCGGACTCGCGCATCGGCAAGCGATTTTTATTTCCGGGCATCGGTTACGGCGGCTCGTGTTTTCCCAAAGATGTCAAAGCGGTCATTCGCACCGCGCAGGAAAACGGCTATGAGCTGGAGCTGCTGCAGGCCGTCGAGCGCGTCAATGAAAAACAGAAGCTGACGCTGGTCGAAAAGATAAAAAAACATTACGGCAATGAGCTCTCCGGCAAAAAATTCGCCGTGTGGGGACTGGCTTTCAAGCCGCAGACCGACGATATGCGCGAAGCCCCGGCGATAGTCATCATCCGCGCGCTGTTGCAGGCCGGAGCCCGGATCAGCGCCAGCGATCCGGAAGCCCTCGGCGAGGCCAGAAAAATTTTCGGCGCCAAAATCGACTATCAGGAAGATAATTACGCCGCGCTGGCCGAAGCGGACGCCCTGCTTATTCTGACCGAGTGGCGGGAATACCGCGAGCCGGATTTTACGCGCATGAAGCAAGCCTTGAAAACCCCGCTCATCTTTGACGGCCGGAATATTTACAACAGTGTTTTGCTGCAGGAACAGGGGTTTACCTATTATTCGATCGGCCGGCAGGCTCTGCAAAATCGCGCGTGAAAATTTCCAGAAAATAATCTAAAATACTTCCTATTGTAATTTAGGGTTAGCGCTTTGGCCTCATCGTCTAATGGTCAGGACACGAGATTCTCAATCTCGTAATAGGGGTTCGATTCCCCTTGAGGCTGCCACAGTAATTATTACTTAATGGTAATTTTGATAATGCCTCTCCTGTAAGCTATAATAGTTATATTTGAGGAATTGAATGTATAAAATACCAGAAATTACCTTTATCGACCTATTCGCCGGTATTGGCGGTATGAGAATGGCTTTTGATAAAGCTGGTTGCAAATGTGTATTTACTTCTGAATGGAATAAATATGCTCGGATAACCTATAACGAGAATTTTGGTGAACAACCTTACGGCGATATTACCAAGATTAATGAAAATGATATTCCAGACCATGACATTCTGGTTGCCGGATTTCCCTGTCAGCCATTTTCTATTGCTGGTGTTTCTAAAAAAATCAGTCTTGGCAGAAGTCACGGTTTTTTAGATAAAACACAGGGAACTTTGTTTTTTGATGTAGCCAGGATCATTAAACAAAAAAGGCCAAAAATTGTTATGCTTGAAAATGTCAAAAATCTGGTCTCGCATGATAATGGTAATACATTTAAGACTATAAAAGATACACTGGAGTCGCTGAATTATACTGTGTCATTCAAAATTTTGGATGGACAGCATTATGTTCCGCAACACAGAGAGCGTATCATTATTGTTGGATTAAACAGAGATACTTTCGGGAATGATATTGTATTCCAGTTCCCTGCATTGCCGAGTAAAGAATATAAGATAAAAGATATTTTAGAAAAGAAAGTTGATGTAAAATATACACTTTCTGACAAACTCTGGAAGTATTTACAGAACTATGCCAAAAAACATCAGGAAAATGGTAATGGGTTTGGTTATGGGCTGGTTAATCTAAATAAGGTTTCCAGAACATTAAGTGCTCGTTATTATAAAGATGGTTCTGAAATTTTAATTCCACAGAGAAATAAAAATCCCCGACGACTTACACCCAGAGAATGTGCCAGATTGCAGGGATTTCCCGATACATTCAAAATAGTTGTGTCTGATACGCAGGCATATAAACAGTTTGGCAACTCAGTTGCTATGCCATTGATACACGATGTGGCAAAATCAATTGTGGACATATTAGCTTATACCAGACCGAGAAAAATACGCGAGGCTGAACCAGAACCAGTATTAGTGGGATAATTATATGAATTTGAAACAGGCTTCATCTACTACACCCAAAATCAAGAAAAGGAGTCAATTCAGGGTACGGTCTGGATTTCTGGCAAATCTATACCATAATAATGAGATAATTGATCTTAATACAATATGATCGATGAAAATGTTATTTCCAGTGAAATAATAAAACATCACCGGGAATATTTCAGGGATTTTCCCTGGAGAAAAAATATTTCTCCATATAAATTATTGATTGCAGAGTTAATGCTCAGGCGGACAAAGGCCAAGCAAGTTATTCCTGTTTATAATAATTTCATAGAAAAATATCCAGATATAAATTATCTGGGTTTAGCAAGATTATCTGACATTCAGAAAATCATCCAGCCTCTTGGTTTACACTGGCGTGCGGAAAGTTTTATTGATTCTGTAAATTATATCCAAATAAAGCATAATGGCCAATTTCCTGATACGGAGCAAGAAATTAAAAATATTCCGGGGGTTGGTAATTATATTACCGGCGCTATATTAACAGTTTGTTTTAAAACCAAATATCCTGTAATAGACAGTAATATCGCTAGATTTATAAATAGATATTATGGACTTGGCCTGTCAGGAGAAATTAGAAGAAACAAGCAGATACTGGTAAAAGCAAATGAATTGTTTTCTATTAAAAATACAGAAAACTTATTATTCCCTTTAGTCGATTTTACTGCACTCATTTGCAAGCCAAGAAAACCGATTTGTGAAAATTGTTTTCTGAAAGAAGATTGTATGTATTTTCAACATTTCCTGCTGTAGTCTTTAATCCCATTTTGCCCGCCTGCTTGGGCTTCGCCCCCAAAATTTTTCGGCGGGACGGCGGGACTATGAAACCAAATTCTTTTCTAAAATTTCAAAATGCTTCGGGTCTGATTCTTTCACGATATTCAGTAAAATCTTGATTGCATCCTTGCTCTCTCTTTTGTCTTTATGCTCGATTGTGCTTGTTGGATCGGAATTATGAGAAAATTCATTGACCAACTTGTATACTTTCCCCGCGGCTACAGTACTAATTTTCTCATCAAGATTATTGATGTTTTTGATCAATACTTCCATTTTAGATTTTTGATCGCCTGTTGTCGGTATTTTAAAATCTACAAAAATATCAAAAAATCTTCTCGCCATATTTCCTATCGTATAAAAATCCTCATATTGTGTATCTTGTTTTTCCGAAAATTCTTTGAGTTTGGCAAACAAGAAATGATATTCAGATTTATAGTTTCGTAATGTTTTATCAAGTGTAATAATTTTTGCTTTTCTTACATCCGATTTAATAAAATTTTCTACCATGAAAAATTCGCAAGGATTTGGTTTTTCTGTCTTATTTTCGGACTCTAATTTTTCATTATCTTTTTTCGTTGAATTATTCTTATTGATAAACCATTCTTTGACCAAATTGAAAAGTTGAAAATTGTGTGTGGAAATAAAAAGTTGCCCGACTTCCTTGAAATGTGTGTTTATCATTGAAAAACAGTGCTAAATGAAATTTGAATCAAAGCTAGAAATTGGATCGTCAATAAAAATAATTCCTTTTGATTTATCAAAATCGCCTTCACCGACCTTAACAACAAAATATGAAAAAGCGATTGCGGTTTTCTCTCCTTCACTCAAATTTTTTGCTGGCTTTCCGTCTCTCTTTATCGTATAGCCTTTGTTGTCTCCGTCCAATGCAAGCGCTATTTCTTTTCTGCCAAAAAATCCTTCTAGCTGTTTATTGATAGCTATAATCGCTTTGCCTATATTTGAAGTTTGGTTTTCAAGTTCTGCAATGTCGGAATTATTTTTATTAATCGCATCAAGGGCTTCTTTTTCATTTTTTAATGATTCTTCCAAATCGGCTCCCATTTTTTTATAGTCCTGACCTGCCAAGGCAGTCGCGATTGAATTCAATTCGAGTTTCTCGCGAGCACTTGAAACCTCATTTGCATGATTTTTTGCTTTTTCATTATGCTCATTGATAATTTTGTTCAATTCCAAAATTACGCTGTTGCAAGAAGACAAAAAATCCACTGGTTGTGTAGGACTTGAAACAACTACAAGCGGATTGTCATATTTTTCTTGAAGCGATTTTAGCGCTTCTTCGATCCAAGTATTTATTTTCTTGATAACTTCGTTAAGTTTCTTTGCCTGACTTGCGTATTTATCTTTTAGATCGGGGTAAAGATCATCGTTTTTTGTCGCAATTTCTAATTGTCTTACTTTCAAAATTTCACTTTTCAGGTTCGTGATTGTATTTTGTAAGTCCTCATAGTCTTTGCTGAGCAGTCTGTGTTTTACCTGCCTCGCTTTTGCTTATTGCTTCGTATTTTTTCTTATCTTCGGCAGATAAGAGTTTGTCGGTAAAATTATCAATGCCAATAGTATTGATTTTGTTTTCAGCTTTTGTCTTGTTGTATGACTTGTCAAAAAGGATGTTTGCAATTTCTCGCCCCAAACCAGTCAGAAAAGTATTTTTTGTTTCTTCTTTTGTCGATTTATCTTTTTTTGACTGTTCGTATGTTTTGCCAGGAGTGATTTTATCCAGTTTCAACTGTTCAAGCCGTTTTTTGCTCTCAATATCTTCTTTGCTTACATAAATAATCGGATTGCATGAATCCAAAGGATCAAAAGAAATATTTTCATCTATAAAATCTTGGTTGAAAACCTTGATCGGCAAAACATTGGTGGCAACATCTGTATTTTTTACGGTGGTTCCGTCATCTGTTTTTATTTCGAATTCGCCATTTTCGGGATACTGTTTGAATTTGTCTTTATCGTAAGTACATTTTTTCTCGCAACTCGCAAAAACACGGGAAATGGTTGTTTTTCCGCTTCTATTCCAGCCATAGATCAAATTGAATCTTTTAAAATCAGAAAGCTCTGTTTTCCAAATAAAATTATGAAATATGCCGTAATCTTTGAGTTTTGAGATTTTAGTAATCATGTTAAAAACTAGGCAGTTACCTCATTTAAAGTCGTTTTCATCTCAAGGCTATTAACAAATTTATCAATATCCGAGATTCTCACTTCCAAACTATCTTTTTTGATAAAATCAAAATAACGTTCAGTATCAATAAAAGATTTTGGCGAGATAAACACGGAATATGATTTTGTGCCTCTTTTGACATATTCTTCAAGATGGCGATGTATGGAAAACGACTCTCTGATATGTTGTTGTGTTCCAGTAAGTAAAGTTACTTCAACCAAAACTGTGTCTTTTTCTTCTAAACATTCAATATCGGGACTTCCGCCAGATGCAAAACTTGTTGGCAGTCCTTCATCGTCGGATATAAAGTTAGGTTTCACGATAACATTCGGTAATTTTTTAAGGATGGCCAAGGAAGTCAAAAATTCTAATCGCAAGGGCTGTTCAATAACTTTCAAAATATCATCACTTGAAGATTTTTTCTGTGCTAAATTAAACAGTTCGTTTTTAATAGATTCCCAAGCATAATGATCAACCCATTTTCCCAATTCCGCTTTTGTAGTTTTCGCTGGGGCTTTAAATACGGTAAGTGTTGAGATTAAATCGTGATCAACTTGTCCGATGTACTCAAAAAATTCTTTTTCCGTTTCAAATTCTTTATAGGAAATATAATTTTTCAAAATATAATTTACGGCGGTAGATTCTTTTGTGTTTATATCTATAAAACGACCACCGCCACGCAAAGAAAGTAAACCAGTTAAACGCATTTTTCGTATAAAATCGTCAGGGTAATCACCGAGAATTGAATTATCATCTCGCTTTGTTTCGTTTAGCAATTTATAGCAAAGATCCAAAATCACTTCATCGCTCGGCGTATAACCATGTTTTTTGCGTAATTTTTTGATTTCTCGATATAAACTTTCGGCATTATCATTTTGCCAACACAGCAACAGAGGTATTTCTGATCTGGATATACCAGCCCTCTTGTATGCTGGGTCATTATTCAAAAGTTTTATGGTTTGTATAAGTAAAATAAGTGGAACATTTTTATTTAAAACGCGACGAAATGGATTTTGGCGTTGATATTTCGCAAAAGCATTTGCAAAAACCATTAACTCATTTTCTGGCTTTTCCTTATCCAATAACATTTTACCGCTTTCGGAAAATTTTATTTCTTCATTTTGCCAATACCAAACAAAGCCAAGTTCTTTAGCAATTTTGAACCAAGTATCAAACCGCGATGGCCAACCTTTTTCAAAACCCGCTTCTTTATGGCTTTGTGGATTGTCGGAAAATACCTTTTCGGTTTCAGTTTCGCTCAATTCAATTTCATTCTTCCGTTTATCTTTTATAGCCGAAGACACTTTCATCGGCTGATATAATCCTTTTTGAATTAAAGATTTGGCGACTTTATCAATAATTTCGTTAGTTAAAATTTCGCCGTCATATTCCGCAAGCACAGTCAGAAAATCCTTCAATCGTTCAGGATTTCTCATTGTCGTTGTAAATAGTAATGGTTTGTATTCAGATTGTCGTTTATTCATAAGTTTAATAGTTAGTAATCAAAACTTCCTTAATTATCTTTTTGCCGTTGTTATGATAATTAATGTAGTTGCTTTCTATTTTGTGCACCTTATATTTTTTCATCCATTCCAGCAGTATATCATTTTTACTTCCATTATAATGAGTAACATTTGATAGGGCAAATTTAACGCCTTTCTTGTCTAAAACATCAATCATTTTTAATAAATCGGCTTCCGATTTTTGATTCCACAATTTATTATATTCGCTGGCAGATATTAAATATGGAGGATCTAAATATACAAAATCATTTTTTAAATATTTTTTGTCTGAAAAAAACTTTTTAAAACCTTTGGAGGTTATAGATATTTTTTTATCCTGAACAAAATCAAAATAGCCATTCAAGGCATTAACTACATTTTTATTAAAATCAACATTACCAACAGGCAAATTAAATTTACCCCCGCCATTAAATCGCAACATTCTATTAAATCCATAAATAAGTAGAATATACAAAATTAGGGGGTCATTTTTCTGATAATTATTTACACATAATCTCAATTTATCGTATCCATCTTTATTAAATCTTGCGTAATAAGTTTTTTTAAATTCCTTTTTTAACGAATCGGGAACAATATCTTTTTTGTATGAATGCGAAAATTTATATTTGTGGATTATTCTTTCAGCATCCTTAAAAAATTTTTCTGGATTTTTTGAGCTGGCAATTAGAAGTGTATGGATATTGATCAGATGCTTATCTATGTCATTGAGAAAATATTTTTTTGCTTCAATATTCAAAAATACCGTGCCTCCACCGACAAAAGGTTCATAAAAATTATTTATTTCTTTGGGAAATAAATTTACCAGTTGTTTCATCAGCTTGTATTTATCGCCGACATAAAACAGAGGCGATCTTTTTATTTTATTACTCATATTTTTGCTTTCGTTACAAACAAGTATTCTTTGTGATTATTAAAATTAGTATTGCCAGCATTAAAGTGTCTATAATTTTTTTCAAAAACTTTGGTTGGTCCTTTCTTTTGCAGAATCTGCTCAATCTCTTGGAGTGTGATTTTATTTTTTGAGGAATTACTTTTTGAATCGTAAGTGTTATTGTATGAAACGACCAAATATTTAGCGTCAAGATCTCTCGCGAGTTCCGCAAATTTATCTTTGGCGTTAGCTCGGCAGTAGTCGCTCATATTTTCTGGCTCTGGCTTTAATGCTACGCCGAAAAGTTTTGGGTTATCCCATTTAGTCAAAGTTTCAAGTACATGATAAAACCTGCTATACTGCCTTGAATTGTAAGGTGGGTCAATATAAACGACATCAGCATTTATTTTTTTTGCCAGATCATTTGTATCTTCTTGGAAAATTGATATTTCTTGCGTGTCTATTGGGTCAATCGGTTTCATAAAAAAACTATCATTGATAAATTCCTTTTTGAAATAAGCATCAAAATGTCCAACCGTATTGGCGATTTTATCGGCGGTATAAAGCAACGAAGCGATTAATATGTAATATTCTCGTTCGGTTAAATTTTTTTTATTTTTTTCTATATTTTCGCGAATGAAGCCGATAATTTTTGCTGAATTTTTGCTGAAAAATTTACCACCAAAATTTTTGGAAAAATAATTTTCCTCCAAGTCGTCGCCATAAATATTATTATAGCTTTTTATAATATTATCTATTTTATTTTTATCCCATGCCTCGTTTCCGAAAAAAGCTCGATATATCGCATAATTTGAATGTAGAAAGTCGTTCAATAAAATCTTTTCAAAGTGTTTGGTTGCAACGGCGGATACAACACCAGTCCCCGCAAAAATATCCGCAAATGAATTTCCTTTACATTCTTTGTTAATTATGGAAAAAATCCACTCAATCAATTTATGTTTATTTCCGATATATCTGCGATTATGTAATTGGAGATGATTTTCTTTCACCTGTGGAATATAAAAATAATTTTCTCGGATTTTTTCGGCGGCTATTTCATAGGATGGTCGTTCGGTTTCAAACATGGCAAAAAGAGTACCCTGTATTCCGTCTGCGACATAATCAATGTTTGCTTTTTGTTTATTTAATTTTTCGTAAAAGCTGTAATGATTATTTTGAGAAATGATAATAAAATCAATAACTGGTATTCCCATTATTTCGCCAGCCTGTATGATTTTTTCAATAATTTGATTGTCTTTTTCGCTTGGTGAAAAATCGCCCGAAGGGTGATTATGAACCAAAACAACACTGGCGGCGTTTAATTCCGTTGCAGGATAAAAAATTTCTCTCGGATGTAGTAGTGCCTTATCTAAAAGACCGATACTCACAATTTCTTTTTTTAACAAAACATTTCGTGCGTTTAAATAAAGACAAACTAAATGTTCTTTTTTCTTGTCTCTTAAATCATAAGTGAGAGATAAAATATCTTGAGAATTTTTTATAACAATTTCGTTGATTTTGTTTTCGTCGTAAAATCTTTTTACCAATGAAATTGCGGAAGCAATTTGCAATGCTTTTGCCTGTCCGATTCCTGAAATTTCTAAAAGATTATCAACAGTTATATTCAAAAAGTTTTTACCAAATTTTCTGATGATATTTTCAGAAAGTTGTCTAACATTTTTCCCTTTGATTCCACTACCCAAAAGAATTGCCAAAAGATCACTTTTTAAAAGTGCGTCAGCCCCTTTTTGTAAAAACCGTTCTCTTGGGCGATCTATTTTGGGAATATCTTTTATTTTTGTCATATCCTGTTTATTTAATTAAATCCTCGATTGTAACGCCAAGTGCTTTCGCTAATTTTGCCATGATAAGTACGGACGGCTTTTTAATTACATTACTCTCAATTTTTGTCAGAGTAGTATATTTAACGCCTGATTTTTTGGCAAAATCTTCCTGCGATAAGCCTATCTTACCTCGATATTTCTTTATATTTTCTCCAATGTTTATTTCCGTTGCCATAATTTCAATTATTTGATAGTATTATTATGAAGTGATATACTTTCAATATAATGATACCAAATTTTAAGAATATGAGCAAATAAATAAAGGGAGTTCCTTTGATATAACGCGCGCACGGGTGGGTGGGGCAAGCGTTATGCTTCTTTTATCTCCTCTTTTGTTTTCTGTCCCGCCGAAAAGTTTTGGGGGCGAAGCCCAAGCAAGCGGGCAAAAAGGAAGGGGGTTGGGGGGAATTCCGCTTTTTCTTTGCGAAATCAAATTGCGGACAGCCCCGCCACCTGTCTGAATACCTGGAAGGCAGAACCCGCAGAAAAATACTTTTTTCATTAAAAGAAGAAAAAATCGGGCACGCGCAAAATGAAAAGAGCAAAGAGTATTTTGCTGTGGTGTGGTGAGCTTGTCAAGCAGTGGCGGGGCTGGCTTCCTTAGTGGGGGTTTTGCTCAAAGAATGTTCGAACTTCGTCCAAAAAATACCGCGCCACGCGAAGCGTGGCGCTGACTGCGCGCGTGTTTCCTTGCGCACGCAGGCGTCGCTCGCGCATTGGCGCGAGCGGAGAGGGCGAGATTCGAACTCGCGGTACCTTGCGGTACACAACATTTCCAATGTTGCACCATCGGCCACTCGGACACCTCTCCGTAAAGAAAGATTATATTATGGGCGGGTGTTTTCTACAATTCGGCGCTGGTGAAGCGCTGATTTTGTTCTGTCATTTGCCTAATCTATACTGGTACAGTAAAATTGGTATTAAGAGGTTATGCAGATGCAGAGTAAACAGCTCTCTGTGAGCTGGTCCGGTTATCGTAAGTTCCCTGCGCCGCCCGGTCTGGCCCAGCAATTACTGGCTGTGCAGCGGGAGAATAACGCGCTGGACAGCTTGCACCGTTACAAGCCGCGGCTGGCAGACAGATACAGGCAAAATCTGGAAAAAGTGGCGGATAATCTGGCCGAAGCTGCTCTGCCCTGGGTTTTACCGGGTTCTTAAAAAGGAGGAATTATGAAAATTATTAAATGTTTATTAAGCGCGGCGCTCTTGATTAGCCTGACTTTAGCTCTTGGCAGTAAACCTGCGGACGCCGAACCGGCGCTGCTGGAAACTTACTGGCGGCTGACCGAGCTGTCCGGTCAAAAAGTCAGTTCGTCCGCGCCGCAGGGACGCGAGGCGCATCTGATCCTGAAAAAAGACGGCGCGGCCAGCGGCAGCGGCGGGTTAAACCGCTTTACCGGTCAATACACGCTGGACAAAAACGATGGCCTGGCTTTTTTGCCGGCCGCCGCCACGTTAATGGCCGGAGTGCCCGCGGCTATGGAAACCGAAAGAAAATTTTTCCAGAGCATGGCACAGACCAAAAAATACAAAATCAGGCAAAACAAATTATATTTAATGAACGCCAGCGGCTCCGTCCTTGCGATACTGGAAGCAGTTTATCTGTAAACAGCTAAAAAGCCGTCCTGATAGCGGGGCGGCTTTTTTTACAAAATGCTGATGTTGCCCCCCGGTCACATCAGAGCCAGAGCTACTTTGTGGCAGGCGCTTTTGAGCACGCGCGAGACCTGCGCCTGAGTGATCCGAAACCGCGTGGCAATCTCATCCTGGCTGAACTCGCGCATAAAATGATATTTCATTATCAGTTGATCGCGGCTATTCAGCGTGTGCAGGGCTTCAGCGAGGCCCTCGCGTTCCAGTATTGTCTCGGAAAAACCGTCACAGCCGATTATTTCTTCCAGCCGGACAAAAGCATCTTTACCGCTGTTGTTTTTGACCGGCGCGTCCAGTGAAGCCAGATAGTGCGCGTTCACCGTCTGGGTGATCCTGTCCAGAGCGCGGACTTTGAGTCTGAAGGCTTTGGCCGTCTCAGCGCGGGTCGCCTCGCGGCCGTGTTTGTAGAGAAAGTTCTCGCGGAATTTCTGGATGCGGGCGTTAAGCTCCACGCATTTGCGCGAAACACGAATACCGTAACAATTGTCGCGGATAAAATGTTTCAATTCACCGTCGATCGTGGGCACTGCGTAATAAGACAGCTTGGCGCGGCGGGAAGGATTGTATTTCTTGACCGCCTTGATCAGCCCGATCGCCGCCACCTGCACCAGATCCTGAATATCCACATCCCTGCGCACATATTTTTTGGCAAGGTACACGGCCAGCGGAAAATTAGCCACGACGAGTTCTTTTTTCTCTCTGGAAAGATAGCTTTGCATAGAATCGTTGATCAGTTTCGAGACAATTTTTTTATGCGTATCTTTAAGTTCTAAGATCTCCTTGCGGTTTAATTTTCTATTTTTGGTTCTGGTCGCTATTGCCATTTTCATCCTCCCCTTAATATTTCAGAAGAGAAACGGCAGTTTTTATGCCAGGCACAGTTTTTAGCTTATTCACAGCGAAAATAGCATTTAGAAAGAAGAATACATCGATTTTTATTGTTCAAAATTGAACAAATACGGAGAGGCGCCTTTTATACATTATATTTAATGTATAAATTTAGGCACTTAATTACAGGTGCTTAATTATTAATATACCCGGATTTGGGGAAAATATACCTACCGGCTTGTACTTTCTCCGCGGTCAATATTCGGCGCCATGCGGCGCGGCATTGCGAAATTCTGCTCTGAGCCGTTTTTCTTCAGTCAGCGTTTTAGCCTGCAGTTCGTCAGCGCGTCCCAGCACAGCCCTTAACTCTTTAGCGAGATCCTTTCTTTTGTCTGCGTTAAAGGCCTTGATTTTTCCGCGCAGAGCGTGGTAAATCCATCTATACAGTCTATCTTCCGGGGCAGAATGGTCTCTTTTGTTTTTCGGTCTTCTTTTATTTTCTTCCACCCAGTCAATCAGCTCTGCCAGATTGCGCTCCTGATTGACCACATCCTGCGTGCGGGTCACATCAACGCCCTGCTCTGCCAGCTGCTCCAGAATCTGCGGGTCGGATTTTCGCTCATAGAACCACAAATAGTACGGCACTTCGTCAGCATTAACTTTACCCGGCATCCGGTCATGTTCCTGAAAAAAAACCACAAATCTCTCCAGCGCCGCCTTGCGCTGCATAGCCAGAATAGTCCGGTCAAAATCGACTCCGGCGGCGGCCAGCGCGGCCATAACATCCGCATATTGCTTCTTTCTCTTGAACCAGCTGCGAATAGGCTGTTTGCTGTGCGGCAAGACTTCGCCGTTTTCTTTATACGCAGCCACAAACTCCTGTTTGCGTTTTTCCAGCTGCGCGTAATCCCACTCCCGGTTATCGGCCCAGCTGGTATATATTTTCTTTCCGTCTTTGTAGACAATATTCATTGTATTAAATATTTCGTAAGTTCCGGCCAATTGTTGCATACTGTTTATGTTATAATTCCCCCGCCCTGAAAATCAGCTCACGCGAACTGCCGGGCTGCAATTAACAGCCTGTCATTATATAAAGTATCTGTATTAAAGGAGTTTACTTTTTTATGAAGGTCATCTCACGCTGACTTCCGTGTTACAATTAGCAGCCTGTCATTATACAAAGTATCAGTATTAAAGGAGTCTGCTTTTTTATGAAGGTCATTGGCATCACCGGCACCAACGGTAAGACCACCACCACGCATATAGTCTGTGAAATACTCCAAAAAGCCGGTTATAAAGCCGCTAAAATCGGCACCATCACCAACCGCCTGACCACGCCGTCGCCCTGGGAGCTGGCGGAGATATTTGAACGCGAGCGGCAAAAAGGCACGGAATATCTGGTCATGGAAGTGTCCTCGCACGGCATTCATCAGGATCGGGTCAAGGGTATTTTTTTTCATGTCAAAGCCCTCACCAATATCACGCGCGATCATCTGGATTATCACAAAACTTTCCGGGCCTATAAAAAAGTAAAATACGGCTGGCTGCGGCGCGGACACGGCATAAAAATAACCCCGCGGCTCTGGCACAAAGAAAAAATTGATTTTGCGCAGCCGTTCAGCGGTAAATTCAACGAGCACAATTTACAGACCGCGCTGGCTATACTCAAGTCCTTAAATATACTGCCGGAGCCGCAGCTAAAAAAACTTTTTGCCTGTCTGTCCCCTGTTCCCGGCCGTTTTGAGGTCATCGCCCGCAGGCCGTTTATGGTCATCGTGGACTATGCCCACACGCCGGACGGCGTGGAAAATCTGCTCAATGCCGTGCTGGCCCTGCGCAGGAAACAGGGCTCCGGCCGGATCATCACGGTCTTCGGCTGCGGCGGCGACCGCGACAGGGGCAAGCGTCCCAAAATGGGCCGGCTGGTTTTGCGCAAAAGCGATATTTGCGTGGTGACTTCCGACAATCCGCGCACGGAAAATCCCGCTGCAATCATTCAAGACATTTTAACGGGCATGAAACAAAATTTTTTCACCAGAGCCAAACAAATTAAGATTGAGGCTGACCGCGGACGGGCTATCGCCCAGGCTATGGCGCTGGCCGACCCGGGCGATTTTGTGGTGCTGGCCGGCAAAGGCCATGAGACCTATCAGGTGATCGGCACCGCCAGACATCATTTTGACGATCATGAGGAAGCGCAAAAGGCGCTGGAATTATGCCTCAAATAAAAAGAGTCCGGACTAAAACTATTCGGATCGGCTCCGTACCGATCGGCGGGAAAAATCCTATCGCCATTCAGTCGATGACCAATACTTTTACAACCGACATTCGGGCCACGCTCGGACAGATCAGGGCCTGCGCGGAAGCCGGCTGCGACATTATCCGCGTGACCGTGCCGGATCAGAAAGCGCTGGAGGCTTTTGCGGAAATAAAAAAACAAAGTCCTTTGCCGGTCGTGGCGGATATTCATTTTGACCACCGTCTGGCTATTGGCGCGATCGCCGCCGGGGCGGATAAGATCCGGATCAATCCCGGCAATATTCCGGGCCGGGCCAAACTAAAAGAGATCATCGCCGCGGCCAGAAAACACCATACCCCCATCCGCCTCGGCGTGAATGCCGGCTCCACCCGCAAAGATCTGGCCGCGCTGGCCGTGGAGTACTGCACATTTTTTGAAGCGCAGAAATTCACCAATCTCGTCCTGTCCCTCAAGTCTTCGTCGGTGCCGGACACACTGGCCGCTCATGCCAAAATTCTAGCTAAAAGAAATTATCCCCTGCATATCGGCATCACCGAAGCCGGCACCGCATATTACGGCGCCATAAAATCCGCCGTGGGGCTGGGCGCGCTGCTGAGCCGCGGCATCGGCGACACACTCCGTGTCTCGCTCACCGCTGACCCAGTCAAAGAAGTCACCGCCGCCAGATATATTCTCAAGGCGCTGGGTCTAATAAAATGCCCGGAAGTCATCGCCTGCCCTACCTGCGGCCGGACGCAGATCGATATTATCGGTCTGGCCAATACTGTCGAGCAAAAACTGCAAAAGCTGAACAAAAATATTACCGTCGCGGTAATGGGCTGCGTGGTCAACGGGCCGGGCGAGGCGGCGCGCGCGGATTACGGCATTGCCGGCGGCAAAGGTCAGGGCATCATTTTTGCCAGAGGCCGGAAATTAAAAACTGTGCCGGAAAAAGATCTGGTCGCGGAATTATTTAAGTTGATAAACTAAACCTACCCTGAAATCCTGAATTAAATTTTCCGGTATTGGGTAAAATATCTATTATAGTATAATCTACCAATGCCAGATTCTGCTGAATATTTTATGCGCGCGGCCCTGCGGCTGGCGGAGAGAGGACGCGGCTTTGTCTCGCCCAATCCGCTGGTCGGCGCGGTCATTGTCCGGAACGGCCGGATAATCGCGCGCGGCTGGCACGCCGCTTGCGGGCAGGTTCACGCGGAGCGGGCGGCGATACTGGCGCTGGCCGGCCAAAGACCGGTCAAAAATTGTGCCTCGGGCGCGACTATCTATGTGAATCTCGAACCCTGCGCGCATCACGGCCGGACGCCGCCCTGCACGGACATTATTATCGAGGCCGGAATAAAAAAAGTCGTCTTTGCCCTGCGCGATCCCAATCCCAAAGTCCATAAATTAAATCCCGTGCATATTTTGCAGAAAGCCGGTATTGAGGTTGTTTATCCGGTTTTAGAAAAAGAAGCACGGGAGCTGAACAAGATTTTTTTCAAGAACCAGCAAGAGCATTTACCGTACGTCACGCTAAAATCAGCGGTAACTCTCGATGGCAAGATTGCCGACGCGCGCGGCCGGAGCAAATGGATCACCGGAGCCGGGGCGCGCGCGGCAGTGCATAAGTTGCGGCTGGCGCACGACGCGGTGCTCGTCGGCAAGAATACGGTATTACTGGATAACCCACGCTTGAACATCCGCATCCCCGGCGTAAAAAAAGAAAATTACAAAATAATTCTGGGCGCGCGCGGAGATTTTCCGTCAGGCACTAAATTATTAAAAGACCCTAAAGCAATTTTTGTTAAAGAAAAAAATCTAACGAAACTTCTACGGAATTTGTATCAAAAACAGGGCATCTGCTCGCTACTGGTCGAGGGCGGCAGCGCGGTAAACACGGCTTTTCTCAAGGCCGGACTGGTCGATGAATGGCAGTTATTCATCGCGCCGAAACTGCTGGGCGGCGGTCTGCCG
Source organism: Candidatus Margulisiibacteriota bacterium (assembly GCA_031274525.1). GTDB lineage: Bacteria > Margulisbacteria > Termititenacia > Termititenacales > Termititenacaceae > JAISQA01. The sequence goes on from JAISQA010000025.1 coordinate 50,466, forward strand.
GCACTGGGCGAACTGGGCCTCCGCCGGATAGCCCGCGCCAAATCCGCCAGCATACACTTCGCGCGTTTTTACGGCCAGGACTTGCTACTGGAAATATATTTGCACTGAGATCCTAACAATCACTATGATCTGTTATTTCGCCTTACAGCAGGAGAAATATTTTGTCGGAAGGCGCTTTGGCTCGAACTCAATGCCCCTGGCTTGCCGCCTGCGGGAATTCTTAAACTAACAACACACAGCCAAAAATGATGGGAATTACCGTATAGCAGACAAAATGAATTATCCAGCCGTATTTGCCGTATTTTTTCTGCATAGCCGCATATTTATAAAGCCGCCCCGGACTGCGGACCCGCAGCCAGGCCATGCTCAAACCATAAAGAATACAAACCCAGCCAAAAATATCCGCCAGAGTGTTCATCTAAACTCCTTACTTTAAAATCTTCCAGCGCCACGGCGGCAGAGCGACAAATCTGGCCACGCCGACTAGATGATCTTCCGGCACAAAACCCCAGAACCTGCTGTCCGAGCTATTCGGGCGATTGTCGCCCAGCACAAAATAATGCCCCTCCGGCACTTTGAGCGGCCCGTAATAACTAAAATCATTGACCCAGCTAAAATCATCCTGGCCGGACAGATACTCGCCGTTGATCAGGACGCGCCCGTTACGCAGCTCGACCACATCGCCAGGCAGGCCGATGCAGCGCTTCACGTAGTCCATGCCCGCGCGCCCCGGCAGAGCAAAATAAGCCGCATAATCGCGCCCGTCGATTTGATACACATACTCCTGCTCCGGCTGGGGCTTCAGCGGCACTTTGAAAATCACTATATCCAGCCGCCGGGGCCGCACGCCAAAGTCCCACCAAAACCGCTGTTTCACAATTTTGCGCTCGGTCTGAAACCAGGGATTGGGCAGAACGAACAGCAGTTTGGCGGAATACCAGGCCTCGCGCAAGGGATTGGAAATACCGTAATACAGGCGGTTGACGATCAGCACATCGCCGACTTTGAGCGTGGGGATCATCGAGCCGGACGGGATAATAAAAATGGTCAGCACTGTCGCTTTCAAAAACAGGGCAAAAATAATAACCCCCAGAATAGACCAGACTGTTTCTTTTTTTTGGGGTTTGGGCGGCGTGTCCTGCTTTTTATTAAAAAACGCAAAAGACATCAGCGTTTGTTCAGACCTGCGGGGTTTCCGCCGGAGCGGCTGCGCCAGCGGTGGCCGCGGCGATAGCTGCCGCCGGGGAAACAGGTTCAGGGGCTTTGACCTCTTCGGCGCTTTTTTTAGCCGCCTCTTCTTTTGCTTTAGCTTCGGCTTCTTTTACTTCTTTAGCCGCCTGCTCGCGGATTTTTTCCTGTTCTTTACGCAGTCTGGATTTCTCGACCGCCGCCGAGATATTCTTCTGCAAATCTTCTTTTACCCGCGTGATCCTGGAGCCGACGAGATCGCGCAGGTAATACAGCCGCGCCCGTCTGGCCTTGCCGTACTTGACCAGATCAATTTTGGCCACGGTTTTAGCATGCAGCGGAAAAGTCTTCTCCACACCGATGCCGTCCACGACTTTGCGCACCGTCACCATTTCATTGAGCCCGCTGCCGCTCCTGCTGATAACCACGCCTTCGAAGATCTGAATTCTTTCTTTTTTCTCTTTTTTACCGGCATCTTCCACAATGCGCTGATGCACTTTGATCGTATCGCCGGCGCGAAAATTGCCAATATCAGTCTTTTTCTGCCTGTTCTCAATTTCCATTATAATAGCGTTCTTCATACACTCTCCGTCGTTTTACCACAAAGGGGTGACAGTTTATTATATTCTGGCAGGGGTGTCAACGTGCTGTACAATCTCCCGGCTTTTTTCAAGCACCACCGGCAGCAATTGGTTGCTCTATCCGCAGCAAGGCCGCCTGGTATTCTTTGAGCAGATAACTTTTCGGCACCAGCGTGTGGATATTGTCCCACGGCAGCGTCCGGTCAGTATCAAGCGGCTGGAGAAAATCCGCCAGAGTTTTGCCCACTTGTTTGATAGCTTGCAGCCAGAGCTCATAACGGAAATGCTCCTGCCAGCCGTCGTACTGACAGCCCAGCCTGTACGCCGCCAGAATGAGCTGTCCGCTTTCCCGTCCGCTGCGGCTCAAGACAGCCTCGATAGCTGAGGATTCCGCCTGATGATACCGAAACTGTATACGCCGCGAATGTAAATTTTGTTTGAGGAGAGTTTGTTTGCGTTTGATCTCCTCCGGAGCATTGACCGCCGCCCACTGGAACGGCGTATGCGCTTTAGGCACAAAATTGGATGCGCTGAGCGTAATTGTGAAATTTCTGGTCTGTTTATTGTCAGCCAGTATTTTTTCCGCCAGCGCCGGGATAGCCGCGACATCCTCATCCGTCTCGCCCGGCAGGCCCAGCATAAAATAAAGTTTCAGCGAACGGATGCCGCTCGCCAGCGCAATATGCGCCGCGCGGAGTATATCGTCCTCGCTCATTTCCTTGTGAATAATATCCCGCAGCCGCTGGGTGCCGGCTTCCGGCGCGATAGTCACGGTGCTGCGCCGGACTTTCTGGGTCTCGGCCAGCAGTCTGGCTGAGATACTCTCCGTGCGCAGCGAGGGCAGTGAAATATTGATATTTTGGGACGCATAACGCTGATTGAGCGCGCAGGCCAGCTCCTCGATCTGCGGATAGTCCGTGGCGGTCAGGGACAGCAGGGACAGCTCGGTATAACCGCTCTCCTTGAGCCCGGTCTCGGCGTCGCGCAGAATATCCGGCAGCGGCCGGGGGCGCAGCGGCCGCCAGGTAAAGCCCGCCTGACAAAACCGGCAGCCGTGCAGACAGCCGCGCATTATTTCCAGCACCAGCCGGTTATGCACCGTATCTATATAGGGAATGATAGTCTTGACCGGATTATTTAATTTACTCAGATCTTTAATGTAATTTTTAGTGGTTGAGTTGCGCAAAGACGGCACATAGATCCCGTCCCGGCCCAGTCCGGCCAGCTGTTTTAATTTCTCCGCTCTGGGCAGTTTTTTAAGCTCCGTCCGGGCCAGTTCGCGCAGAAAATCCTCGAACAATTCCTCGCCTTCGCCGATCAAAGCGACATCGATAAAATCCGCCAGCGGCTCGACATTAAAAGCGCAGGGGCCGCCGGCAAAAATGAGCGGCGCGTCCTCGCCGCGGTCTTTGGCCGCCAGCGGGATCTGCGCTCTGTCCAGAAACAAAAGCAGATTGGTATAGGTCAGCTCGTGCTGGAGTGAAAAACCAACCGTGTCAAAATCTTTCAACGGCGTCCGGCTCTCCAGCGAAAACAGCGGCCAGCCTCTGGCCTGCAGCGCGGCCAGCATGTCCTCTTCCGGCAGGAAAGCCCGCTCCACCGCGGCTTCGGACAGGGCATTGCCGCGGAAATACAGGATATTCAGGCCCAGATTGGAGGTGCCTATAGCATATTTGTCTGGATAACACAGACAGCAGGTGATCCCGCCGTGGCCGGGTTTATGCACCGAATTTTCTTCATTATTGATATACTGCGCCGGTGCGCGCACGGAACGCAGGAGCTTCTTAAATTCTTTCTGATCAAGCATCGGCTAAAATGGTTTTGACAAACTGCTGATTAAATATATGGCCGGATTTATACACGAAAAATTCCGCCTGAGGCAAAGCGCCCAGCGCCGCGATATCACCTATAAAATCCAGAATTTTGTGCCGGACCAATTCATCGGGAAAACGCAGCGCCTGAGAAAAACCCGCCGCGCCGATCACCAGCGCGTTCTGCAGGGTGGCCCCGCGCGCCAGCCGGTGCTGTAACAGATAGGCTATTTCTTCCTGAAAGCCGTAAGTCCGCGCCGGCGCTATCTCCTGAACAAAATCCGTTTTGCCAAATTCAAAACTGTACACATCGGTCTGCACCACAGGATGGGTATAATCCAGCAGAAAATTTACCTTGAAAGCCGCCGCCGGCAGCGCCAGAATAAATTTGCCGCTCCCGGTCAGCTGCCGCGGCTTTTTCAGGTTAAAAAAGTTTTTCGGTTTGTTCTGCTCCTGAATACCGGCGGCCAGAATCTGCTCGACCACAAACCGGGCCGAGCCGTCCTTGATCGGCGCTTCATCGCCGTCCACCTCGACCAGCACGTTATCAAGGCCCAGCCCGGTCAGGGCGGACACCAGATGCTCCACCGTCTGGATCGTGCTGCCGTCCGTAAAAACAATCTCGGTGCCGCGCTCGGTGCCGCGCACATTGGGACAAAAATATCTGCTGGTCAGCGTGGAACTGCGGAAAATAAGTCCGCTGTCCGGCTTGAGCGGAGACATCGTTACTTCCGCAAATTTGCCGGTGTGAATACCATAACCGTTAAAAACGAGTTGTTTGGCGATAGTTCTCTGGTTCATTAAGTGATTATACCAAACCAGCGTAAATCAGGCGCCGAAAATCGGGCCCGGTTGTACTTTTTTAACGCTCACATAAAATCGGTAATAGTCATGCCCAGCATGCCGTAAAGCGGGTTGAGCTCGACCTCTTTGCCGTTCTCGTCAATCTGCGTTATCCTGCTGTGCACCATATTGACCAGCATGAAATTGAAATACATCGTGTCGCTGGTGTAAACCCGGACACCGGCGTTGAGATTGTATTTATTGCCGTCATAAGCCACCACATCCGCCAGCCAGGACAAATATTCGCTGGTATAGTACTCACCGCCGCACATGGCCGACGCGACCACTTCCCGGCCGACATAGCGGCCGACAAAGCCCAGACTGAAAGAATGACCGCCCTGAAATTTTTTGGTGGTGACCATATACATATCGGGATTATCCTGAAAGGTGCCCATGGAGGAAAGATTTTCAAAGCCAATGGCTACATACAGCGGGTCTTCGTAATCATTCAGCGTGCCAAACCATTTGAGATTGAGATACAGGCCTTCCCGCTCGCTGCGGCCCTGAAACGTAACTTCGATCCATTCCGCCCAGCCCAGCCCCATGTTGTATTTCCAGTGCGACTGTATTTCTTCCGTGCCGGAAAAAGAGCTCAAGCCCAGATTGTACTGTTGAAAACGCAGGCCTTCTCCGTTGGGCATCACAATGTAGCCGGTCGTGCCGTTAATATTGCGCCCCGCCGCGCCCACTATCGCCGGAAAAAAAAGTAAAACAAATAAAAGCTTTTTCATAAATACCCCCCGCTTTACTCTAAAGGCTATTATACAACGTTTCCAGCCGCTTGGTAATAGCGGAGTTGAGAAATTTGGCTCTGGCATTCCGGTCGGCGCCGGCCGACAGACGCCGCAGCTCGGCGGGATCGTTCAGCACCGCCAGTGTCTTTTGCACAAAAATTTCCAGATCATCCGGCACCAGATAACCATCCACGCCGGATTCGATCATCTGCGACACGCCGCGCGCATCGATCGCCACGGCCGGTTTGCCGCAGGCCTTGGCTTCGGAGAGAACCAGGCCCTGCGTCTCGGTCTTACTGGCGCAGACAAACAAATCGCCGGCTTTGAGATAATCATACACTCTCGCCCGCTCCACCCGGCCGGTGAAAATAACTTTGTCCGCGATATTTAATTCCGCGGCCAGCTTTTGCAGTGCGGCGGCGTGCGGGCCGAAAGCGACGATCATCAGCCGCGTGTCCGGCTTCTGCGCCGCAATCTTTTGAAAAGCCCGCAGGAGAAACTCGATGTTTTTCTCTTTGGAGGCGCGGCCGCAGTACATCAAAAGCGGCGTCTCCGCGGACAGGCCGTATTTTGCGCGGATGCCGTCCGGCCGGGCGGCCAGCACCGCCGCGTCTTCCACGCCGGTCGGCAGGACTTCCACACGCCGGGTCACGCCGTATTCCCGGCGCAGAATTTCTTTGACCACCGGCGTGGGCGTGATGATCAAATCACAGCCCCGGCAAAAATCCCGGATGATCCATTTCAAAAGCGGCTCGGTAACGCAGCGCGGCAGCGGCACAAAATGCAGGTAATCCGTAAACAGCGTGTGAAAATGATACACGAACGGCACTTTTAATTTACGGGCCAGACGCCGCGCGAGATAACCCAGCTGATACGGCGAATGGGAGTGAATGATATCCGGCTTATGGCGCTGGAGCCACCGCCAGTGCCCGCGCTTAAAAGGCCAGGCCAGCCGGAACCCCGGATACAAGCGCGTGCCCAGCGAGGGAAAACGCACGACTGCGTAACTGTCGCTGTCCTGAAAGCCCGGATAACGGGGCGCCAGCACCGTCACCTCATGGCCCAGCGTGGTCAGGCCTCTGGAAAACGCATCCACCGAAACGGTCACGCCGCTCAAATAAGGCTTGAAAGACTCTGTATAAAAATGGACTTTCATATTCTAGTAATACCGCCTCTACTGCCAATCGGCCAGCCGCAGATGTTTTTCCAGCTCTTTCAGTCTGGAATTAAGCTCCGGCAGCTTGTTGTACAGGGCGCGGCGGCGCATCGCGCTGCCGTATTCGTCCGCGGTCGGCGTGCCATAGATTTTCGAATTGGGCGGAATGTCGCGCAAAACCGACGTCGCGGCAAAAATTACCGTATTGCTGCCGATAGTGATATTATCACCGACACCGGCGTTGCCGGCCAGCACCACATTATCCCCCAGAGTAGAACTGCCCGCCACGCTGGCCCCGCCGGCCAGGACGCAATTCCGGCCGATCCGCACATTATGCGCCACATGCACTTTATTATCGAGCTTCGTGCCCTGCCCGATAATTGTAGAGCTCAAAGTCGCGCGGTCTATGCTGGTATTGGCGCCGATCTCCACCCCGTCCTCGATGAGCACATTCCCTCTTTGCGGAACTTTGACCTGCCGGCCGGTTTTATCCTGAACATAGCCAAATCCGTCCGCCCCGATGACCGCATTGGCCTGAATAATACAATCGCGGCCGACCACACAGCCCGCGTAAACCACCACGCCCGGATACAGAATGGTATTGTCGCCAATCCGGGCGCGGGCGCCGATATAGACCAGCGGATAGACCGTCACGTTCCGGCCCAGCGCCGCTGACGGGTCGATAAAAGCCCTGTCCGAGACGCCCGCCGTCGGCTGTTCCGGGAAAAAAATCTCCAGCAATTCAATCAGAACTTCTTTGCCTTTGTCCGTGATAATCCGGGGACAGGCCAATTCAGGAAGGTCTTTATTCAGGATCACACAGTGCGGCGTGCGGCCTTTTAGTTCATCCAGCGCTTTGCGCAAGACAGCCAGACAGACCGAACCGGGCCGGGCGCAGTCCGCCGCTTCGACCAGCGCCGTGAGCTGAACATCCGTGCCGACCAGCCGGCCGCCGATTTTTTCCGCCAGCTCTTTAGCCGTCAGCATTATTTTTTCTTATTCAGCCTGTTGACCACAGAGTCCGTCAGATCCAAACCGCCGGCGATAACCACCTGTTTATCCACGACCACATCTATGCCGACTTCCTTGGCCACCGCCTCGACCGCGGTCACAATATCCTTGCGGATTTTGACCATTTGCTCCTCATTGAGCATTTTAATTTCCGCCTCTTTGGGATCCAGCTCTTTCTGCATTTTTTCCCGGATTTTATCCTGTTCTTTTTCGGACTTGCCGTCAATCTTCGCGTCATCCAGCTCCTGCTGGTATTTGGCCAGAGCTTTCTTATAATCTTTCATTTTGTTATTGATCTCTTCCTGGGCTGTTTTGGTCTTGGTATAGCCTTTAAAAACCTGCTCCACGTCGATAAAACCCACCGTCGCCGCCAGCGAAAAGCTCAGCAGAATCAGCGCGCTCAGCACAATTTTGGCAAATTTCATGTTCATCCTCTCCTTCAAAAAATTAGCACCTTTTTTAAATTCTAGCATAGAGTGAATTTTGGCAACAGGGATTGGTTTGGGCCCCAAACCCCGCTCCGGGAACAAAAGGGAAAGTTAATTGTAGCCCGGAGCCGGAACAAAGCCAGAGGTCTCTACAATAACAATGGCGGTCTGCGCCGCCCGCAGATACGCTTGCAAATATTCCGCTTTGCTGAGCTGCCGTTCTCTCTGCATATTTTAGTTAGAATGTATTCCCCATATTAAAACTCAAGAAACCGTCGGCAAATTCTTTGTACTGCGGCCAGCCGTAATCGAGGCGGATCGGCCCCATTGGCGTGATAACGCGCACGCCAAACCCCTGACTGGAGCCCCAGCCGTGCTGATTGGTAAAATTGCGGTCGGCATCCAGCGGATCATCCACCGGCTGCACGGCCTGCCCGATATCATAAAAAAGCACCCCGACAAACATCTCGGTAAAAATATAACGGTATTCAATATTAAAAACCGCGCGCTCATTGCCTTTGGCAAAAACGGACTGATAGCCGCGCACCGTCGAATCGCTGCCCACATAATACTGCTCGGCCGGCAGAATATCCCCCAGCTGATAATCATACATCTCCCGGAAAGCCAGCACCTGCTTCTCCGCCAGCGGAAAAAACTGATTGAGCTGCAGGCCGTAACGGGAAGCGTTGATACTGCCGCCCAGAATTTTGCTGGAATGATCCATGTAAAAAGAATTGTACAGGCCGGTGGTCGGGTTCATCCACTGATCGCGCGAATCATAGGCAATAAAATAACCGACCGCCCGATCCTGATAATCCAGCGTGCGGTCGTCGGTATTGAACACATCCTCATAGCGGAAAGTAAAAGTATCGCTGATATTTTTTGTCCGGCGGAAACCGACGGTCGTCGACCAGCCGTTGCGCAGCTCGCGCTGGCCGGAAAGATAATTGTAGCCGTAAGTCGACCACAGCTTGCCGGTAAAAGAAGTCTTATTGTCCCACATCCAGGGATTGTGATAACGGATCTGATAGGAAGTGATCTTCTCCGCAAACTGCGACTTAAAAAGCAGCGACTGGCCGGAGCCCAGCAGATTGTCCAGAAAAAGATCGGCAAAACCGAACCAGCCCTGAATCTGGCCGTAGCCGCCGCCGAAATTGACCGAGCTGGTTTTCTTTTCCTCGACCCGCAGATCCAGATCGATCTTGCCGGTCTCTTCATTGAGGCGGATGTCCGGTACCAGCGAGGAGAAATAATTAAGATTGTACACATTGCGCAGATCCTCGCGCAGCAGCGCGGCATTGAACACATCGCCGGACTTCAGATCCATTTCCCGCATGATGACCTGCTTCTGCGTGACCGTATTGCCGATAATACGGATCGCACCCAGCTCGCCCTCAGAGATCCGGTAAGTCAGCGTATAGTCATTGTCCGCGGCCGGCCGCTCGATAGCGTCGATCCGGGCAAAAATATAATCTTTGTCCCGGTACAGACGCTCGACCGCCACCATGTCTTTTTGCAGCTGGCGGGTGGCCAGAATCTCGCCGGTCTTAAGCTCCATGACTGCCAGCAGCTCCGCGGCGGACAGCGCGCGGTTGCCTTCGATTTTAATCTGCTGGAGTTTGGGGTTTTCATAAACTATGTAGGCCAGCACTGTTTTATAATCTTTGGTCGCTTTGGTGTACTCTACTCTCTCAAAAAAACCCAGATCCAGCAGCCTCTGCCGGTTGACTTCCGCGCGCAGCTCCGAATAAAAATCGCCGGGACGAATAAGCAGAGCCTCCTGCACAGCCGCCGCCAGCTGCTCCGGGATAGGTTGCGGGCCTTTGTTCTCGACCAGAATATCGCTGATCGGGTACGCAATATTCAGTTCCGTATTTTCCTCTAGCTGATAATCCTCTGTGTCCTCCGTGCCGGGCGCCGCCAGCTGCAAAACAAGACGCAGCGGCAGCGGCCCTTCGTCCAGTTTTTCCGGCAGGGTATAGCGGCCGACCCATTCGCCGGGCGTGTAATCAAAAAAGTCCAGGGTCTGGCCCAGAATGACCGCCTGAACATAATCCACCGGAGCGTCCGGGTCGTTTATTTTGAGATTGATCGTCACGGTCTGTCCCGGCGCGTAAGCGCTGTCCAGCGTATAGGTATAGAGCGGCAGGTTTTCTGCCGCCGGCTCCAGTCTAAGCGCGCGGATCGGATTACCGGTCGGCGCTTCCGGAGGCGACAAAATTTCGTCCAGCTCCAGCGCGGCCAAAGCGATACTCCCCAGGAAAAACACCAGCAACAGTTTGCGCGTAAGCATAAGCGTAATAATAACCTGTTTTAACTAAAATGTATAACCCAGACCAAAATGAAAAATCCAGTACAGTTCGCCCCGGCCGAGATCAAAACGCAGCGGGCCGATCGGCGTGGTCACCCGCAAACCCAGGCCATAGCCGGATTTGAACTCTTTGACCGAGACTTCCGGCGAAGTAAAAGCGTGGCCCCAGTCGTAAAACAAAACACCCTGCCAGTGTTCATTGAAAATATAGCGGTATTCCGCGTTGAGCAGGATCATTTTGGGGCCGACGGCAAAAGGCTCTGTGTCCGCATAACCGCGCACCGTGGCGCTGCCGCCCATAGAATATTCCTCACCTTCCAGAATATTCTTTTCCCGCGCGGAAACATAGACGCCGCTGCGATAATTCAAACCGATGATATGATTGTTTTCCGCCAGCGGCATAAAGCGGGAGTACTGCACTTCCGTGCGGTGAAAACTCACACCGCCCAGATCAAATAAGATCTCGCCCAAAAGATCCGCGCGGCCGCCTTTTTCCAGACGCAGCTGAAAAATATCACCGTCCGCCACAATGCCGGTGTCGCCCAGATAATGCAGGGCATTGTAGGTATACACCGCGGACAAGGAGCGTTTGAGATAGTGAATAGCCGGACTGAGCTGCACATCTTCCTGCACAAACTCATCCTTGTACTCAAAGAGCAGCTGATACTGCGGGCCAAAGGGCAGCGGCATATTCAAATCCGTGGCAAAACCATCGCGGCGGATCGGCAGCAGACTGTCCACTCCGCTTTGCGGGTTGCGCAGGGTCTCATAACCGACACCCAGATATTTAGAAATACCCCAGGACATATCGCGAAAAAGAAACCAGGGATAATAATAACGCAGGCGGTAATTAAATTTGGGCAGCGCGTCCTTTCTGCGGTACTCCTGACCATACTGCACATTGAGCTGGATCTGCTCGCCGGTCTTGAAGAGATTGATCAAGCTCAAGCGCGAGAAAGCAAACTGTTCCTGCGAGGTCACGCCCAGTCCCGCGCTGAGCAGGCTTTTTTTCTTTTCCCGGACTTGCAGGTACAAATCGACCGCGCCGGGCTCTTCGGCCGGCGCCACTTCCGGCAGCAGCACCGTGGAAAAATAACCGAGGCGGAAAATCCGCATCCGGTCGGCATAGAGCGCATTGCTGTTGTAGACCGCGCCCTTTTGCAGGCTCATTTCTCTTAAAATCAAATCCGGCGGCGCATCCACATTGCCGGTGACCGTCACGGCATTGATAACCGGCTCCAGGATCTGCACGCGCAAAATACCATTGTCAGAAATATCCACCTGCTCCACCGAAGATAATTCATAACCGCTGCGCCGGTACAGCCGATCCAGCCGCTCAATATCCCCGGACAGCGTGCGGTAATTCAACTGCTCCTGCGGCCGGTTCAGCCAGATGCGTTCAATTTTTTTCAAGTCCAGCGATTTATTGCCGATAAAATCCACCGAGCGGATGACCGGGTTTTCCTGCACGACAAAAACTACTTTCAGGCCGTTATTATAGGGCTGCAAATCCGCATCGACGGAGCGGAAGCCGCCGAGGGACATCACCCGGCGCAGGTCATCCTGCAGCAGAGCATAATCCAGACGCCGACCGTGCCGCGTCCGGATCTGCGCACGCGTTAAAATATCCTCCTGACTGTAGATCCGGTTGCCGCTGACCTCCAGCGCCAGCACCGGAGCGCCGGGATAAAAATCTTCGCCGCCCCGGACGCGGCCGGTAGACTCCACCGGCTCCGCCGGTGTGTAAGCGGGCGCGCTATCTGCCGGCGCGGCCCCCAGCAGGCCGCAGCAGCAAAACAAAATTAAAATTAGTTTATGCATCCTAAACTCCATCAAAAACTGTGCAGCATTTCCAGCGACAGCACCGGCACATAGTCGTTCTGCAAAATATCCAGTTCGCTGCCGATATTCAAAGACAGCTCGTCAATAAAATAATTTTTTAAAATTTTACAGGTCAGCTTATAAGAGTTTACTGTAATATTGATATTTCTGGTCTGCAGATTGCGGTCAAAGTTGGTGTCCAGTCTGAAGAACAGGCGTTCTTTCCAGAGCTCTTTGACCAGCTCCAGTCCGAATAGATACTCGGTCTGCGCGGCAAGGGTATCCTCCGCGGCGGGCAGCGCGGTCTGCGCCTCCAGATTGGCCAGACGCGCCGCGTCCTGACCGAGATCGCGCTTGATGCGCACATCATACAAGCCCGTCCACTCCGCGGCGGCTTTCTCCGCCGGCTTGAGCAGAGAGCGCATCAGCAGATTGATCTCCGTGATCGTCAAATCCCGCAGGGTCTCGCGGGTCGCGTCATTTACCGTCTGCGCGCCGGTGCCTCTGGACAGAGCGATCGCGGATTTGATGAAAGGCGGCGAGATCGCGTAAGCCAGCTCCTGAAAACGGGACTGCTCGATAGTCCGTCCGGTCTGCGGATCGCGCAGCGCGTACGGCTCGCCGTCCAGAACATACACCAGATTTTCTTTTTTATATCTTTCAAACGTAATGGACGACAGGTCAAAAATCGAACCGTTCATGAAAACCAGATAATCGCTCTCGGTCGTGATCGTCTGCGGCTCCGGCTCCGCCTCCGCGTCAGCCGAGACAGCCAGAGAGCCTGTCACGAGCTGCGTGTCATACACGGTGGTCTGCGCCACAGCGACAATATGCGGCTCCAGCGTGAATTTTTCTGTCACCACAAATTCCAGATAATTGTCCTGCGGCCGGTGCAGGGGCTGGGACAGGAAATATTTTTCCTGTTCGCGCGACTCCAGTAGCGTAAATTTACGGTTGATAAAGCTGAAATAGCCGTCCTCTAAAAAAATCCGGCCGTCCACGCGCAGAAAATTGGTCGAGCCGCTGATCTGCACCGGCGGATTCTCATCGCGCAGGCCGATATTGATCTGATTGAGGAAGCTGGAAAACTCGCCGGTCAAAAGCAGCGAATCGCCGGACAGCACGCGCACATCATTGCGCACATTGAGCTCCAGATCCAGCTGCACCGCCAGATTTTTCTCGGACCTGACGCTCGGCGGCCGATCCGTCTTAAAGAGATACAGGCTGCCATTGGCAAAAGACAGTGAGCCGTCCAGCAGCGGGCCCACCGGCTCATTGTCCCGGATGCGTCTGCTCAGTCTGGAGCGGGCGGCAGGGTTGAGCGGGATCAGCAGCTCGCCGTGCAGGCCGATATCCTGCAGGGCAAAATCGCCGTTATAGACATTGCGGATATTCAACCGGCCCCGTACATCCTCCAGAGCCAGATTGCTATCCAGTACCAATTGTTCCGGCGCGCGCAGGCTCCAGCCCCGCAGCTGGACGCCGCCGGACAAAGTCAGGGGCGGCGTGTACTGGTCATAGCTGCGCAAAAGGAATTCCAGCTCTTTAACCTGCAGGGCATTATTCTGCAAACCCAGCACGGCGCGGCGGATCAAAATCTCCTGAAAATAATTATTGTCCAGCTCGATGCGGGTGCCCGCCAGATCCAGAGAATCTGCGGACAAAAGCGGTGTGTCCAGCGTGCCGCGCAGCGTCAGCGCAATATTGCCGGAGCTGCTCACCGCGCCGATATTCTGGACGAACGGCGAGAACAAAACCAGATCCCCGCCGTTCAGGTTCAGCCGCAGGTCGATATTATCCTGTCTGTACCGCTCATCCCACAAGCCCAGCAGCGGAAATTTACCGGCCAAAAGCTCCCGCGCCTCGCGGCGGCCGCGCAGCAAATTCACCTCATTAAAATAAATACTGCCGTCCCTGATCAGCGCGCTCATTCTTAATTTATCATAGTCCACGCCGGCCACGGTCAAGCCGTCAAAATCCACATTCGCGCTGATCCGCCCGGCGTTGGTAACCGCGCTGATCCGCACGTTTTGCGCACGCTGTCCCTGCAAGACGCCGTCCCGCACGGACAGATCCGCGGCGAGGCTCAGCTCGCCGTCCCGGCTGGACAGCGCCGCGCGGCCGCGCAGCCGGCCCTGCACATCCAGCGTCCTGTCGGCGTCTTCCGGCGCCGCCGCCGGTATAAATTCTGCAAATTTATCCAGCACCGCGCCGCCGTACTCCACATACAGCGGGCCCGGCGGCAGCACCACCGGCTGGATCCGCAGGGTCTGCTGGCTGCCAGCCTGCAGGCGCTGCTGCACGTCGAGATAGGTCGCTTCGGCCCGGCGGGCAAAATCATGAGCGGCGGCCAGATTGACCGAGACGTCAATATCCGCGCTGACCTGCAGCCGCGGCCAGAGCGGCCCGGCGCCTTCCGTCAGCCGCGCCTGCATATCGCCGGCCAGCTGGCTGTCCGCCAGATCGAGCAGCACCCCGCGCAAAGCAAACCCGTCGGCATCCGCGGCGATATTCCCGGCCAGCCGCGCCACCTGCAAATCGGAATACTGCAAATCAGCCAGATTGAGCCGGCCGTCCAGCGAGAGCTGTTTGTTCCGCCAGAAAACCCCGCCGGTAAAATCCACCTGCCCCGCGCCGTCCGGAAAATATTTTTGAAAAACACTGTTCTGCGCCAAATCCAAACTGGCTTTGTTTACGCTGACCGCGATATTATTTTCGGCATCGCCGGCCAGCGCCAGCCGCAGCCAGGCCTGCTCGTCCGGCAGAGTGTCGGATACGCTCAATGCATAAGCCTGTCCGACGCCGTAGTCCGCGCTGACCAGCAGTTCCTGCCCATTAAGCCGCAAAATTGTGTCTGTGGTGCGCAGACGGTTGTCCTGCCAGACAAAAGTACCGTGCAAACTTTCGAGCTTCTGCTGATAAAATTCCAGACCGTCTGTTTTAAGCTCCGTAACGGCCAGAATTTTGTCACCGTCAAGCTGCAAAGCAATCTGGCCGGAAACTTTTTCTTCGACCTGAAAAACCGCCGTGCCCTGCCCGTCCTGCAAAGACACTTCCGCGGCCACCTCGCCGATCAGCATATTGTTATAGGCCAGTCCGGCGATCTGCAGACTGCCCTGCTCGACCAGGCGGCCCGGCGTGCCCTGAAGCCGCAGGACGGCGCTACCGCGGCCTGCTAAATTTTCCAGTGCGACATATTTAGAATAATTTTTTTGAAAATCTAACCCGCTAATCTCAGCCTGTATATCCAGCTCCGGCTCCGCGGCCAGGAGCACCGAGCCATTGAGCGTCAAAGCCGCGTCCTGCATGACCGCGCGCAGCTGGTTGACCCGCAGCTGATTGCCGCGCCAGACCAGAGAGCCGTTGATCTGGCGCAGCGGCTGCGTCAGATAATCGGAGGGCTGAAAATCCACATCGGTCAGACGCACGGCGACTTCGACATTCGGCGTGGCGTTGAGCGCCGGTGCCTGAATATGCGCGCGGATATCCGCGTGTCCGGTCTGCAAAATATAATCCGAAAAAGACAGGGCATACCAGCCGTGTTCGGCCAGACCCACACCATCCGCCTCGACCGTAAATTCATAATCCTGACCCGCGCGGCCGGATAACTGTACAGAGGCGTCCGCGGACACCGCCGCCGTGGCCGAGAAAGCGTAATCCGCACCGTCAATATCCACCCAGCCGTTGAGCACAGCCTGCTGATCGTAACGGCGCGGCAGCGGACGGCCAAAACCCTTTTCGTCTATGTAGCGCAGGCTGCTATTCACAAAGCTGACACGCATGCGGGGCCGCGGTGTTCTGGCCCCGGCGTCCGGCTCACGCCGGGCCAAAGTATAATTCCATTTAGCCCGCGCGTCGCGTTTGACCAGCATAAAAGCGTCATACACTTTGATCTCGTGAATATTGGACAGCACATCAAATTTCTGCAGGATTATATCTTTCAGGTTGTACTCCACTTCCGCGCGGCCGATCAGCGCGGCTTTAGAGCCGTCCGGCTCCGTGATCTCCACCTCGTTCAGGATCAGGCGCTGATACACATTGCCCTGCAGCCGGCCGATAGTCACATTTTTGGACACCAGCGCGCTCAGCTGCTCCTCCAGAATACCCTTAAAATACTGGCGAATATCCAGCGGATTGGCCCAGGCTGCCGCCCAGAGCAGAAAAAAACAGCCAAAAAGACGCCAGCGCAACATGAGCGAAATACTAGCAAATTTTCTGCTAAAATACTGCCGGTAAACAGAGGTGCAAAAATGACTATTTTTAAAAGACTGGATTTTTGGCTGGGCGCCGGATTTATTCTGGTTTTCGGCTTCATTCTGCCGTTCGTGCCGATCGTGGACGGGGATACTTTCTATTATCTGGGCAAGGCGCGGAGGATCCTGGAAACCGGCGATCTGTTTAATTCCAACATTCTGACCACCAAGCCGGTGCTGGGCATGTGGGCTATGGCCCTGTCCTTAAAAATCCGGGGCTGGAATCTGGGCGGCGTGTATCTCTGGCATACGCTCTGCGGCGC
This sequence comes from Candidatus Margulisiibacteriota bacterium, assembly GCA_031274525.1. Taxonomy (GTDB): domain Bacteria; phylum Margulisbacteria; class Termititenacia; order Termititenacales; family Termititenacaceae; genus JAISQA01. Next base: position 66,866 of record JAISQA010000025.1, read on the forward strand.
CGGAGTTGTCGGTCTGCTTTATGCTTTTGCCAAAAAACATTTTGACCCTAAAACCGCCCTGTACTCCGCGGCCGTGCTGCTGACCGCGCTGATGTTTTTTTATCAGGTCTCTTCGCCGATGCTGGATATTCCGATGCTTTTCTTTTTACTCCTCGGTCAGATTCTGGCTCTGGAATATCTGCTCACGGATAAACCCGGCTATTTATACGGGCTGGGCGCCGCGGCGGGACTGGGCTTTCTGACCAAAGGGCTTTTGCCGGCGGCGCTGCCGTTTTTGACCGGGGGGCTTTATCTGCTGCTGGCCAAATGGGGGCGGCACAATTCGCCGGTACTGACCCGGCCGGCCGGACAAATCCCGCGTTTAATTTTGACCGGACTGCTTTTTATAACGATCTGTTCCAGCTGGTTAATTCCGCAGTGGCAAATCCACGGCCCGGAATTCGGTCAGGCGCTGTACCGGGAAAATATTGAGCGTTTTTTTCACCCCATCGACGAGACCGGCGGTTACCGCGAGGTGTCGTCCGGGACACAGTTCGACCCGCAGCTCAATCTGCTCTACCTCTGGCTGGGCTTTCTGCCCTGGAGCCCGCTGATAATCCCGGCCGTGCACGCCGCAGGCAAAAATAATTATTTTCAGAAAAAACCGGAAATATTTTTTCTGCTCTGCTGGTTTGGGCTGGTGCTGCTCCTGACCTCTCTTTCCGGTCATTACAAGGGCCCGCGCTATCTGCTGCCGCTCTTTCCGCCGCTGAGTATGCTGTGCGGCGTTCTGCTGGCCCGGGGCAAAGCCCTGGCGTATCCCCGGCTTATCCCGTGGTCTTTTCGTATAACCGGGCTGGTCTTGCTGTTCCTGCTGGGCGCGTTACCTTTCATTAGATACACGCACGGCGAGGCGGTTTATCTGCCGGTCGTTCTGCCCTTTCTGTTTTGTTTCACAGTCTGTCTGCTGGGCTCCTGCCGGTCTTTCCGCCAAAACGGCCGGCCGGATTTCACTATTTACACCGTTCTGGTCAGCTATGTCGTGCTTTTTACCTGCGCCGCGGTTTTTTTGCCCGGCGTGCAATTCCCGGAGAAATACGTTAATCCGCAGCAGCGGATCCTGCGTTAGGAGGCGGTATGCTTTATCCCCTCACTCTCTGCGGCGCGCCGGATTTATACAGCGAAATGCTCCGCATCGGCTGCAGCCCGCAGGGCGCGCGTTATATGCAGGACAAATTATCCGCGCTCACCCTGAAAATCACAGACCTCACGGGAACCTGCGCCATTGTCTTAAAGGAAGAGGCGCTGTCCGCCGGAGCGGAGTGCGCGCTGCCGCGGGAGACTATCCTCAAACCCCGGCAAAAATATGCGGTGCTGCTGCTGGCCACCCGCCGGCAGCTGCAAAAAATCCGGACAAAACTTAAAAGCCAGCTGTTCGGTGAACTGCGCGCGCTGGCGGAAAATTTAAAAACCTACTGCGCGGAACCCCGGCCGCCCCGGCCGCCGGTCATTATGGGCATACTCAATGTCACGCCGGATTCTTTTTCCGACGGCGGACGCTATGCCGCGCCCGCTCAGGCCGTGGCGCACGGTCTGGCCCTGCTGCGCGCCGGAGCGCAAATCATCGACATCGGCGGCGAGACGACCAAACCCGGGGCGCCGGAGATTAGTGCGCGCGAGGAGCTGCGCCGGACTATTCCGGTCATCAAAGCGCTGCGCGCCCGTAAACCGCGGGCGGTTATTTCTATCGACACGACCAAAAAAGCCGTCGCGCTGGCCGCGGTACAGGCCGGGGCCCAAATTATCAACGATGTTTCCGGTCTGACCGGAGACCCGGAGCTGGCCGGTATCGCCGCCAGACACCAGGCCAGACTCATTCTCATGCACCGCACCGGCGCCTCAAAAGTGATGCAGCGAAAAACCCGTTACGCCGAGCTGCTGACGGACATTTTGCAATTTCTGGCACGCAGCGTCTCTACAGCGCAAAATTACGGCATGCCTTTGCAAAATATTATCGTCGATCCGGGTATTGGCTTCGGCAAAACGCCAGAGCAAAATCTCTATCTGCTTAAAAATCTACAGGCCTTCCGGTCGCTCGGCTGCGCGGTGCTGCTGGGCGCCTCGCGCAAATCAGTCATCGGCCAGACGCTCCAAAAACCTGTCGAGCAGAGGCTGGCCGGCACTATCGCCACCAGTCTGGCCGGTGTGCTGGGGCAGGTGGATTATCTGCGCGTGCACGACGCCGCGGAAAATCTGGACGCGGTGAAAATGTTTTGCGCCATCCGGCAGAGCAAAAACAAGGATTAACTATGAATATTTTTTTGAGTCTGGGCAGCAATCTTGGAAAGCGTGAGCAGAATCTGCACGGCGCTCTCGCCAGACTGCGCAAAATGCCTGAAACAAAACTGCTAAAAGTCTCGGCTTTTTACGACACCGCGCCGGAAGGCTACCGGGAACAAAATCGTTTTCTCAACGCCGCCGTCCAGCTGGACACCGAACTGACGCCGCAGGAACTGCTGGCCGCGACGCAGGCTATCGAAAAGCAGCTGGGACGCCTGCCGACCTTTCACTGGGGCCCGCGGGTCATCGACATCGATATTCTGGCTTACGCCGGGCAAATCATAGACACGGAAGATTTGCATATCCCGCATCTGGAGCTGCCCGGCCGGAAATTCGTGCTGGAACCGCTGTGCGAGATCGCCCCCGGCTATCTGGACGCCCGGAGTAAAAAAACCTACGCGCAGCTGCTGAAGCTGCTGTCCTGATTTATGCCCGGCGTGAAGATAAAAGCGGCAAATTTAGAGCAGACCGCCGGTCTGGCCGGCGCGCTGGCGGAAATCCTGCGCCCCGGAATGGTCATTGCGCTCAACGGGGACTTAGGCGCGGGCAAGACGACTTTTACCCGCGCGCTGGCGCGTGCCGCGGGTGTCCAGGCCGCCGTGACCAGCCCGACCTTTGCGCTGCTGAACATTTATCAGGGCGCGCGTCTCAATTTCTATCATTTTGATTTTTACCGGCTGAACAGCCGGGACGAGCTGGAAAACAGCGGCGGGCAGGAGTTTATTCCGCCGCCGGACGGAATTGCGGTCATCGAGTGGGCGGAAAAAATCCCGGATATTCTGCCGGCGGATTATTTGAGCATCCATATCGCGGCCGCAGACGGAGAACAGCGGCTTTTTTCTTTTATTTTTCACGGGAACACAGCTTATCTCGCCGCCCGCTTAAAAAACTTTTCCGCGGATATGGCGGCTTCCCCGCCGCAGGGCGCGGGAACTTATCCACAGCAATCCAACTAATTTAAGTAATACTAAACAACCTATCATAAAAATGCTTATCTTTAACATGTATTTAACGCATTTTTTGGGACTGTAAACTTAACTGTGTAAATATTTAAGCCAGCAGGACAAATATATTTTCCTCCGCGCGCTATTGCGCAGCACGGCGCGCGGATTACCGCGCTTGTGGACCTCACTTCACTTCGCTGGCGCTTGTGAAGTTCGTTGCGCAGAGCACGCTCCGGTAAAATATTTGTCCTGCTGGGCCATGTTTCTCTGGCAAAATATTTATTACGCTGGCAGAACCCTGGGGAGTGTAAATAAAACTGTGTAAACGGCCTGTTTAAGTCAAAGCAATTGTTATAGAAAAAATAGTTCGGAATTATTCCAGACAGAGCAAAAGCGGACTTGCCGCAGGCATATCGCCTGAAAAGATACCGACAGTCGGTACTCAGAGCGAACAGATAGGAGGTAAATTGTTGCAGACAGAGCTTTTGCGGCGCAGGAATAAGAACACATTTGTCCGTTTACGCAGTTTTATTTATACTCCCATTTTTTAATCTCTCTAGTTAATTATAGCTTAACTGACCTGTGTTAATTATACATTAACACGCTCGATCAAAAACTCAATCTCGCCGGAAACTCAGCAATTTCATTAACTATTACTTAACAATATAGTCGAAATTCTCAACGGCAGGCTCTAAATTCTATCAACCGCCAACGCTGTGCTGCGCAGAGGCCTTTTGCCGGGCGGCCAGATACTCCTGATGCTGTTTTTCGTAACCGGGCTTGCCGGCCATAGCAAAAAGCCGGTCTTTCCAGAACTGCACGCCGGGCTGGATAAAAGGATTATGCCCCAGCAGATACCCCTGAATAGCCGTCGCTTTCATCAGCATATAGTGATATTTGCCCAGATAAAACGGCGTAAGCGCCTCCAGCTCGATAGTCATATTCGGCACACCGGCGGCATAGTGGGCGGCCAGCGGCCCATCGATAGTCATGCCGTTGATGTCCCGCAGCGTCAGTTTATTTTGCCGTATGTAATTAAGCTCATCCGTATTATCGGCAAACTCCGGCACTTCAAGATCAACGCGCGGTTTCAAAATTTTGGTGGCGATCTCGATGAGATTGCGCGGCCCCTGCTGAATGAGCTGGCCGATAGAGTGCAGGTCGCGCGGAAATACCGCCGGCACGACATGCAGGCCATGGCCCTGATGACCTTCGGACTCCGGCTCCAGCTGCATAGTCCAGGCAATACTGGACTCAAAAAAAGCCGAATTGGTCACCTGATATTCCACCGCGGCGCCTTTTTGCCAGGCCAAAAACCGCAAGAGCGCATATATCGCCGCCGGATTATATTCCGGATCCGGGCTGTCTATATCCGCCCGCGCATCAACATATCCGCGGATATATTCCGCAATATCCAGACCGGCCGCGGCTATCGGCACCAGACCCACCGGCGTGATGACCGAGAACCGCCCGCCGATATTGTCCGGGATCACAAAGGAAGCATAGCCTTCCGCGTCCGCCGCCTGCCGCAGCGCGCCTTTGCGGGCATCCGTCACGGCTATAATATAATCTTTGGCCAGGGGGCCCTGCTTTTTGGCAATAAGCTGTTTGGCAAAACGAAAAGCGATCGCCGGTTCGGTGGTCGTGCCGGATTTGGAAATCACGATCGCGCCGGCATTTTTATCCGCGGCGATTTGCAAACAATGCGCATAAAATTCCGGATCCGTGTCGCAGCCGAGGAAATAAATTTTTGTTTTCAGCAGGTCATTGTAATTTTTGCCGTACAGCGCTTCAATGACCGCTTTGGGCCCCAGATAGGAGCCGCCGATGCCGATAATAAAAATAATATCGCATCTAGCCGCCAGCCCCTGTGCGGTTTCCTGAATCCGCTGGATGTCCGCCGCGGTCAGCTCCCGTGCGTAAGTCTGCCAGCCGAGCATTGGCACGCCTCTGTCCTGATTATCGCCCTCGCCTTTATTCAGGGCCTCGATAATGGCTTTTACCCCGGGCAGCTGCGCCTGCACTTCCGCCTCCGTGATCTGTATTCCGGTTTGCGGCGTGTTCAGCATATTGGCATAATTTAGCTGCATTTGTTGCTCCTGATATTTTTTATTATGTGTAGCGAATATTTTTTGCTGTAGCGCGTTTTGGCTCGAACTTAACCAGCCCGCAGGGCGACGTTAAGTGAGAGGCCACGGCGCGCGGAAGCAAAAGAATATTCGCGCAATTAATTTGTTACGCAAATAGCTTTGCCGCTCGTGCCTGACACAGTACCGTAAAACGCTCGCTAGCAAAATATTTGCTTTACAAAATTAAACCACTTTCATCTCATTATATATCGCCATAATTTTATCCACCACCTGCTCTATGGTCAGGCCGGACGTGTCGATTTCCACAGCATCCGGGGTTTTGCGCAGCGGCGAAGCCTGCCGCGTGCTGTCCTGACGGTCCCGTTCCGCGATTTTGGCCTGTATTTTGGCCAGCTCCACGGTCTCGCCTCTGGCGGCCAGCTCGGCCTGCCGCCGTCTGGCGCGCTCCTCCACCGAAGCCGTCAAAAAAATCTTCAGCTCCGCGTCCGGAAAAACCACCGAGCCGATATCGCGGCCTTCCATTACTATATTGTTTTGCGCCGCGGCCTGCCGCTGCTGCGCCACAACGCAGCGGCGCACGCCGGGTATGGCCGAGACAGCCGAGACGCTGGCGCTTACTTCCTGCGTGCGTATTCTGGCCTCGTCGATCCGGCTGAAATCCGTATGCTCGGCGGTCTGAATAATAGCCTCAGCCTCTGTGAGCGGCACACCGGAATCCAGCGCCCGGCAGGTCACCCAGCGGTAATAAGCCCCCGTATCAATATGTCTGAAACCCAATTTTTGCGCCAGAATTCTGGCTATGGTGCTCTTCCCTGAACCGGCCGGCCCGTCTATGGCTATTTTCATACTGCCGGATATTATAGCGGCAAAGTAATTCAGGGGCAATTTTGTCCGGTATTTTACCTGTCCCTTTCTTATCAAATTAACTGTGTAAATATTTACTCCAGGGCAGGACAAATATATTTGCCTCCGCGCGCTATTGCGCAGCACGGCGCGCCTGACGGCGGGCTTGCGACCGAGAGCGGCTTCAAGCCGCCGAGGAAGTCCTGCCAGCTAACAGAGCTGGCAGGGTGAAGTTCATTGCGCAGAGCGCGCTCCGGTAAAATATTTGTCCCTGCCCATTTCTTTGGATGTTTTACCTGTCCCTTTGTCCCTTTCTTTGTCCCAAACTCACCCCGCCACTTGACAATTTTGGCGTATTTTTTTGTAAATTACCCGTATTTTTTGCAAATACTGCCAATTTTTTACGATTTCCTCTGTTTTTTCACAAAAATAGCCTATTTTATGGGCAAACTGTCCCGCGAGACAGGCTTTGGCCGGTTTTTTCTTTTGGTTTATTTTTTCGGGAAATAGCGATATAATCTATTAATGCAGGTTTGTATATTTGAAGACACTGGTTATGCCAATTTACTGCCGCTCACCCACACCCGCCCGGTCTACCTGCTCCGGCTGGGCATCAAGGATTTGCTCTCCAAAATACTGGACTATGTGCCGGGACATATCAGCATCACCCTGCACTGCCGCGGCGAGCTAAAGCCTCTGCTCAAAACCCTGTATAAATATCCGGTCAATGAGCTCGCTCCGGTGGAAACTATTTTCATCAACGGCCGCATTATTGCCGAAGAATCCATTATCAAAAATCTGCGTTTCAACAGCGGTAAAAATTTTCTGATCGCTTACAATGAAATGCCGCTCATCGCGCGGCTGGACGCCAAACTGCTGAAAAAATTCAAAATACCGGGGCTTTTTAACATCAAGACTTTTCGCGCGCTCAAGCTCCCGGAGACCAGCCTGAATATTCCGCTCGTGAATTATTACTGGGAGCTGCTGGGCCGCAACGGCAAAGACATCAATATCGACTCCGGCAAGACCGGACTGCTCGGCAAACATAATTCCAGCACCTCGTTTGTGCATCTGGTCAATGCGCGCAATATTTTTATCGGTCAGGACGTGCTCATCAAGCCCGGCGTGGTGCTGGACGCCAGCGGCGGTGCGATTTTTATCGACAACAAAGCCGAGGTGCTGGCCAACGCGGTCATCAACGGGCCGGCTTATATCGGCTATAAGACAATCGTCAAAGCCGGGGCCAGAATTTACGGCGGCACTTCTCTGGGGCCGGTCTGCAAAATCGGCGGCGAGGTGGAAAACTCTATCGTGCACGGCTATGCCAACAAACAGCACGAGGGATTTCTGGGGCACTCTTATCTGGGCGAGTGGGTAAATCTGGGCGCGGGCACCGAGACCAGCGATCTGAAAAATAATTATCAGCAGATCAAAATTCAAATCACGGCGGGCAAAATCGTTAATTCCCAGCTGCAATTCGCCGGCTGCTGCATCGGCGACCACACCAGAACCGGGATCAAGACCATGCTCGGCGCCGGCGCGGTGCTGGGCTGTTTTTGCAATGTGCTGGGCCCCGGCTTTCAGCCTAAATATCTGCCGTCTTTCGCCTGGCATGACAACGCCCGGCCGCCGCCGGAAGAATATCAGCTGGAAAAAGCGCTCCAGACTGCGCGGCTGGTCTTGCTGCGGCGCGGGCTGGCGCTGGCCAAAGAACAGGAAAATCTTTACCGCCAGATCTTTCAAAACAGCGCGGAGGAGCGCCGCAAGTTAAAACTTAAAATAAATAAACGGAGCAGTTAAGTGATCAATAATATTTTTATCTTCGAAGACGAAAAGTACAGCAATTTTCTGCCGCTGACCTACCTGCGGCCGGTCTACGACCTGATCTGCGGCATCTCGCCGCTGGTCGCCAAGATCGTCCGGGTTTTTCCTGAAGCCAATATCTCCCTGCACTGCCGCGAGCAGCTCAAAAACAGCGTCAAGCAGAACCACGCGGGTATCGGGGTGAATAATCTCAACACCAGTCTGGGCTGCCTCATCATCAACGGCCGCGCGCTGGCCGGCGAAAAATTCCGCGAGCGCCTCAATCTGGACGGCCGCGACCGGCTGTTTATCAGCGAGGACGATGAGCTGATCGCCGGTTATCTCAATACGGAAAATCTTTACACCCTGCGCAGTATTCTGGACGACGGGCTTTCTTCCCGCCGGATCATCAACGCCCTGCGCAGCAAAACAGAGATCACGCATGTGGACGAAAAACTGCTGCAATACCCCTGGGATATTCTCAAAGTCGGCGGCGAACAAATCGCGCTGGATTTCAAGGCCGCGGTGCCGATGGGTATAGTCAAAGGCGAGGTGCATATCGATGTCTCCGTGCTGGACGAGTACAAACTTTTTGTCGGCGAGAATTCGCGGCTCCTGCCCGGCGTGACGATCAATTGTGAAAAAGGCCCGGTCTACATCGGCGAGAACTGCCTGCTCAAGCCCAATACTTACATCGAAGGGCCGGCCTATATCGGCAAATATTCGGTCATCGCCAACAGCCAGATCCTGCCCGGCGCGTCTATCGGGCCGAACTGCGTGATCCATAATTCCGAGATCAGCAATTCTGTCCTGCACGGCTACTCCCGGCTGGATTACAACTGCCTGCGCACCTCCTATCTGGCGGACTGCGTGAATTTCGAGCCGCAGAGTTTCAATCTCGATCTGCTCAATCCTTTCGGCCAGGAGCCTGCGCTGTATCTGCCCGGCGCAGAAGTGGAAGCCGCGGAGAAAAAACTGGGCGTATTGTGCGGCGATTTCGCCAGCATCGGCGCGCAGATCAAACTGCCGGCCGGCAGCTCGCTGGGTGTGGCCAGCCGCCTGACCACCAGCAACACTGCGGCGCCGCGCTATGTGCCCTGCTTCATCCAGCAGACTGAACCGGACGCTTTCGCGGAAATGAACAACCGGGAAACTCTGGAGCGGCTGGAATACAGTCTGGGCTTAAAAGAAGTGGAGCTGACCAAAGTCGAGCGCGATCTGGTCGAAAGCCTGCACGACTCTCTGGGCTCCGAGCGGAGAGTCTCGAAAATTATTTACTGATGCCCTATAATCCGGGTATGCAAAAGCACATCAAAATATTCGACACGACCCTGCGCGACGGCGAGCAGTCGCCGGGCTGTTCGATGAATATCGAAGAAAAAATCGCAATGGCCAAAATGCTGGAAAAGCTCAACGTCGATATTATTGAGGCGGGCTTTGCCATCTCCTCGCCGGGAGATTTTGCCGCGATCGAAGCTGTGGCTCAGGCGGTCAAAAAACCAGTGGTGGTCAGTCTGTCCCGCGCGGTGGAAAAAGACATCGACGCGTCGTGGGACGCTCTGCGGCGCGCCAGACACCCGCGTATTCATATATTCCTCGCCACCTCGCCGATCCATCTGAAGTACAAACTCAAGATGACTCCGGAGGAAGTGCTGCACCGCGCGGTCAACGCTGTCCGCCACGCCAGAAGCAAGGGCAAAAATGTGGATGTGGAATTTTCCGCCGAGGACGCCAGCCGCAGCAACCGGGATTTTCTGGTCAAAATTTTCAGCGCGGTCATCGAGGCCGGAGCCAGCACGATCAATGTGCCGGACACCAACGGCTATGCCATGCCGCGCGAGTTCGGCGAGCTCATCGCGTATCTCCGGCAAAATATTCCCAATATCCAGCAGGCGGCTATCTCCGTGCACAATCATAATGATCTGGGTCTGGCCGTGGCCACGTCTCTGGCCGCCATTGAGAACGGCGCGACGCAGTGCGAGGCCACGATCAACGGCATCGGCGAGCGCGCCGGCAACTGTTCGCTGGAAGAGCTGGTCATGGCCCTGCAGGTGCGGCGGGATTATTACGGCAAAGACCGGCAGACGCAGATCAACACCAGATTTATTTATCCGGCCAGCCGCCTGCTGACCAGCATCACCGGCGTGCAGGTGCAGCCCAATAAAGCGATAGTCGGCGCCAACGCCTTTGCCCACGAGTCCGGGATCCATCAGGACGGCATACTCAAAAAACGCGAGACTTACGAGATAATGAAAGCCGGGGACATCGGCCGCACGGACAGCAAGCTGGTCATGGGCAAACACAGCGGCCGGCACGCGCTGGTCTCCAAACTGAAAGAGCTGGGTTATACCGACCTGACCGGCGCCGAGATCGATAACGCCTACCATAAATTTAAGGAGCTGGCGGATAAGAAAAAAGACATCACCGAGTGGGATCTGGAAGCGCTGCTCTCGGACAGCGTGCAGCAGACGGACGCCGCCGTGTACACTCTGGAAAGCCTGCATATCGAGACCGGCAACAAGATCCAGCCGTCCGCCGAACTGTCCGTGAATTATCAGGATAAAACTATACAAAGCGCGAGCTCCGGCAACGGCCCGGTGGACGCAATATTTAAGGCTATCGATGCGGTGATCCACCGCGACGCGCTGGGCATTCATCTGCTGGATTACATCGTCCATGCCGTGACCGAAGGCACCGACGCGCTGGGGCAGGTCACCGTGCGCGTGCAAAAAAACCGCAAGATCTATACCGGACACGGCGCGAACACCGATGTGCTGGTCGCCTCGGCCGAAGCCTACCTGAATGCCGTCAACAAATATCTGCTGCGCAGTGCATAATATGTTCAAAAAAGCCCGGCCTAAAATAGATCTCTCGCTGGACGGCATAAAGAAATTTATCGCTTTTGCCGGGCAGTTCCCGGTCAGCAGCCTGTCGGCCGGCCGGCCCGGCGCGCGGATCACGGTGTATCAAAATCCCGCCGCGGCAAATGCTCCGGCAGCCGCGAAAACCCCGGCGGCAGAGGAGCACAAAGCGGAGTCTTTTGCCAGAATCAAATCCGATACAGTCGGCATTTATGTGCCGGTCAAAGGCATCGCAGCCGGAAGCCCTGTGGCCAAAGGCCAGGTTGTCGCCAAAATCTCCGCCATGAAAATCGAAAGCGATATCACCGCAGACAGAGACTGCGTTATCAAAGAAGCGCTGGCCCAGGCCAATGACCGGATCGAGTACGGACAGCCGCTGTTTTTTATCGAGTAATGCGGGTTTATTTTCACACCTTCGGCTGCAAATCCAATCAATACGAAACCGGGCAAATAGCCGCAAAACTGCTGGACATGGGTTTCGGCCGAACCGCCCGGCCGGAAACAGCGGAGCTAATCGTGGTCAATACCTGCAGCGTCACGCATATCGCGGAACGCAAAGCGCGGAATATTATCCGCAAGCTGGCCGCGGCCAGCCCGCAGGCCGGATTTTATATCTGCGGCTGCGCTGTGAATATCCAGCGGGAATCTTTCACCAAAATCTTTGCGGAAAATCTGGCATCCCGCCTAACCCTCGTCTATCAGGCCCAAAAATTAAAGCCGGAAACCTGGGGGCTGCCGAAGCCGCGTTTCGACTACGCTCAACGCTCGCTGCGGTCAGCGCGCGGCTGGCCCGGAGCGGAGCCGGAGGGAGGCGGAAAGACAGGGCAAAATTACCGCGTGCGGGAATTTCTCAAAATACAGGAGGGCTGCGCTTGTTTTTGCAGTTACTGCATCGTCCCGTATGCCCGGCCGGTGCTCGCTTCCGAGCCGCCGGAAAAAATCCGGGCGGCGGCTGAAAAACTGCTGGCTAATAATGTGTCCGAAATAGTCCTGACCGGCATCAACCTCGGCCGGTATCAATACCGGAATAAAAATCTGACGGATATTTTAAAATTACTTTTGCCAACCGGTCTGGCCAGAATACGCTTGAGCTCTCTGGAACCGGACAGGGTGACGCCGGACTTGCTGGAAATCATGGCCGCCAATCCGCGCCTCGCCAGACACCTGCACATCCCCCTGCAGTCCGGTTCGGACAGCATACTGCAGGCCATGAACCGCCAGTACAGCACGGCGGATTTCCGCCGGCTTATTCTGTCCGTCCGCGCGATGCTCGGTGCGGACTGCGGCCTGACCACGGATATTATCGTTGGTTTTCCGGGCGAGACCGCGGAAACTTTCCGCGCAACCTGCGCGCTGGTACAGGAGCTGGGCTTCAGCGATCTGCATATTTTCCCCTACTCCCCGCGCGCCGGCACGGCCGCGGCGCCAAGGCCCGCCACCTGCCCGGAAAGAGAATTAAAACAATTCTGTCAAACGCTGGAAAATCTGCGCAAAAAAATGCAGCGGGCTTTTCTGGAAAAACAGCGGCGGCGGACGCTGGAAGTGCTGGTCGAAAATGACCGCGGGCAGGGTTTTAGCTCGGAGTACGCGCGGGTAAAATTTCTGGATCGGGTGGAACGCGGGAAGATCTACACCGCGCGGCCGCGGGCCATAAAAGAGGATTTTATTCTGGCGGAGATCGACACATCGGGAAAAGCCTAAAGCGTGGCTGGCAAGCGCAGCCGAAAAGGGCTACTTCCATTATTTAATATCATACTTGGGTTTGCGGATATAACCTTTCAAGATTTTTAAGATAACATCTCTGGTCACTGCATCCAGCCGGGCAAAAACCCGTAAAATATCCAGCTCTAATCCGCTCCGGTGTATATTTTCTTTCTTTTCCGGCGGTTTAAGTTCCGTAATATTTCTAAACCAGAACTCCATTGGTATAGCATAAGTCTGGCTGATCTGGATTAAGGTGGGCAGTCTCGGTAGATTGCGGCCGCTGTATATATTATAAAACGCTGTGTATTCCAGATCGGTTTCTTCCGCCATTTTTTCGATGCTGTGGTCGTTGTCTGCCCGGATTTGTTTCAATTTGCCGCTGATTACCGCCTTTAGCTCCTGCTCGATAATTGCTCTGTCCATAACACACCGCCATATATTGAAAGATGATTATAAGTATTTTTAGCGGATTGCGTTATATATAAATGTGATAACACCAGCTCATTTCACCATAAAAAAATTATGTTTTTGTTAGTAACATTAATAAAAATAAGGGAGGCATTTATGACTATAGCAACAGGCCAGCCGCTGCTGGCGCAGGATATGCTGGATATTACTTTTTTTCCGAAAGGCACGCTGCTGATGATGGACGGCAGCTGGACGGACGGCCGCGGCGGCTGGTATATTTGCGACGGCCGGGCCACGCCTTACGGCAATACGCCGAATTTGAAAGACCGCTTTATCCGCGGCGGCGCGGCAGCCGGGACAGCCTCCGGCAACAACAGTCAGAGCATCACCCTGACCACCGCCCAGCTCCCCAGCCACAGTCACGGCATCACTGACAAAACCCACACGCATACACAGAATGCCCATAATCACACGCAGGACACGCATAATCACAGCCAGAATTCTCATAATCATACGCAAGAGACCCACAATCACACACAGGATGCGCATAACCACACGCAGGATGCGCATAATCATACACAAAATGCGCATGGACATACTGACAGCGGGCATACGCATACTTATACTGAATATGTTGTTGATGAAGAGGTTTATTGGTCCGGTGATGGGCGGGAGATAGGAAAGGTTGCCTCAAAAAATACAGGCAGCGGCAAGGCCAATATTCAAAATACTACCGCCACCAACATAGCCGCAACGGCTACAAATCAAGCGGTTGTTGCCACAAACCAGGCGACTACTGCCACTAATCAGGCGGCCGGCACGGGGCTTACCGCCACCAATGCCGCCGGTTCCGGCAGCGCGTTCACGGTCAATACCGTGCCAGCGTATTACACGGTGATATATATTAAGAAAATGGTATAGGCGGGCTCATCCCGCTTTTTTGAGAGGCAATACGGCGAGCCTGAAGCCCAGAGAACTGACCACTTTCGTCAGGGTGCTGAGCCGCGGATCGCCGTCTTTAGAAAGAGCGCGGTATAGCCCGGCTCTATTAAGCCCGGTTTTTCTGGCGGTATTAAGCATTCCTCTAGCGCGCGCGGCATTACCCAGAGCGCGGGCGATGAGTTTCGGGTCGCCGTCCGCAAAAACATACTCAAGATAGTCCTCTATCTCCGCTTCATTTTTAAAAGTCTGCGCGGTGTCCCATTTATAAAGTTTAACCATTTTATTTTACCTCCTGTTTTAATTCCTGCGCCATTTTTATATACTTTACGTTGATTTATCGCCGTCGTACAGCTTTTTAAGCCTCCTAAAAAAAATGTGGGACGTTTTATAAAAACTTACGATAACTTAGCAGGATTTTATTATCTTAAAAACATACGGGAGTTATAATTTATGCAGGCCAAAAAATTGGCAGGACTTACTAAAAGAATACCGGGGGCCGGCAAATCCGCGGGGTTTACTTATGAAGTGCGTGCGGAAACGGCTCCTAAGGAAATGCCGGTCGTGGAGGTTCATCATGAAGTGTGTGCGGAAATACCTGCTAAGAAAATGCTGGTGACCGGCGGCGCGGGTTTTATTGGCTCGGAGTTTATCCGGTGGACTTTACAAAAGCATCCTGATTATCAAATCACCAATCTGGATAAATTGAACTACGCCGGTGATCCGCGCCGGCTGGAGGAAGTAGCAGAAAATCCCAACTATCACTTTGTGCTGGGCGATATAGCCGATGCCGGTCTGGTTACAGAACTTTTTTACGAAAAGGATTTTGATTCTGTAGTCAATTTTGCCGCGCAAACGCATGTCACCAGATCTATTTATAATCCCACGCCTTTCACGCGCACTAATTTTGAGGGCACAGCTGCTCTGCTCGAAGCCGCGCGCCGCTGCTGGAAAAGTTTTGAGGGCAAGCGTTTTGTGCAGATTTCCACTGATGAGGTTTACGGTTTTCTAGAAAAAGACGCGACCGGCCTCTTTACCGAAAGTACGGCGCTGAATCCCAGCTCGCCCTACAGCGTGACCAAAGCCTCCGCGGACATGCTGGTCCATTCTTATTTCCGAACTTACGGCCTGCCTATTTCGATTACCCGCTGCACCAATAATTACGGTCCGTGGCAGTACCCGGAAAAACTGGTGCCTCTGGTGGTCAGCAACGCGCTGGAAGATAAACCGATCCCGATCCACGGGGAAGGCCGGGATATCCGCGACTGGCTGAATGTGAGCGATCATTGTGCGGCTATCGACGCCGTCCTGCAGCAGGGCACGCCCGGCGAGATTTATAATATCGGCGGCAATAATGAAAGGGAAACCATCGAGGTCGTTAGAATGATCCTGCGCGAGCTGCATAAACCTGAATCGTTAATCAGGCATATTCCGCCCAGAGGAGGGCACGATTTACGCTACGCCATAGATTCCTCCAAAATAAAAGCGGAGCTGGGCTGGCAGCCCGCCACTGATTTTGAGACAGGCATGGGCGAGACAATATACTGGTACAGCAGGCATGTGCCCTGGCTGGAAAGTTTAAAAAATACCACGGATTATCAAACCTACTATCAGAGGCTTGTGGCCGACACAGAGCTTGACCGGCGGATTGAACAACTGGAGCAGGAAGACCTGAATAGTGAAAAGCGGCAGCAGCAAGATAAGGAATTGCAGCTGTTCCTGCACAGAGCCGACAGGAGTGAAAACCCCTAGGGAGTTCGCCTTATGCAGCCGAAGATACTAGCGCATAATAGCAGGAGCACGGCGCTGGTCGGCTACACTGGCTGTGTCGGCTCCAATCTGGCCCTGGCGCATGATTTCAGCGCGCTTTATAATTCCCGCAATATTGAACTGGCTTTCGGCACCGCGCCGGACTTGCTGGTCTATGCCGGACTCAGCGGCGACAAAACTGTGGCAAACAAAAATCCCGCCGAGGATTTAAGCTCCGTGGAGCAGGCCTTCGTCAATATCCAGCGCATTGCGCCGCGCAAACTGGTGCTGATCTCCAGCTTTGATGTTTATGCCCATAATAACGGCGCGGACGAAGACAGCTGCCCGGAAACCAGCAAGCTGTCCGCTTACGGCCTGCACCGCTACCATCTGGAGCAGCTGGTGTCCGGCAGCGGGCTGGACTGCACGATAGTCCGCCTGCCCATAGCTTATGGCGCAAACCTGAAGCGGAATTTTATTTATGACATTATTAATGTCATTCCGCCGAAACTCCCGGTAGAGCTGTTCCGGAAATTCACGGCCAAAATTCCGCGGCTGGCTGCTTATTATACGTGTCTGCATAATGGTTTTTACGGTCTGCAAAACACCACGCCGGAACTGCGCGACATCTTCAAGGAGCTTGCTTTCAGCGCGGTGAATTTTACGGACAGCCGGGCCGTGCTGCAGTTTTATGCGCTGGCCAGGCTGTGGCGCGATATTGAGCGAACGCTGGCCGCCGGTTATCCGCTGGTCAATCTGGCGACCGAGCCGGTGTCCGCGGCGGAGGTCTATTTCCGCGCGCGCGGCCTGCCGTTTCACAATGAGCTGCTGGAGCCGCCGCCGCACAGCGACATCCGCAGCAAATACGCGCCAGACGGCTACTGGTATGACCGCACCACCGTGTTAAATGATCTGGTCAGTTTTATTCAGGGGCGGCCCTGAGCAGAGCTAGGCCAGACGGCGCACCGAATCGCCGATACAGATCTGCATCGGCAGGCGGTTTAAGAGTTTGACTTTCCGGGGATCATTGAGCAGTTGAATTAAAAGATCCACCACCTGACTGCCGATCACGGTGCGGTCCGCCTGAACCGTGGTCAGCGCCGGCTGCGGCGCAGCCATAAACCGCGGAAAAGAAATGCCGTCAAAGCCGGTGACCGAAATGTCTTTAGGAATATTCACGCCGTATTTACGCGCGGCCTTGTAAACATAATAGGCCAGCAGGTCATTGGAGCAAAACAGCAGCGTTTTTTTCCTGTCGCGCAGGAATTTGGAAAAAGCAATTTCGATACTCTGCACCAGACCGTAATCCGCCTGATAGAGCATCAGGTTTTTTTTGGAGAAAGCGCCGCTCAGCACGCTGTAAAATTCGTTCCAGACAATATCATGATGATCCGTCTCGCCGGTCAGCACCGCGATATTTTTGTGCCCGCAGCTTTTGACGTACTCGATCAGCTGGGCCAGACCATGCGCGGAATCCTGATAAACCGCGGGCGTGGGATAATTGGCGTTGGGGTTCACGGCCAGCACATGCGGCATTTTGTATTTACGGGCTCTTTCCAGAAAAGCATCCGGCGCCCGGCCCACAAAGATCAGGCCGCTGTAATCATAGATCTCCGCATAGTCCACGCGGAAATCCGACAGGATGCGGAAATCGATGCCCTGTTCAGACAGCCGCTGGGTAATGCCGAAAATCACATCCGCATAATATTCGCCATAAAAATAATTCTTGTAATTATCAAAGACCAGCAGCACTTTTTGCGCCTTGATGGTCTTATCGACAAAATAATGCAGCTCCCGCGCTTTGTTGATGATCTTTTCCCGCACTTCTTTGGATATCTTCTGCGGATGATTGATCGCCGTGCAGACCGCCGAGACAGAAACATTACAGGCCTGAGCAATGTCTTTGAGCGTCGCCATTGTTTTATTTTACAATAATTTCACTAAAAATACAAATAAAATAGAACAAAATTTATAATAAAATTCAGGTAAACTATCAGACAAGAAAACCGGAACAGCCGAGAAGGAGGCTTTAAGGCATGAGCAGTGAAGCGAAAAAACTCAAGCGCTTGTGGACTTTTATTATAAAACAAGTCCGGACGCTTAAAACAGGAGGAATTGGCTTATGAATAATACTGCGGTTAAATCAATCCAGCAGGAACAGCGTCTAATTATAGACTCGATCAATAAAGCGCTGCGGCTGAAGAGCCACCCGGACAGCCTGTCCGGGCAGGCCAAACACATCGATTATGAGATCAGCGCGCTGCTGCCGATTCTGGATAATAAAATAGAGTTTTGCAAAAATATACTGGCGGACTTAACCGTGCTGGCGGCCAAAAGTCAGGCACAATCCGCGAGGCTGGCCAGTTTTCTGGCCAAATTAAAAAATTATATGCTGGGCAAACTGTTCTATCTGTCTTTAAAGGAAAATCAGTATCTCTTGATCAAAGATTTCAGCAGCCGCGGCAATAAAAATTTCCTGCTGGGCGCCGTGGCCATGATCGAGGCTTCGCAGGAAAACTCCATGCTTTTTCTGGACACGCTGACCGAACAGCGGCAAAAGGATTTTTTCATCGGCATGATCAGCTGCATCTATAATTAGCGGGCCACCCCGCCATTGTCACCGGAAAGGCCATGCCCGGCGGCCGCGCGGCAGAGAATGTCCGCGGCTTGAGCCGGGGCCGGGCCAGAGCAAACCTTACCACATAAACGTAATATTATAGATTGCGCCTGCATTACTGTAATAAATTTTAGCGGGCTGGGTCAGGAGGGCGGACGCTTGACTTCGCTCCGGCGAAGCGTAAACTCCTGACCAAAATTTGGAGGTTAATATGGTAGTAGCGAAAGGCCAGCCGATGCTGGCGCAGGATATGCTGGATATTACATTTTTTCCGAAAGGCACGATCTTGATGATGGACGGCAGCTGGACGGACGTCCGCGGCGGCTGGTATATCTGCGACGGGCGGAAGACCCCTTACGGGAATACGCCCAATCTGACCGATAGATTTATCCGCGGCGGAGTGACAGCCGGGGGCACCGGCGGCGGCACGGTGACTTTAGTCACCGCCAATCTGCCGGCGCACGGGCATACCCTGAGCGGATTAACGCTGAATACTACCGGAATACACAAGCATACTGTAAGCGGCACCATAGTAACAGGCGGAGCGCATACGCATCCGGTGACCGGCACGGTGGAATCCGGCGGCGGGCACACGCATGACATTACTGATCCGGGGCATAACCATTCAGTTGGCAGACTCTCCCATGATAAAGACGGCAGTGATAATGACGCTATGTATGGTGGCGGTGGTTATTATTCTTCAACCGATAAAACAGGCATCACTATCAAGAGCGTGAGCGCGCATGGTCATACTTTTTCCAGCGGCACGGCGACTTCGGCCGGCGGACATAACCATACTTTTTCCAGCGGCTCGGCCGCTGACGCCGGTGGACATACGCATACTATCTCCGGCGGCACGATAAGCAATACCGGCAGCGGAACCGCGTTCAATATTGTGCCCAGTTATTACGTGTTGATCTACATTAAAAAAATGGTATAACGAAGCTCAGCCCAGCAGCGCTCTGGCCGCGGCAGCCACCGCCGCGGTCTCCGCGCGCAGAATCCGGCCGCCCAGCGAAAAAGCGGAGGCTCTGACCGCCAGATAATTTAATTCCGCCGGAGCAAAACCGGACTCCGGCCCGATAACCAGCGCGGAATTATCTGCGAAATCCGGCCAGCGCTTTTCCGCCGCCGGATGCGCATAATACACCGCGGCAAATTCAGCGGGCAGCTCCGTTAATTTTAGTTCCGTAATTTCCGGCAGATGATTGCGCCGCGACTGGCAGACCGCCGAGACGATAATTTTCCGCCAGCGGTCAAATTTACTGCCGCCGAAACGCACCGGCGAGTTTTCCGCCGCATACAGCCAGAATTTATACACGCCGATCTCCGTGGCTTTTTGCAGCACATAATCCAGCTTGTCGGCGCGCAAAAGCGGCAGAATTAAATGCAGTTTTTTTTCCGGCTCGTTGTTTTCGGTATAGGCGCTCTGCAAAAGCGCGGTCAGGGAATTTTTCCCGACCTGCGTTATCTGATAAACACCGATTTTCTGTTCCTGTGCGGCCTCAAAACAATCAGACGCGCTCAGGCGCAGGACTCTGGTCAGATAGGCAAAATCCTCGCCGGTCAGCTGCAGGACCGGAGTTACCGGCTGATAAATACGGAATAACATAACTAATTATACAGGCTGCCGCGCCAAAATGCCTGTGTTTTCTAATCTAAGTCAGGTTCCAGGAAGAAAGGGACGAAGAAAGGGACAGGTAAAATACCCCGCCGTACACCGAGCGGAGCCGGGGTGTACTTCCCGCATTGTAGCTCCGCGAATATTTTGCTTCGCGCGCCATAGATATGTACCGTCTTCCCTCCCCGCAACGCTCTGGATACGGCGGTTTATTGTTTGTCTGTCCGCTCTGCGTACTGGTTATATGCTCACCACCAGACCGCGTACCTGCGGCAATACGCTTTTGCTCCTGTCCGTGTCACGGAACAACCATTCCCTTACAAGCTACCTTCTGCACCGCGGGCGCGCTTCTCCAAAACATTCGCTCCGCTTTAACATTCTTTTTCCTTCCGGCACAGAACTGTTGGCTCCCCTTTATAAGGGGAGCTGTCAAAAGATATGTATGCAT
>JAISQA010000053.1 GCA_031274525.1 Candidatus Margulisiibacteriota bacterium
TGCCGTGCCGATGCATTACCGCACCAGCGCCAATCCGCGGCCGCGGCACGGCCTGCGGGAGTTTATCGCCGGGCGAAAAGATACTATAATCCCTGAGCCCAGGAATATCCTGAAACTAAAGAGGCAGGATTTTACGGAAGAATCGAAAGTGGCGTGTCTGGAATATCTGCCTGCTTGATGTAAGAAAGGCTAAAAATGAAACAGCGTAAACCAAACAAAGAATTGCTCGGCGGTCAGGCGCTGCTCGAAGGCGTGATGATGAAAAGTTCCTCCGCGCTGGGTCTGGCCGTTTATACGCCGCAGGGCAGGCTTACAGTTCAGCGGCAGGAATATATTCCCTGGAAGCAGAAGTATCCGGCGCTGGGCTGGATTTTTGTCCGCGGCATGGTCAATCTGGTCGAAATGCTGCTCTTGGGCGTGAAGTCGCTGGATTATGCGGCCAAAATAGCCATGCCGGAAGAATACGGCAAACAAAACAAATACGAAATGCCGCTTTCGCTGGGCCTTTCTCTGCTGATCTCTTTTGGTTTGTTTATTTTTGTGCCGGCTTTTTCTTTTTCCAGACTGCAGTCCAGTTTTTCCAATTTGCTTTTATTAAATCTGCTGGAAGGCGCGCTGCGGATCCTGATCTTTGTTGTTTTTTTGTTTCTGGTCGGCCTGTCCAAAGACATGACCAGAATTTTTGGTTTTCACGGTGCGGAGCATATGGCGGTCTATGCTTATGAAGCGGGAGAGAAACTTACCGTGGCTAATGTGCAAAAATACTCCACGCTGCATCCGCGCTGCGGGACGTCTTTTTTGCTGGTGGTTTTTGTGGTCTCCATTGTGGCGCTGTCCTTATTCGGCCGGACTACGCTGGCTTCCCGCCTGCTGATCAAACTGGCGCTGCTGCCGGTGATTGCCGGAGTTAGTTATGAGCTGATCCGGCTGGTCTGCGGTCTGCCCCGGTTTTTTTCCCGCCTTATTTTGGGCCCGGGACTGCTGCTGCAATTCCTGACGACCAGACGGCCGGACGCCAAAATGATCGAGGCCGCGATTGCCGCGCTGGAAGCCGCCAAAGGCGTGGCTTAAAAAAATAGTTTATGCTGGACAGGATCGAAGATATTGTCAGACGCTACCAGGAGAACGAGCTGGAGCTTTACAATCCCGAAGTGACCGCGGACATAAAACGCTACCGCGAGCTGATGCAGGCGCAGTCCGAGCTGAAAGAGATCGTCGAAAAATATCAGGAATATAAAAAAATAAAACAGGCCGGGGAAGAGGCCAGAGCTATCATGGAAGATACCGCCGCGGACAAAGAACTGCGCGCTCTGGCCGAAGTGGAATGGAAAGAAAACACCGCGCTTTTAAGCCGTCTGGATGAGGATTTGAAATTTCTGCTGGTGCCCAAAGACCCCAATGACAACAAGAACGCTATTCTGGAGATCCGGCAGGGCACCGGCGGCGAGGAAGCGGCTTTGTTCGCCTCGGATCTGTTTTCTATGTACAGAAAATACGCCGAGCGCAACGGCTGGCGTTTTCAGGTGCTCTCGCTGACCGAAGCGGACAAAGGCGGCTTCAAAGAAGTGATCGTGGAGATCAGCGGTGAGGGTATTTACGGCCGGATGAAATACGAGTCCGGCGTGCACCGGGTACAGCGCGTGCCGGAGACTGAAGCGCAGGGGCGGGTGCATACTTCGGCGGCGACCGTGGCGATCATGCCGGAAGTCGAGGATGTGGATATTGATATCAATCCCGCCGATTTGAAGATCGACACCTACCGCTCCTCCGGCGCAGGCGGCCAGCATATCAATAAAACCGACTCAGCCGTGCGTATCACGCATCTGCCGAGCGGACTGGTGGTGTCCTGTCAGGACGGCCGTTCCCAGCACGCCAATAAAGACAGTGCCATGCGCGTGCTGCGCAGCCGCCTTTACGAGCTGCAGGAAAAAGAGCGTCTGGCCAGAGAAAAAGATTTGCGCAAAATGCAGGTCGGCTCCGGCGACCGTTCGGAAAAAGTCCGCACTTACAATTATCCGCAGAACCGCATCACCGATCACCGCATCGGCCTGACGCTTTATAATCTCGACGACATAATCAAAAGCGGCGACCTGTCCGGCATTACGGATGCCCTGATTCAGGCCGACCGCATTGCCCGGCTGCAGGTCAAAGCCTGAATGTCTGTGCCGGAAAAGCTCTGGACTATTCTGGCTGTGCTCAAATGGTCAGCGGATTTTCTGCGCGGCAAAGGAGTGGAGGCGGCCAGACACGATGCGGAAAGCCTGCTGGGTTTTGCGCTGGGTTTGAGCCGGTTGGAGCTGTATCTGCGTTTTGATCAGCCGCTGACCGTGCCGGAACGGCAGACTTACAAGAAATATTTGCAGCGGCGGGCGCGCCGCGAACCCTTGCAGTATATTACCGGCGAGGCTTATTTTCTGGGCGAGAAATTCAAGGCCACACCGGCCGCGCTGATCCCCCGCTATGACACGGAAGTTTTGGCAGAAACGGTTTTGCGGCAGCTGACCAGAGCTCCGCATGTGCTGGAACTGATCGATGTCGGCGCCGGTTCCGGGATACTGCCGGTAATCTTTGCTTTAAAATCCGCTCTGCGGAAAATATACGCTCTGGATATTTCTAAGCCCGCGCTGGCTCTGGCCCGGGAAAACGCGCAGGCCAGAGGTGTGGCCGCTAAGATAGAATTTCTCCATTCGGATCTGCTCACGGCTCTGATCCATCAGCCGGTGGCGGAGGATATTTTTTTGGTGTCCAATCCGCCCTACATTGCTCCGGCGGAATATTTACAGCTGGCCCCGGAAGTCAGGGATTATGAGCCGCGGCTCGCTCTGGCTGCGGAAGACAACGGCCTTTTCTTTTATAAAAAAATTCTAGCGCAGGCGGTAATGTTCGGCGACCGGCTCAAAGGCGTGTTTTTCGAGGTCGGTTACAGGCAGGCTGCGGCGGTGCGCGGTTTGCTGCAGACCCGGTTTGATCAGCAGGCGCAGACTGTCCAGGACCTTGGTGGAAATGACAGAGTGGTGTATACTTTATTATAATTCTAGCGGGGGATTTCGGATGCGTATAATAGGCGTATTGCTCTTAATGGCTGGTCTGGTCTGGGCTGCTTATGATCCGATGAATGATCTGCTGGAACGGCAGGAATATCCGCGGCTGCTGGCTTTGTCCCGGGATGCGGTTATTGCGCATGAAACAG
>JAISQA010000010.1 GCA_031274525.1 Candidatus Margulisiibacteriota bacterium
AGCCCGGTACGCTGGTGGCGTGAATACCGCAAATAAACAGTATCAGCCAGAGCGTTGCGCCGCAGAAATATGAACACATCTATTCGTTTACACAGGTAACTTTACAGTCCCGTTATTGAGCTGTACACCCGGATATACCGTGCTTTTGCGGCAGGTCTAGCAGCAAAAGAAAAGAAAATGCAATATTCGTAGATATAAACTGTTATTGGCTTATGGCAGAACAAAGAGTTTTCAAAATTTAGGCCAGTTGGCCTAAATTTTGCTCTTTTCTATAAAAAAGGAAAGGAGCAAAAAAATGCCAAACGCTAAGCATTTAATTCCGGTGGAGGTCATTGAAAATAAAATCTTATTGCTGCGCGGCAAGAAAGTAATGCTGGGCAAAGAGCTCGCTGTTTTGTACGGAGTTTTGAATAAAAACTTAAACAAAGCGGTCAAAAGAAATCTTAAACGTTTTCCCGCGGATTTTATGTTCCAATTAACCAAAGCAGAATTTAAAAACTTGAAGTTCCAAATTGGAACTTCAAGTTGGGGAGGAGAGCGCAAACTGCCCTATGCTTTTACAGAACACGGTGTTCTAATGCTTTCCAGCGTCCTCAATAGTGAAAGAGCCGTGCAGGTTAATATCCAGATCATGCGCGCTTTCATAAAGCTCCGCAAAATTATGCTCACGCACAAAAATTTACAGCAAAAAATCCAAACGCTGGAAAGGAAATATGATCAAAAATTCAGCGCGGTCTTTGACGCGATCAAACAATTATTAAGAAATGACGCGCTGATCAATAAGCGCCTGACCTATGAAGAAGACAAACAAAAGAACAAAAAGTGGGGTTTTGTGCCCAACAATCCGCCCGGCCAGCAGTAATTGTTTCTTTCCGTAATACCGGTTAGTATTTGCCCGATGCGCTTCAATATACTCACCATATTTCCCGCCGCCATAGAGCCGTACTGCCAGGCCTCGCTGCTCGGCAAAGCCCGTGCCAAAAACCTGCTCGACATCAATATCGTCAATATCCGCGACTATGCCGCGGACAAACACCGCAAGACCGACGATGAGCCGTTCGGCGGCGGGCCGGGCATGGTCATGCTGGCCCAGCCTATTTATGACTGCCTTGCAGACCTGCGGCTGCCGCCCCAAAGCCGCGTCATACTGACCAGCCCGCAGGGGCGGCCGTGGACACAGAGTCTGGCCAAAGAATTGGCCGCGGAACAAAACATCGCTGTTATCTGCGGCCGCTATGAAGGCATCGACGAAAGGATAATGCCTCTCGTCACCGATGAAATATCGATCGGCGATTATGTCCTGACCGGCGGTGAGCTACCCGCGCTGGTCATTCTCGACAGCGTGGCGCGCATGCTCCCCGGCGTGGTCGGCAAAGAAGAGTCTGTCATCAATGAATCATTTTATGACGGGGCGGCTTTTGACCACCCGCATTACACCCGGCCGGCGGATTTTCGCGGTCTGAAAGTTCCGGAAGTTTTGCTTAATGGCGATCATCAGGCCATAGCCGGGTGGCGGCGCCAGCAGGCGGCGGAGAAAAGAAAAAGAGTAAGACCGGAGCTGTAATATAACCTATCAGTCAATAACCGATAGGCATCAATATTGTATACCGATAGGTTATATTATGCAAATGGCAAAAGCAGAGAATCCCTATGTGCCAAACTGGCAGATAATAAAATTGGTCGGCCAAAAAATCCGGGCGGAAAGATTAAAAAAGAAGATGAGTATTACTAAATTATCCGCTTTTTCCGGACTGAGCTACGTCAGCATCAGCCGTATCGAAAACGGACACAAGAATCTGACGATCTCCACGCTCTATGATCTGGCCAAAGGTCTGAAAATCCCGCCCCGAGATTTGCTGGCGTAAGCCAGCTCCTGCTCAGGCCGCGACATATCCTACCGTGCTGCCAGGCGTCTACTGCCCCGCCACCATGATACCGGTGATGAGCACGCTCGGCGCGCCGTAATGGCCGGAAAATTCCAGATCCGCGCCGCAGGCCTTGACCGCCTGCAGCAGCTCGGTCAGATTGCCGGCAATAGCCATATCCTTGACCGCGCCGGCCAGCCGCCCGCCGCGGATCAGCCGGCCGGACGCGCCAAAAGAAAAATCGCCGGACACCGGGTCGGCGGTGTGCAGACCCATAATATTTTCGATCAGCACACCCTGTCCGATACTTTTAAGCAGAGCGGCCGGTTTAAGTTTTCCCGGCTGGAAATAAAGATTGGACGGGCCGATGACCGGCTCGCTGAATATGGAGCCGCGCACCGCGTTGCCGCCGGACTGCTGGCCGCATTTGCGCGCGGAGTAATAGTCATAGTAATAATCTTTAAGCTGGCCTCTGGCAATGAGCACCCGGCGGCGCGCGGGACTGCCCTCGCCGTCGTAGAGATAGGAGCCGCTCAGTCCCGGATAGAGCGGATCGTCGATCAGCGTGACCCCGGCGGCAGCCACCTGCTGGCCGAGTTTGCGGCGGAACAGCGATTTGTGGCGCAGGACATTTTCCGCGCTGAAAAGCTCGCTCAAGACCGCCAAAAAATCTCTGGCCACAGCCGGGACTAAAACCAGATCATATCTGCCGGTTTTGGCCGGCACGGCGTCCAGCATCCGCACGGCGCGTGCAGCGGCCAGACGGCCGATTTTTTCCGGAGTTATTTTGGCCGGCGACACCGCATATTTGAAATCCGCAGCGGCTTCCATTCTGCCGCCGTGCTGCGCGGCAATCTCCAGCGAGACACCGCAGAGCGTTTTTTGCTGGGCCACATCCACCCCGCGGGTATTCAGCAGCCGCGACTTGCTGAGCGCGCAGAACGCCGTCGCGGCCTCCGTGGTAAAAACCCGCTCGTCACAGGCATACGCGGCGGCTTCGGCTCTTTTCGCCCAGACCGCCAGATGCGACAGGGTTAATTCGACCGCGGCCGGCGCATAGTTTTGCAGCGCGCGCGGTTTGGCTCTTGCTCCGGCGGCCGCCGGCGGGGGCAGCGCGAGAAATTTATCCGCCTCGGCATACTCAGCGTTCCGCAGCGCCATCGTCACAGCCTGGCGGATATCCCCGCCGGTCAGCGAAGAGGTATAGGCAAATCCGGCGCGCTTTTGCCGGATAACCCGGATAGCCAGACCGCGGTCATGGGCGGATTCGACTTTCCGCACCTCTTTGTCGCGCACGATCACGCTTTCTTCGCGGCCGCTCACATAGTACAGCTCGGCTTCGTCCGCGCCCTGTTCGGCGGCATACGCCAGATATTTGGGCAAATCTAACATTTCTGGCCTCCCACGATCAGCGAAGGGATGCGCACCGTCGGCTGGCCGTCGGACACCGGCGCCGTCTGGCCCTTGCCGCAGAGACCGGGAATAAAACTCAGGTCATTGCCGACCATATCAATGCCCTGCAAAACCTCTATGCCATTGCCGACCAGCGTCGCGCCGCGCACCGGCCGGCCGATCTGCCCGTCTTTGAGCAAATAACCTTCGGTGATCTCAAAGACAAAATTTCCGTTCGTCACATCGACCTGCCCGCCGCCCAGTTTTTTGACAAACAAACCTTTTTCCACCGAGCGGATAATAGCCTGCGGATCAGCCGTACCGTTGGCCAGATAGGTATTGGTCATGCGCGGCAGCGGCGTATAACGGTAAGACTCCCGGCGGCCGTTGCCTGTCGCCGCCTGCTTGAGCAGACCGGCGTACAGGCG
>JAISQA010000074.1 GCA_031274525.1 Candidatus Margulisiibacteriota bacterium
GGCCTGCTCCTGACGGCGGATTATTTCCTCTAGCGAAAGTTTTTGGGGCTGTTCGGACATGATTGAAGTATACCAGATTTGCCTAAATAATTGAAACATTTGGCGCAAACTGACGATATATTGCAGAACTGACGGGTGCCGCCGGTCAGGCCGAATTGTAAATTTTTCACCCCAAACCGCCCTGAGACAGGCGGCGGCAGGCCGGGAAAAGAGAACTGCTATGTTTAGAAAAAATATCACTTTCTCCGACAAAACGGCGCAAAACGCCGCGGACATCCTGTCAGGGAGAAAACTGCTGCGGGAAATCTGCGCCCTGCCGCAATCCGGGCTGAAAAATTCTGACACCGCCTGGGCCGAGATAATGACGGAATGGAAAAAAATCGAAAAGGAAATATATGCCATTCTAAGGAATTACCCGGATAAACTGGCCGCCGAACTTATGCAGGAATGGACAATAGAGTGGAAATTTCTGGCCGCAGAATTAAAGGCCATTAAAAATAATCCGGAAAGCAGCACAGCAGAAATAAAAAAAGAAGCCAAAAACAAAATTTTAAATCATATCCACACTATGCTGAGCACAGCGCTAAGAATGCAGGAAGGACGCTTATGCGAGGAAGCAGCGCGGGAACTGCTGGCGCCGGTGCTGGATACCCCTGAACTGCTCCGGATCAAACCCAAAGTTTTTATCGTAGGCGGAGGCAAAGGCGGTGTGGGCAAATCTCTGGTGACCGCCTATCTCGCACTGGAGGCGGCTGAACTGGATCGCAGCGTATTGCTGCTGGACTTTGATCTTAGCAGGCCCAAACTGCAACAGCAGCTCACCGGGCAGTGCGGTTCCAGAGGCGAAATTTATGATTTTGTCCGTAACGGTAAAAAGCACCGCATATACACAATGCTCGGCGGAACTTCGGAGGAACAGGCTATAGTTAATAATAAGAATAACAAGCTGTATGAATTTGTCCGGGAGTTTTTCCGGCCGGGCAGCAAAAGTCTGCAAATGCTGGACAGTTACGAGCTGATCCTGATCGATGTCGGCGCCGGGATCACTATGGCCCAGACCGTTTTAAATATGTTATTTAATCAGGCGCTCATCGTCACCACACCCGAGCCGACGGCTTTTTTAGACGCTTACAGATACCTGGGCACGCTGGCGGCGCAAAATACCCGCAATCCTCCGGAATTTTATTTTGTATTTAATGACCTGGGAGACGGCAACCCGGCCCTGCTGAAAAACAACCTGAATGTACTGCTGGCGCGGAATATCCTGCCGCACCGGCCAAAGATACAGCTGCAGTATGCCGCCAGTATACCCACAAACAAACGGCTGGCCGTTATGCCCTACCTGAAAAGCCCGCGGCCCGCAGTTACGGATCTGACCGATCTGGCCCGGCTGGTAGTGCTGCAATCAGCCGGTCTGGGTAAACTGCCGCTTAATCCCGCAGAAGCTATAAATCCAGACAGGGATGAATAATTGTGTTAGAATCAGGGTTTACGCTAAATCTGCGCCTAAAGGCGAGGGTAATTGTTTATGTTAAGAAAAATTTTGACCTATACAGAAAATGACTGGAATAAAAACACCGCCCGGGCCTGGACGCGGCATGTTCTGCGGAACACCCAAAAGGTGAGCAACATTATGCATCAAAAAAGACTGGACGAAGCAGACGCTACCAGACTGCTGCATCCGCTCCTGCCGATACATTCCGGCAGTACGCTGGCCCGGCTGCGGGCCAAAACGATTCTCCTTGCCGGAGGCAAAGGCGGCATAGGCAAATCGCTGCTGACCGCGCGTCTGGGTCTGCACCTGGCCGGGCTGGGTTTGCGCGTCGCTTTGCTGGATTGGGACTTAGGAATGCCCAAATTACAGCAGCAGCTCACCGGCCAGCGGGCGGAGCAGCAAAATATTTACCACTGGGAGCACAGCGGACAGGAACATTTGTTATTTACCGCACTGGGCAGCAGACAAAACGCGGAAACCCGCGCGATCATTGATAATACCGGGAACATGACCTATGAATTTGTCAAAGAACTATTCCGCAAAGACAGCGATTCGCTGCGTCTGTTCAACAGTTACGACGTGCTTTTGATCGATATTGGCGCGGGCAACAGGATACCGCAGACTATTCTGAATTATTTGTTTAATAAGACTTTTATTATTACCACGCCGACTTCTGTCCCCAGCTCCCATGCCTATCTGCTCACTTTGATCCAGCAAAACACCAGCGCTCAGCAGTATTATTTTGTGTGCAATAATCTGCCGGAAGAGATAGAAAACGATCCCGACTTCAAAACGCTGCTGTCCGCCGTGGACTACAGCTGGAAAAAATTCTATCTATATCGTCCGGGCAGCAAGTTGATCACAGAATTGAGCGTGCCGGAAAAAAGCGCTCTGGCCGCCTATCCGTATCTACAGCATCCCCTGCCGGACGCCGGGGACCTTGATCCGCTGATCAAGCATATCCTGTTCGCCCTGCGGGAAGGAGCCCGGAATATTCATGAATAATCGGGGCACTATATTATTACTCGGGCTGCGCCAAAAAAACTGCAACTATACGGGCAGACCTTACGATATCTTAGCAAGAGGTAAACAGTAATGTACGCGAAACAGATAGCCTTGAACGATATTCAAGAAGCGTTCTCTCAAGAGATCATCGGGAAACGCTTGTATGAATTGATCAAAAATCTAATCTCCGTGCAGTCCGTCCTCAACGCGCTCGACCCGGTCAAAACCGGGACCGGCCAGCCGGAAGTGCGTATAGCGCGCATAGAAGAAGCACAGCAAATCCTGAGCGAAACCAGAACCCTGATCGCCGGCGAAGAGCTGAAATCCATCGTGCGCAACAACACCGCCGTGCTGTCCACGCATGTGGACTCGGCGGCGGGCTATCTGGATGCGTTTAATGCCAGTGATACAACTATCCGGCTGAACGAAAAAAAGCTGACCGCGCTGGAAAATAAACTGGAAAAACAAAAAATCCAGCTGGCGCAGGATAAGCGGAAAGATTTTCAAATACAGCCGCAGCTCTATGCCGGACAGGCGCTGGTCGAGCTGAATATAGCGGCGGAAAAACAGGCCGTTGCTGACTTGAGCAAAAATGATTTTGAAGCGCTGCATATAAACTATCCGGCGCTGCAGGAGCTGAGCCAGAGCATCCTGCCGCAGGAATATAACGCGGAAAATTTTTACTATCTGGAAATAACGCCGGAATTAAAAGCCGCCCTGCACACCGAAAATATACAGGAATACATCCATGAGATCGGCGGCCAGGAATTTTTCTGCGCGGAAAGTCCGGAAGCCAAAGCCGCGCTGGGAAAAAAAATCCGCGGTCTTATTTTGAGCGTGTACACAGCCGCGCTGGAAACAAACATCAGCGGCTCCCGCAGCCGTCTGGAAAATAATCTGCTCTCCGCCAGCAACGCTAAAAACGCCGTCATCAAAGAACTGTCCAATCAGGAGTTTATCAAACAGGCTATGCTCTACACGCAGCTGGCCGTGCTGGAATATGACAGCGCCTCGCTATTCTACAATCCGGCGGGCAGCGGCCGCACCGCCAGACAATGGCTGGCAAGATCCGAACAGTCCATCAAAAACGCCGCGCGGAGTCATCCGCTCAAGAGAGCCCTGCTGCTCAAAGAAAACCGGAATTATTACCTCAAGTATGCCCGGTCAAACGGACTGGAGGAGGCCGTCGCACAGCTGCTGAAAAAACCCGGGGCGCCAAAGCAGACCCCCCTGCCAGTACAGACCCGGCTTCTGGAAGATAAAACCCCGGCGCCGGACAAAGCGGAGCTCCCGGCCGCGCTGGCAGAGCTGGAGGCGCCGGAACAAGTAGAAACCGCTGTCCAGCACGCGCTGGAAGCCGCCAGCCTGAATCCGGCGGCGGAAACATTTTCCACCCCGGAGGAACTGCTGGCCGGCATACAGGCCGCGGGCAGCTGGCAGAATTTACTCGCCATACTGAGCAGCGAAAATAATGCCAAGCTGCTCTATGTCCCCAGCGCGGCATATTACCCGGAGCTGCTGCAAAAAGTACGGAAAACCGCGGCAGAGCAGTTTGCGGAAAATTTTAAAGGCAAAAAACAGGACGCCGAGCAAGAAGCAAATGCGCGGCTAAAAGATGGGATCAGACTGGCGGTCCTCGCGGGAATTAGCGCGGCTTATAAGCGCAGACGCGCGGTGTTCGGCGGGCTTATTTTTGCCTCCGTGCTGGGCATACTGGTTGGTCTGGGCTTTGGCTGGCCGACAGTCTCCGGCGTGCTGAAAAATATTTTTACTTCGGAAATTCCGGAGTCACGCAAAGAAACGCTGCCTATAACTGAAAGCGAATTTGAGGGCCGTCCAGCTGGCGGCACGCCGTTGTATGATTTTTCCGGCAATGCGGACGACATTGGTGATTTTTAGGAGGTGATAGCGCATGGCTGATTTTTCTATTCAAAACCCGGCCAATCCGGCGCAGAGGCAGTTATTCTCCGCGCACAGGGGCAACTTTACTTCCGGGCGCGGCGCTAACTTTCCGTCCAGCGTCAATGAATTGACTCCGGCAGAATTTGGCGCTATCGCGCAGCTGGCCGTCCGCGGCGATATTGTCAGCGGCCGTCCGGACAGTATCTGGAAAACAGCCCGGATCCCGCCCAATACCATATATATACGCAAGGACGGCTTATTCAGCGGGACAAACATTATTATCCGTAAAAGCACGGCCCCCGGCGCAAACGGCGCGGCGCAGGAAATTTTCAGCGTCTACTGGGACGTAAATGTGCCTAAAAACGTGATCGGCGAAAAAGACGGCGTACCGACCATAAACGGCGAGGTACAGGCCGATGCGGATAAGAAAGCCGTGTACGCTTCGCTGGAAGAGCTGATCGACGCGATCAATACAAGGACTTTTCCCCAAAAAAATATTGGCGCAGATATTAAGACTGCGCTGCAGGCTAGAGGCTATGTCCGCGGCGACCAGCTGGCTCAAAGTGAGCTGCTCTTTGCCGAAACTCCGGCGCACCGCCTGCTGTCCTGGCGGGAACAATCCGATATCTGGTCTACGCTAAAAATATCGAATGACACCCGGCCGGGCGCCAGCAAAAACACGCTGCTGCGCGACACTATGGTGCGGTTCGGTAAAACTCTGATCCGCAAGGTTTATGATAACGGCAGCCGCAATCCGGCGGAAAAAGTCCAGCTGATCGTAGAGCTGTGGTCTGACTCCAAAGCCCTGCGCAGCGCGCCAAACGCCGCGATAGAGCCGCTGGAAAAAACCTACGACGACTGGGTGCTCGGTTTGCTGTCCGGTCTGGACAAAAACTCCGCGGCCGCAATCTACGGTCAGGACGCGGAAAATATTCTGCAAAACACCAGAGCGGCCATAACCAAAGAAACCACGCCCGCCGGCATGGAAAACAGACGGGTGGAGGGACTGCGCGCGCTGGATGAGCTGGAAAAACGCGCCGCAGAACAGAGACTGAGCGGAGTTGCGGATAAGCAAAAAGCCGAGCTGGACGATTGGCAAAAAATAATCGACACCTACAGAGATACGGACAGCCGCGCCAGACAGCAGGGAGACCCGGCGCGTTTTCGGCAGATAATAAACAGCGGCAAGCAAAATCTTGATGCCACCGCCGGCAAATACAGCCCGGAGGCGCCGCTCCGTAAATTTGCGGAGGAGCTGAAAACCAAACTGGACGGGCTGGATGAGCCGATAGTCAATCTTGAACCGGAAAGCGTGGCCAGCGTCCTCAACGCGTTTATGAGTAGATATAATGGTCAATACATAGATGCTTTAATCAGCATAAGCAAATTAGGTAACGACGCGAATCAAATCAAAGCCGTTTCGTATTTAAGCAGAGGGGATAACTTAAACGGAACTATAGCCGCCCAGCCCGATGACGCGCAAAAAAGAAAAGTTATTGATGATCTGGAAAACGAAATCTGCGATTTACTGGGCAGGCCGCGGCCACGGAGGGGAAAGCGATGAATACCAAAACAATAACCAGCCCGGAAAAAGTAATCACTTCCCGCCCGGCTTTTCTGCTGTACGGGGGCGGTCTGGGCTTCGCGCTGGGACTGCTGGTGAGAGGTTGCCTGCTGCCGGCAGCGGATATTGACCACCCAGACCAGAGCGCCAGCGGCGCTCCCCGTGTGCTCGAAAAAGCAGTGGAAATGGCAGACGAACAAAATAGCGGCGCGGCCCTATCCGCGCCGGAGCGCCAGGGCAGCGCGCCTGTTACTGGTTCCGCCGCCGACATACCGCCGCAGCGAACAAATCCGCGGAACCCGCCCAAACCACTCACGCCTTTAATGCAAAAAATCGCGGATTTTAATTACGTCTATGAGACCAAATATCTAGACTTTTTAATCGCAATCAAGACGCATGGTAATACTGGAGAAAAGCAAATGGCGGAAGATTTTTTGAACAAAGTTAATGCGCTGGACGAGCTGCTCAAGGCTTACCGCTCCGATGCGGAAAAAATAGATTTTCTCTCTGCGCTGGAAAAAGATATACTAAACTTCTTAGAAGGATGATTGGTTATGGATAATTTTATACCGGGCAATATAGACAGCCGCTTAATTAAAGCCAGTTTGAACGGCGCCAGCGCATCCGCCGCCAGCGCCAATAACAATCTGGTGGCCCCGGCGCGCAACGCTTTTAATATACAGCGCAACAGTCAAGGGCAGCTGGTCAATACAGAAACAGGACGGACGGTAAGCCCGCAAGACTTAAATAATGAGATTGCCAGTCTCAACAGGGTATTATCCACAACGCTGGGCACAAATCTCGACACGTATATACAAAACAACACCAAATTGAGCGGCAACAGAAGATCTTATGAAGTCACCAATAATATTCAGCTTTCCACGAACACTAAATTCGCCATTTTTGCGTACAGCCATTTGCGGCTGCTGGCTTTCTATGCCGGTGGCAGTGAGGATTTTAGCCATACCAGCCTGTCAGCCAGAGCCACTGCCTATCAAACCACTATTACTTCCAGTGAAGAAATAACAGCCATAGCCAGCGCTAATTATCAAACGTTATTAAATATCGCAATGTCTATGATCAATGAAGCTAGCACCAATCTGGAAAATGTGGCCAAAGTTTTGCTCTTTGCCATTAAAGGAAGCAGCTATGTCCAAAAAGACGCAGTAAAAACTATTCTGGGTTCCGGTTATGACAGCCTGCCGCTGGTAGACACGTATCCGGGCAATAGCAGCGATCCGCGTGCTTTTGAGCTGCTCGACCAGATCGTCAAATTAATGATCACCGCCGGGGACAACACCCGGCTGCTGTATTCCACAGGCTACACTGTCGCGAATATCCTGAATAATAACTCTATCGTCAACACCGACAGCGATCCGCTGCAAAACATAAAAGATATTTACGCGTCCGCCGACGCCGTGGCGGGCAACCGTAACTGGCTTAACCCCGGCATTGCCCTTAATGACCCGAATGCCGCGCAAAAAGCCTGGGATTTTTACGGGCAAGCGGAGTCCGTTTTGGGCCTCATCAGCCCGGCCGGTGTCTCCTGGCCAGCCAGCGCCAGCCTCTCCCGCGAATTAAGCGTCAAAAAAAACCAGATCACCAGCGCCGCCAGCGGCTTTTTCAATACATTTAAACTGGCCCGGGCAGCCGAACTTATTGCGGCCAATAATTACAGCGCCTTCTCGCTGGAGGAA
>JAISQA010000012.1 GCA_031274525.1 Candidatus Margulisiibacteriota bacterium
TACAAAGTCGCCCCGGTGCCTTCCTGCGGAATAAGCTGCACATAGATCTTGCGAATGTCATGAATATTGATGTCTTTGGTCGTCAGCGGGTAGACGGCTTTTTGCCAGCCGCGGGAGACCGCGTTTTCCGGCAGATAGTCATTGATGCTTTCAAAAGCGGTAATGCGGCGGCTGTCCGCCAGCGCTATCTGCACATCGCCGCCGGTGTCTGTCCGGCAAAAGAAAGTCAGCGTGTCTACTTCTTCCGGATTGCTCAAGCCCTCGATGATAAAAAGCGCTGCGCCGTTCTCCGAACTGGCGGTGGCCTTGAGCGCCTGACCGTCCAGCGGCACATTGCTGGTGACCTGTTCAAAGATCACCGGCGGATAACCGGGCGGAATATACACTTCATAGTTACCGTTAAAATCCTGCCAGACCCCGGCGGAGGCCAGCGCGCAGCAAAGCAGCAGAAAATAAAATTTATGCATACCCGCTAAATATAACAGAGATTACCGTTGGGTAAAAGCCGCAGCCGCCGCGCCAAACAGGACTATTCCTAAAACGTAATAACCTATTGCTAAACGTTATTACGTTTTGCTATAATACTTACATTATGGATGAGCGGATCAGCATCAGACTAAAAAGACTTCTAAGCGACGCAAAGTGGACGCAGGAGCAATTAGCCCGCAGGCTGGATGTATCGCAGAAAACACTCAACTTATGGATTAGCGAAAAATCTGCGCCCAGAGCAAAAAATATAGAGGCGATTAACAGCCTGTATCAAGACATTGTGGGCCGGGCGGAGGTGGATGCTGCTTTACTGGCCGCCGCAGAAAAAAAAGCTCTCGCCAAACGGATCACAGTTAAAGAGATTATCACTAATGAGGAGTTATTGGACAAACTGACGCTGCATCTGACCTATCACACAAACACCATCGAGGGCAGCACAATGACTTTAGCAGAGGTTAAAGAGGTGCTGGATGACGATAATAAAGTGCTGGCCAATAAGACCGCCAAAGAGCAGATCGAGGCGAGAAATCACCGCACCGCTTTATACTATTTGCTTGACGAATTAAACGCGCAGGGTAAGAAATTTAAGTGGAGTAAAGATTTAATTTTGGACACGCATTTACGCCTGATGAATACCTTAATCAGCAATGCGGGTATGTTCAGAAGGCACGGCGTGCGGATTATGGGCAGCCGCACCAGTCTGGCCAATTATCTGAGTGTGCCGCAAAAAATAGATGAATTCATCGAGGCAATCAACAGACCAGTGCGTAATCTTATAGAGCGTTTGGCGCGGACACACGCTGTTTTTGAGCAGATACATCCATTTAGCGACGGCAACGGACGCACGGGGCGTTTAATCCTATTCATACAAGCCCTGCAGCACAGCGTAGCGCCGCCGCTGGTTGTTAAGGAGCGCAAGAGAGCTTATTACAAATATTTAGAGATCGCCCACTTGCAGGATAAATATGAATTGCTGCGGCTCTTTATGGCCGAGAGTATTATTTTGGCCGACAATCTTATAAAAATATAGGCGCAATTAGGCATTTTGCTGAAAAAGACGACGCGCACAATAGAACGGCATTTGCAGAGCTTGAAACAGCAGGGTGTTTTGAAGCGGGTAGGCAGCGACAAGTCGGGGCATTGGCTAATTGTCAAAAAAGCTCCTTTATTGTAAGATTACCCGGCTTTAGGAATTCTATTTTAAGAAAGAGGCAAAATATGCAGAAAGACATTCACCCGGATTATAAGGAAGTTATCGCCACCTGCGCCTGCGGCGCGCAGTTCAAGACCGGTTCGACGCTCAAAGAGATCCGGGTGGATATTTGTTCGGCCTGCCATCCTTTGTTTACAGGCAAGCAGAAAATTATGGATACGGAAGGCCGTGTGGATAAATTTATCAAAAAACTGGCCGCTGCGCAAAAAAAGCCTGTCAAAGCCAAAAAGTAGCGTTCCGCTAAAAGGGGGCTTTTTAAGTGGGGGAAGAAGCCGGAGATAAGTCAGAGGAGCCCACGCCCCATAAACTGCAGGAGCTCCGTAAAAAAGGTCAGGTCGCCCATTCCAAAGAAATAACGACGGCTATTCTGCTTATTGTGGCTTACCGCACTTTTTCCGGTCAGGCGGAAAAAATCTGGTACCAGCTTTTGAGTTTTGCGCAGGATATGTTCCGGCAGGTGGGCACGGCCAAAAATATTGACATGGGCTCTTTTAACGGCCTGTTTTCCTATGGAATAGTTACTATTCTGACCAGTATTTTGGTGCTTTTGATCGTGATTTTTGCGGTAACTATTGTGGTCAGTATGCTCCAGACGCAGTTCCTTTTTTCCGGCGAGTCGATGAAGCCCGACCTGAATAAAATTAACCCGATGAGCGGTCTGAAAAGGATTTTTTCACTCAAGGGCGTGGTGCAGGTCTTGATCACGCTGGTCAAGATTATTTTGGTGGCCTGGACGACCTGGTCGATTATTTACAAATATCTGGGCACGGTTATTAACTCTATGGCGCTGGAGCCTTTCTCGATAATGATTTTTACCGGCACCATGGTCATGGAGATCGCTACCAAGGTCGGCCTGCTCTATCTGGCGATCGCTTTGTTCGATTATTTTTACCAGCGGCATGAATTTCACAAAAATGCCATGATGACCAAGCAGGAAATCAAAGAGGAATACAAGCGTTTGGAAGGCGATCCGACGGTCAAACAGGCGCAGCGGCAAAAACAGCGCGAGATGTCCCAGCGCCGGCAAAAGGGCTCGGTGCCCGGTGCGGATGTAGTCGTCACCAATCCGGTGCATCTGGCCTGCGCGATCCGCTACAAACCGGAAGTGGACAAAGCGCCGCTGCTGCTGGCCAAAGGGCAGCGTCTGTTCGCGCAGGAGATCAAGAAAATAGCGGAAGCCCATTATGTGCCGATCGTGGAGAATGAGGCGCTGGCCTGGCGTATTCACGACACCACCGAAGTAGGCGAGGAAGTGCCGCCGGAATTGTACCGCGCGATAGCCGAAGTGCTGGCTTTCGTTTATAAACTCGGCCGTAACAAGGCTAAAAGTAAAAATAAGCCGGTAGTAAATAATCAATAAGTATGCTAAATTATAGGGGTCTAGGGGGAATTCAGTTTTGGTAGCTACGAATACCAGCGATCAACCAGCCAAAGCGGGCGGACTGCGGAGTATTTTCCGCGGCGGCGATCTCGGTGTAGCCGGCGCGCTGGTGCTGATCATCGCGATGATGGTCGTGCCCCTGCCGACTTTTCTGCTCGATGTTTTAATGGTGCTGTCGATCGCTTCCGGCATTACCATGCTGCTGATCTCGATGTTTCTGGAAAAATCGCTGGATTTGCTGGCTTTCCCGTCCATAGTGCTGGTGATGACGCTGTTCAGACTGGCGCTCAATATTTCTTCGACGCGGCTTATCCTGTCCATGGGGCCGTCTTTTGACGGAGAGGTGGTGCTGGCTTTTGCCGATTTCGTGACCTCCGGTAATTTCGTGGTCGGCGGCGTGATTTTTTCCATTATCACGCTGGTTAATTTTATCGTGATCACCAAAGGCGCCGAGCGCGTCGCTGAAGTGGCCGCGCGTTTTACTCTGGACGCGATGCCCGGCAAACAGATGTCCATCGACGCGGACTTGAACGCCGGCCTGATCGACGGCGATATGGCCAAAAAACGCCGCGAAGATTTGTCCAAGGAGTCCACGTTTTTCGGCGCGATGGACGGCGCGAATAAGTTCGTGCGCGGAGACGCGATTGCCGGTATTGTGATCGTGTTCGTTAATATGATCGGCGGCCTGATCATCGGGATGATGCAGCAGGGTATGGAAATGCAGGATGCTATGAATCTTTATTTCAAGCTGACTATTGGCGACGGTCTGGTCGGACAGGTGCCCGCCCTGCTGGTGTCTATTGCCACCGGTCTGGTAGTGACCAAGTCCGCCTCCGCGGATTCACTGGGTTTGGACTTGATCACGCAGCTCGGCAATCAGCCGCGGGCTTTTGCTTTTACTTCTATGGTGCTGGCGGTTTTTGGCCTTATTCCCGGTCTGCCGACCGTGCCTTTTTTTATTCTGGCCGGCCTGACCGGTTTGGTGTCTTTTCTGATCTTCCGCGGCCGGGCCAAGGCCGAGATGGCCGAGCTGGGCCGGAGTCTGGGCGGCGGTGAGGATGCGG
>JAISQA010000027.1 GCA_031274525.1 Candidatus Margulisiibacteriota bacterium
AGCAATTTGCCGAAATCCTTGGCCAGCAGGGCGCGCTTGAGCAGAGACTCGATCAAATCGCCCAGCTGGGCAAAAATTGAAATGGCCAGCCCCAGAATCACCGCCTGCCGCAGGGAAAAGGCAAAACCAAAAAACATAGCCGCCAAAACTGAAAACAGCGCCGCGCCCAGCAGGCCGCCCGCCGCGCCCTCGATGGATTTCTGCGGACTGATCTCCGGAGCCAGCCGGCGCCGGCCGAACGGGATCCCGATCAAAAAAGCAAAAACATCATTAGCCCAGACCACCGCACAAATATACAGACAGTACTCCAGACCCTGCGGCCGCGCACGCAACAGAATAATATGCACATACATCAGGCCGATATACAGTATCGAGCGGATCAGATAACAAAGCGGGCTGGACAAAAAATAAATCTTCTTTTTGCCAAGCTCATATATAAGGAAACAGATGATCAGTGTGGACAAAACCAAAAACAGATAATTTTCCCAGGCATAGCTGGTTTCCTGCATATAGACAGCCAGCAGCAGGAGCGTCGAAAATAAGTAGCCGTAATAAAAACTATCGTGATTTTTTTTAAAACGGATATTGTACATATTGTACATTTCCTGCAGGGAGACAAAAACGGTCAGCAGGACAGCGATAAAAAAAGCCAGTTCGCCAAAATACAGAGCCAGCAGTACGACCGGCCCGTACACAGCAATCGTCAAACTCCGCTGCAAAAGTTTGGCTGGATTAAAACTGCGCATCAGGCGGACACACCTCCCCGCCGACGCTGGCGCCGCTGAAAACTGCGCACCGCCTGCCGGAATGACCGGCCGCTAAAATCCGGCCAGCATTGGGGCGTAAACCAAAATTCCGTGTAGGCGGACTGCCATAAAAGAAAGTTGCTGAGGCGCAGCTGTCCGGAAGTGCGGATCAGCAGATCCGGATCCGGCAGGCCGGCCGTAAATAAATAATCCGGCAAAGCGGCTTCCGTGACTTCCCGGCCGGATTTGAGCACCTGATTGGCCGCGCGCACCAGCTCGTCACGCCCGCCGTAATTCAGCATTATATTGATCGTGACCAGCGGCCGGGGATTCCGGGTTTCCACCTCGGCTTTGCGCATCAGCTCCTGCAGTTCCGGCGCAAACCGCTCCAGTCCGCCCAAAAAACGCACGGTTATTTTATTGCGCACCAGCTCTGTGGTCTCTTTGCGCAGGTATTCCATAAAAAGATTCAGCAGGTAATTTATTTCCTCCGGCGGTCTTTTCCAGTTCTCGGTGGAAAAAGCATACACGGTCAGATATTTGACACCCAGCGCGGCGGCTTCGGTCAGCGTGCGGCGCAGGGCATCCGCGCCTCTGGCATGACCGGCGCTGCGCGGCAGGCCGCGGCGCGCAGCCCAGGTGCCGTTGCCGTCCATGATCACGGCAACATGTTCAGGAATTTTACCCCTGCGCAGTCTGCGTCTCTGAATATCCACCCAGAACTTCATTA
Organism: Candidatus Margulisiibacteriota bacterium; assembly: GCA_031274525.1. GTDB lineage: Bacteria > Margulisbacteria > Termititenacia > Termititenacales > Termititenacaceae > JAISQA01. The sequence goes on from JAISQA010000027.1 coordinate 1,477, forward strand.
GATCTCTCTAATTTCGGCCTCTTTGTGCTTGAGCAGCTCTTCTATTCTGGCATTGTACTCATCGGTGATTTTCTGGACTTTATCCTGCAGTCCCTTGAGCTCATCCTGCGCGGCTCCGGATTTTTTCGCGTCCTCCAAAAAATCGCGGCGCAGATTACGGATCACAATTTTGCTCTCTTCCGCCACGCCCTTGGCGATTTTCTCCAGCTCTTTGCGCCGCTCCTGGGTCAGCTCCGGCAGACGCAGATAAATCACACTGCCTTCATTCTTCGGCGTCAGGCCCAGATCAGACATGGAGATCGCTTTTTCTATAGCAGCGGCGCTGCCGCGGTCATACGGCGTGATGCTGATAATTTTATTTTCCGGGATATTGATCGCCGCGATCTGGCGCAGAGGCATTTTTTGGCCGTAAACTTCGGCCAGCACATTCTCAACCAGTCCGGGATTGGCGCGGCCGGTGCGAATACCCGCAAAATTCCGCTTCAGGCTTTCGACAGCCTTATCCATTTTAGTTTTTAACTCCTGCTCCTGCATAGTTTCCTCCTTATAGTTCGACCGGCTGGCCAGGGTTTGCGCCCCGGATCAGCTGCATAATACTGCCCGGCGCATATTTGAATAAAATAACCGGGATATTATTTTCCCGGCAAAGCGCCTGCGCTGCGGCGTCCAGCACTACGCCGGCGGTGTCCGGTACGCCCTTGAGGATAACCTCCGCCTTGATCTCCGCGGCACGCAGCGCCGCCGCCGTATCCGTCGTAAAAAAAGGATTGCCGGTCCCGCCGGAGAAAATCACCGCGCGGCCCTTGTCCAGATGCTGCAGGGCTTTTTTACGGATATAGCCCTCCGCCACCGAGTCCATAAATATCGCGGTCTGCAGGCGGGCCGGACAGCCCTGTTTTTCCAGCGCATCATGCAGCGCCACGCCGTTCATGATCGTCGCCAGCATGCCGATATAGTCGCCGGTCACGCGATCCATGCCGTTGACCGCCGCGGACTCGCCGCGAAAAATATTTCCGCCGCCCAGCACCACGCCGATTTCCACGCCCAGATCGACCACTTCGCCTATTTCCCGCGCGAGCTGTTCCGCCGCGGACGGCTCAATGCCGGACTCGCGCGCGCCGGCCAGCAAATCGCCGCTTAATTTCAACAAAACCCGTTTGTATCTGGCAAACATGCGCCGCTCCTTACCGGTATTTGACCAGAGCCCTGACATCCTGCATTAGCCCGGCGAACACTCCGGGTTTCAAGCACTGCCCGCCGTCGCAGGCCGCTTTTTCGGGGCTGCTATGCACCTCGATGATCAGGCCGTCCGCACCGGCCGCGATCGCCGCCCTGCTCATCGACGGCACATAATCCCAGTGGCCGACCGCGTGCGACGGGTCAATGATGATCGGCAAATGCGACATTTTTTTGATCACCGGCACCGCCGAGAGATCAAGGGTGTTGCGCGTGTATTTCTCGATCGTGCGGATGCCGCGCTCGCAGAGGATCACTCTGGCATTGCCGCCGGACAAAATATATTCCGCCGACATCAGCCATTCCTCGATAGTCGCGGACAGACCGCGTTTCAGCAAAATCGGCTTGTCCACCCGGCCTAATTCTTTGAGCAAAGAAAAATTCTGCATATTGCGCGCCCCGATCTGAATAATATCCACCGGGTATTTCAGGAACAGCGGCAAATCCTTGGCGTCCATTAATTCCGAAACAATCGGCAGTCCGGTCTCCTCTCTGGCTCTGGCCAGCAGTTGCAGCCCTTCCTCGCCCAGCCCCTGAAAGGCATACGGAGAAGTGCGGGGTTTCCAGGCGCCGCCGCGCAGGACTCTGGCGCCGGCCGCTTTGACCGCTTCGGCGATTTCGCTCAGGACTTCCCAGTTTTCCACGGTGCAGGGGCCGGCCATGACCACCGGGTCATTCTTGCCGCCGATTTTGAGGCCGTTGTCCAGAGTTATCACCGTGTCATCCGGATGCATTTCGCGGGCCGCCCGCTTGTAGGGCTTGGACACTTCGATTATTTCATCCACATCCGGCATATTTTCGACCAGACTGCGGTCTATTCTGGTCTTGTCGCCGATCAGACCGATGACAGTTCTTTCCACACCCTGACTGACCTGGGTTTTCAACCCCGCCGCTTCGACAAAATGTACTACCTTTGCTATACTCTCCGCGCTAGAGCCGTGACGCATGACAACGATCATTCTTGACCACTCCTTTATAAATTAACCCGTCTTTACTCCACCAGATCCGGACGCAGCAAAACCGCGTCGCGCAGATACTGATGCTTGATCTTATACTGGGGGCGGCGGGTATTGTAAGTCAGCAACACCCGCACACACTGCCGCAGGCTGCCCGGCACATCCACTTCGTAAGTGCAGAGCATCGGCACATAAGTCCAGCCCATTTTGCGCGCCGCCGCCGCCGGGAACTGCGCGTTTAGATCCACGCTGACCGAAAAATACACGCTGACAATATCTTTGATCCGGATCTTATTCTCCCGGATGATCTGCTGCAAAACCTCAGTCGTCGCTTCTTCGATCGCCTGCGCCGTATTGGTGCTGACCGTAGTCGCTCCGCGGACCGCCCGACATTCCATTTAGAAACTTGCTCCTATCGCCAGCTGCACATCCGTGTAGCTGATATTCGCCACGCCGGGCACATAAATATGCTGCGTGCCGATCGCCGGTTCAATAAAAAACCAGAGCAGATAACCGGGAAAACCCAGCAGGGCATAAGAGCCTTCGATTTTCCTATTGCCGCTAAACGGCACGCCGAAGCCCGGCAGACGGGCAGCATCACCCGCAGAGAGCACGCCGCTCTGCGTCCCGGCATGAATGGTCGGATGCGCAAGCAGCCCGACTATCGGGATGAGACTCAGGCCCGGGATGGTGAACTTCGCATAACCGCCGGCGCGGGAAGCGGAGAGACTGATGTTGCCGTCATACGGAACGCCCTGATACTCGCCCTTGCTCTTGATAACCGGCCAGGTGTGCGTGGAGCCTTCCAGCCCGACTTCCAGCAGCACCGGAATCACCTGCATGCCCAGGCCCAGCCCGGCACCGTAGCCCAGCGAACTAACCTGACCCTGTAGACGCACCGCCGAAAAACCCAGAGAAAACACCAGCAAAAAAACCAGACTAAATTTACGCACAGTCCACCTCCTGTTTAAGTTCGCCTATTATACACCAATCCGAATTTTTGTAATTATTTCGGTTCGGCCCGGCAGACCGTGCTATAATCCCCCCATGCACCAGCGTTCCTTTCTAAAACTCACCGCTTTATTTATGCTGGGTTCTTTCATTGCCGTTTCGCTGCTGGCCGCCGTTTTTGTTCTTACCCATTTCAAGCATGAGCACAACCGGCACGGTGCGCACGGCAGCTGCTCGGTCTGCGTATACATGCTGGCCGCGCAGAGCCTCGGCCATTCCGTCCCCGCCGCCGGCGTATTGTTATTTCTGGGGGTAGCCTTTGATTGTGTGCGGACGCTGTCCGCCGCGGCTGTTTGGGCCGGAGCCGACACGCTAATTTCTCTAAAAGTCCGCCTTAATAATTGAGTTAAATTTTCTCTAAAAAAATAACCCTGTTGTTTAAGGAGGCGTTTGATGAAACGTTTTTATTTTTTGTTAATAACTATACTGGCGCTGACCGGCTGCGCGCCCCAAACAGACCCCGGCGCGGCGGATAAACCGCAAATCGTCGCCACTATTTTTCCGGCTTACGACTTTGCCCGGAATGTCGCCGGGGACAAAGCCGCGGTGTCCATGCTGCTCAAGCCCGGCGCGGAAAGTCATTCTTACGAGCCGACGCCGCGGGACATTATCAAAATCCAGAATTGCGCTGTCTTCATCTATACCGGCGGCGAGTCTGATGAATGGGTGGCTAAAATACTCGCCTCTATGGATACCGGCAAAATGCGCATTATCAAAATGCTGGACTGCGTGCCGGCCGTGGAGGAAGAAATCGTCGAGGGTATGGAGGATGAAGCAGAGTCTGCAGAGGCAGACGAACATGAACACGCCGCCGCTGAGCCGGAATATGACGAGCATGTCTGGACTGCGCCGAAAAACGCGCAGCTCATTGTTCAGAAAATCGCCGACACGCTCTGTGCTGTCGATACGCCCAACGCCGCGGTTTACCGGCAGAACGCTCAAGCCTATACCGGCCGGCTGCGCGAGCTGGACGCAGAATTGCGGTCCGTCGTAAACCAGGCCGCCCGTAAAACTCTGGTTTTCGGCGACCGTTTCCCTTTCCGTTATTTTACCGACGCTTACGGGCTCAAATATTTTGCGGCCTTTCCCGGCTGCTCCACCGAGACGGAAGCCAGTGCGGCCACAGTGAAATTTTTGATCGACAAAGTGCGGAGCGAGAAAATACCCGTGGTGTTCCACATCGAATTTTCCAACCGCAAAATGGCCGCGACGATCAGCGAAGCCACCGGCGCGCAAGTCCGCCTGCTGCACTCGGTACACAATGTTTCCCGAGACGATTTGAAAAAAGGTCTGGGCTATATTGACCTGATGCGCCAGAACATTACGGCTCTAAAGGAGGCTCTGCAGTAAGATGCCCCTGCTCACCTGTCAGAACGCCGCTTTTGCCTATGAGACACACACCGTGGTCAGCGGACTTAATTTCAGCGTGCGCGCGGGAGATTACCTCTGCATTGTCGGGGAAAACGGCTCCGGCAAAAGCACGCTGCTCAAAGGCCTGCTGCGCCTGAAAACCCCGCGGACGGGTAGAGTCCTCATGGCAGACAGTTTGCAGGGCGGCGCGCTCGGCTATCTGCCCCAGCAGACGGCCGCGCAAAAAGATTTTCCCGCCAGCGCTTACGAGGTAGTCCTTTCCGGGCGGCTCCAGTCCCGCGGCCTCTGGCCTTTTTATTCCAGAGCGGATCAGGCGGCCGCCGGAGAAAATCTCCGGCAGCTGGGCATTGAGGAGCTGCGCGGCAGGTGTTTCCGGGAATTGTCCGGAGGCCAGCAGCGGCGGGTGCTGCTGGCTAGGGCGCTCTGCGCCGCGCAAAAACTGCTGCTGCTGGACGAGCCCGCCGCCGGACTCGATCCCGCGGCCGCCCGCAGTCTGTACCGCCTGATCGCGAAATTAAATAAAGGCGGCCTGACTATTATTATGGTGTCCCACGATCTGCGCAGCGCGCTCCAGTACGCCAGCCACATCCTGCACTTGCAGAACAAACAATTGTTTTTCGGCCCAACGCGGGCTTATCTGCGTTCCGGCGCCGGGAAAAAATTCCGGGGAGGCCGCTATGCTTAATATTTTACTGGAAATGTTTTCTTACGCTTTTCTGGTGCGCGCGGTCATCGTCGGCCTGCTGGTCAGCCTCTGCGCCGCGCTGCTCGGCGTCAGTCTGGTGCTGAAACGCTACTCCATGATCGGCGACGGACTGTCGCATGTGGGGTTCGGCGCGCTGGCTATCGCCACCGCTCTAAATGCCGCGCCGCTGGCCGTGTCCGTCCCGGTCGTGGTGCTGGCCGCCTTTCTGCTGCTCAGGCTCAGCGAGAATAACCGGATCAAGGGCGACGCCGCTATCGCGCTGATCTCCACCAGCGCGCTGGCCATCGGCGTGGCGGTCATTTCGCTTACGACCGGCATGAACACCGATGTCTGCAATTATCTATTCGGCAGTATCCTGGCCATGAGCAAAAGCGATGTAAATTTAAGCGTCGCGCTGGCCGCGGCGGTGCTGCTGCTTTTTATCCTGTTCTATCACAAAATTTTTGCGGTCACTTTTGACGAGACTTTCGCGCAGGCCGCCGGCCTCCAGACCGGTCTGTACAATACGCTGCTGGCCCTCCTGACCGCGATAACTATTGTACTGGGCATGCGCATGATGGGCGCGCTGTTGATCTCCAGCCTGATAATTTTCCCGGCGCTCACCTCCATGCAGTTATGCAAGAAATTCCAGACCGTGACACTCTGTTCAGCGCTGGTTTCCGTGGTCTGTTTTTTTAGCGGAGTAGTCTGTTCTTATGTGTACGCCACACCGACCGGAGCCAGCGTCGTTATTGTCAATATTCTGGTTTTTCTTTTATTCTGGCTAGCCGGTCTGCTCAAAGAACGGGGCGCGCTAAAAATATTTACCGCGCTGGTCATCTGTCTGGCCGCGCTGCCTCTTTACGGACAGGAGCCCGGTAAAATTATTGAAATAAAAGACAAACTTTTCGTCGCGCAGACCAATGATGTGTACTACAATGCCAGAGATTATCTGGGCAAAACCTTCAAGTATGAAGGAATTTTCAGCGTCTACGAAGCGCCGGATACCGGACAGAAATATTATTCCGTCATCCGCTACGGCCCGGGCTGCTGCGGCATTGATCTGAACGCCGGGTTTGAGGTGCGCTATGACGGCGCCTATCCCCGGCAGGACGACTGGGTAGAAGTCACCGGCGTACTGGAAGAATACAAAGAAGCGGACGGCGGCAAATATCTGCGGCTCAGTCTTTCATCGCTCAAAGTCCTGCCGGTGCGCGGGCAGGAGTATGTGAAATAGCCTGAAAAAGTCTGCAAAAAAATGCGAGCCGCGGCTGTTCTGGTAAATCCCCGCCTTTTTCTTTATAATCCGCCTATGCGGAAAAATATCACTATACTGGACAGTACTCTGCGCGACGGCGAACAGGGCGAGGGGCTGGCCTTCACCGTCAGCGATAAAATAAAAATTACCCGCCTGCTGGATGCGCTCGGCGTGCATTACATCGAGGGCGGCTGGCCGGGCGCCAATCCCAAGACAGACGAGTATTTCAAGCTGGTCAAAAAAGAAAAACTAAAGAACGCCCAAATTACGGCCTTTACCTCCACCTGCCGTCCCGGCCACGCGGCCAAAGCCGACGCCAATCTGCAAAATGCGGCGGCGGCCGGCACGCCGGTCGTGACGGTGTTCGGCAAGACCTGGGATTTGCACGTCACGGACGCGCTCAAAATCCCGCTGAAAGAAAACCTGCGGCTTATCGAGGATACCGTGCGTTTCCTGAAAAGCCACAAAAAAGAAGTATTCTTTGACGCCGAGCATTTTTTCGATGCGTACAAACACAATCCAGAGTACGCGTTGAACGCGCTCCTGACCGCGCAGGATGCGGGCGCCGATCTGCTGGTGCTCTGCGATACCAACGGAGGTACGCTACCTCAGGAGGTAGCCAGAATTACCGGAGAGCTCAAAGCCCGGACTGCCGCGCCGCTCGGTATCCACACCCACAACGACGCCGAAACAGCCGTGGCCAGCGCGCTGGCCGCCGTGCAGGCCGGGGCCGGTCATGTGCAGGGCACCATTAACGGCTACGGCGAACGCTGCGGCAACGCCAATCTCTGCTCGATCATTCCCTCCTTGCAGCTCAAAATGGGCTGCCGGGTTTTGTCCGCCAAAAAACTGACGGAGCTGACGCAGACCGCGCATCATATTGCCGAGATAGCCAATCTGCCGCCGCATAATCAGGCGGCCTATGTCGGCCACAGCGCTTTCGCGCACAAAGCCGGCGTGCATGTCAGCGCCATTCAAAAAAATCCCGCCACCTATGAGCATATCGTCCCGGAGCTGGTGGGGAACAAGCAGCGGGTGCTCATCTCGGAATTGTCCGGCGTCAGCAATTTGATCTACAAAGCCAAAACTATGGACATCGACCTGACCAAAGAAGATCCGGCCGCCCGGCAGATCCTGCAAAAAATCAAAGAGCTGGAGCATCTCGGCTATCATTTTGAGGAAGGCGAGGCTTCGCTGGAGCTGATCTTGAAAAGGATGCTGGGCCGGCACCAGCCGCTGTTCGAGCTGATCAGCTTCCATGTCACCAACGAAAAATTTGCCGGGCGGCAAATGCTGGTCGAGGCGACCGTCAAGCTCAAAGTCAAAGGCCAGGAAATACACACCGTCGCCGACGGCAACGGCCCGGTATCCGCGCTGGGACGGGCGCTGCGCAAAGCGCTGGCGGCGGATTATCCGGCGGTACAAAACATCTCGCTGTCTGATTACCGCGTCAGGGTGCTGGACGGCGCCAGCGGCACGGAAGCCCGAGTGCGCGTCATCATCGAATCCCGCGGCCAGCACCGGACCTGGGGCACGGTGGGAGTTTCGACGGATATCATCGAGGCCAGCTGGCACGCGCTGGTCGACAGCATCGAGTATGGATTGCTAAAATAAACACCGGAGTAAATAATGCTGTACAGCAAAAGAGAATATATGCCGCAATCCAGCGGCATCAGCGTCAACAACAATCTGGAGATTGGCGGCTGCGATCTGTCCAAACTGGCCGCGGAATACGGCACGCCGCTGTATATCATGGACGAGAATACCCTGCGGGAAAGCTGCCGGAATTATATTCTGTCTTTTGCGGAAAATTATCCGGAGACCCGCATAGCCTATGCCTCCAAAGCTTTGTCCG
>JAISQA010000065.1 GCA_031274525.1 Candidatus Margulisiibacteriota bacterium
CACCACAGACGATAGTCATTGATACTATAGTCTATGGTGTTTTTGAGAGCGGCCGGAGATTTCCGGCTTATGCTCCTGAAGCAATTCTGTCCCTGCGGCTTTTAGTCCGGGCGCCGCCTTACCAGCCCAGCACAATAATTTCCCGGCCGCGCCAGTTCAGAATATGGTGTTTCAGGCCGCCGCGTATTTCCGTCCGGTCATAATCGCCAGCGGCCAGCCGGTTGAGCGCCGTCTGCCGCTCCTGATAGTAGCCCAGCACGGCGCGCATCTGGCGGACATAGCCCCGCTGCCAGCACAGGAATGACCCGCCCAGCACCGCCAGAATACCCAGCGTCACGATCAGCTCCAGATAGGAGTAGCCCCGCCTCATAGCTTTGTCCATTTGAGCAGACCGCTGCCGACCGCCACGGTCATTTTGGCGGCCGCCCGGCCCTGCCGGTACAGATAGAGCGTGCCGGCATAGCGCGGATTGCCGGTGGCGTTGAAACCCAGCCGCAGGGCGGAGACCGTGAACGGCTCCGGCAGCGTACTGTTTTTCAGCTCCCGGCCGCCGGCGGAAATAACCCAGGTATTCTCAAAAAAGATTATGTCCGTATCCGTGAACCGCGTCAGGGCATAATTTTTGGCCCAGAGCAGCTCCCGGCTGATATTTTCCTGCTGGAATTTCAGCGCGGCCCGCCGCTGGTAAGAGCCCAGCCCGGTCAGCGCCGCGCCGCCGAGCAGCAGGAGAATAAAGAGCGTCAGGCCCAGTTCCAGCAGACTAAAACCTTTTTTAGAAACCATAAAATTTTAACCAGACGCCGCCCCAGTATTCTGTCAGCGTAAAGGCCAGCAAAATAAACGGCGTGAAAGGGATCAGGGATCCCCGGCCGGCTTTGCGCAGAGCCAGCAGCGTCAGCGCGGCCAGCAGTCCTAAGCCAAAAGTCAGATAGAGGGCCAGAACATATTTTGCCAGCGGGAAATACAGCGCCAGCAGAAAAAACAGGAGCAGATCCGCGCCGCCCAAAACCGGTTTTTTATAATAAAATTTTTCCAGCGTTTTGATCAGCAAAAATAAAAACAGCCAGACGGCCAGACTGGCCGGTGTGCCGTGCAGACCCTGCGGCAGCAGGGCCAGCCCGAACCCGGCGGAAAAACTATACGGGATCTCCTGATACAGAATATCCGAAAAAACCAGCGCCCAGACGAACCAGAACAAAACCAGCCGCGGCCAGAGCTGCGGGGGCGCATACTGCGCGCCCAGAACAAGCGCGGTCAAAATAAAGACCAGCTCCAGCGCCGGGTACCGCCGCGGGATTCTGGCGCCGCAGCTGGCACAGACGCCGCGCTGGCGCAGAAAACTCAGCACCGGGAGCAGCTCAAACCAGTGCAGCCGCTCATGGCATTGCGGACAGATCGAATACGCCGGCCGGAATAAAGACACGCCGTTATTCAAACGGTAAATGAGCATATTGAAAAAAGACCCGGCTATGGCGGAAATTACAACGGCGGCCAGCATGATCGTTATTATAGCAGAGAATATTTTGCTGGAGCGAGTTTTGCGCAACGAACTTAACCCCGCCAGCTCGGTTAGCTGGCAGGACTTCCTCGGCGGCTGGAGGCCGCTCCCGGCCGCAAGTACGCCGTTAGGTGCGCCGCGCGCGGAAGCAAAATATTCTCCGCTCTAACTTAATAATTTAACTTACGCCGGCTTCAGGATTAGAACTGCACGATGCGCGGCGTATCCAGAATACCGTCTATCCGGGAAATCTTAGTCAGCACGGCCTCGTCCAGTTTATTGTCTATATTGATCAGCATGATCGCCCGGCCGCCTATTTTTTCGCGGCCGACCTGCATACCGGCGATATTCACCCTGTTTTCGCCCAGGATCATGCCGAGCTGGCCGATAATGCCCGGCTTATCCTGATGCGCGAACATCAGCAGGATGCCGTCCGGGATAGCCGAAAGCGTAAAGCCGTTAACATTGATAATGCGCTCGCCGATCGAAGCAAAGACCGTGCCGCGCACGGTTTCTTTGCCTTTGCGCGTGTTCACGATAATCTCAATTTCGTTGGCGTAATCTTCCACTTTTTCCGAGCGGCTCTGCTTCACCGCGATATTTTTTTCTTTGGCGATCAGCGGCGCGTTGACAAAATTAACCAGTCCTTCGGGATTAATTGACTCCAAAATACCTTTGAGAATGATCGTCGAGAGCGGCGAGGGATCGGCCGCGGCCACCTCGCCTTTGTAATTGATCTCCACTTCGGAAAAAGTATCCTTGACCACCTGACCAATAAAACGGCCCATTTTGTCCGCCAGCGTCATGTAGGGCTTCACCGGCTCCAATAAGGCCGGACGCATCGTCGGGATATTCACCGGCGCGGCGGCGCTGCCGCCCTGCAGTACGGTGACGATCTGCTGGGCCACATCCACAGCCACATTGATCTGCGCCTCGGCGGTCGAGGCGCCCAGATGCGGCACGGCCACCAGCGTCGGCAGGTCTGCGGTCAGCAGCGGCGATTCGAGGGCCTTTTTTTCATCTTCAAACACATCAATGGCCGCTGCGGCCACCTGACCGCTGGCCAGCGCCGCGGCCAGATCCGCTTCGACAATAATACCGCCGCGCGCGCAGTTCACGATCCGCACGCCTTTTTTCATCAGGGCAAATTTAGCCTTATTGATAAGGCCTTTGGTCTCGGCGGTTTTGGGAATATGCAGCGTGATAAAATCCGCTTCCTGCAGCACTTCGTCCAGTTTTTTGACCGCAATGCCCATGCTCTCGGCTTTTTCTTTGCTGACAAAAGGATCGTAGGCGACCACCTGCATGCCCAGACCCAGACAGCATTTGGCGACATGCGAGCCGATCTTGCCCAGCCCCACCACGCCCAGCGTCTTGCCGTACAGCTCCACGCCCTGAAACCGGGAGCGATCCCATTGGTGTTCTTTGACCAGCGTGTGATACGCCTGCGGTATATTGCGCGCCATGGACAGCATCATCGCCAGCGTGTGCTCCGCCGCGGCTATCGTATTGCCCTCCGGCGAATTAACCACAATGATGCCCTGCGCCGTCGCCGCGGGCAGATCAATATTGTCCACGCCCACACCGGCGCGGCCGATTATTTTTAATTTTTTCCCGGCTTGAATGATTTTGGGCGTGACTCTGGTCTCGCTGCGCACGATCAGCGCGTCATATTCGGGAATGATCTTGACCAGCTCGTCTTCCGGCAGACCGGTCTGCAAATCCAGCTGAATACCAGCTTTCTCAAATACCGCAATGCCGTCCCGGGACAATTTATCGCTTGCCAGCACTTTCATAAATACCCTGCCTTTCTGCTGTCCGCCGCCTCAAGGGGTGTTATTTTCGGGCCAGCACATCCTGCACAGCCTGCACGCCTTTGCCCCACTGGATGCCGGGAGCGCCCAGCTGGGACAGAATGATCTCCAGACAGGCGATAGCCGCCAGCACATCTTTGGGATCGACATAGCCCAGATGACCGATGCGGAAAATTTTGCCCTTGAGCTCATCCTGACCATTGGCCAGCGTAATGCCAAAATCGTTTTTCATTCTTTTGCGGATCTCATCGGCGGAGAGGCCCGGCGGCGGATAAACAGCCGTCACCGCGCGGGAAGCCGTGCGGTCATTTTCATTCAGCAGTTTCAAGCCCAGACTGCGCAGAGCCGAACGTACCGCTTTGGTCAGGCGCTCGTGCCGGGCCAGGATCGACTCCAGCCCCTCGTCTGTCAGCAGATCCACCGCGGCGGCCAGCTGATAAATCAGGCTGACGGCCGGAGTATAAGGAGTCTGCCCCTCCGCTCCCTGCTTGAGCGCCGCCTGCAGGCTGAGGTAAAATTTGGGCAGGTCAGAAGTCTCAATTGCTTTTTTCGCTTTTTCGGAAACAGCCACAATAGCCAGACCCGGCGGCAGCATATAGGCTTTTTGCGAGCCGGTGATGACCACATCCAGCCCCCAGTCATCGACTTTCAGCTCGGAAGCCATAAAGCCGGAGATCGCGTCCACGATTACCAGCGCGCCGTGGGCTCTGATCACCTTGGCCAGTTCTTCCACATCATTGAGCACGGCGGTCGATGTCTCATTCATCTGAAAGAAAACGCCCTTGATCTTTTTTTCCGTGTCTTTGGCCAGCAGCGCTTTGACCGCCGAGGGATCCACCGCCTGACCATAATCGTATTCCAGCACTTCTGTAGCCAGACCGTACACTTTGGCCAGCTTTATCCAGCGTTTGCCGAAATTGCCGATCGCGGCGACCAGCACTTTATCGCCCTGCGAGAAACAGCTGGCCACGGCCGCTTCCATGCCGCCGGTGCCGGACGAGGAAAGGATCACCACATCATTCTGGGTCTGCAATAATTTCTGGAGTTTGGCGGTCAGATCCAGCATCAGTTTTTTGAACGGGCCGGAGCGGTGGCTCATCATATTCTGCGCGGCCGCCAGCGCCACCTCGGTCGGCACAGGCGTCGGCCCCGGGATCAGCAACAGTTCCGAAACATATTTTTTCATAATTAGCCTCCTGTTATTTTCCTGCCGCTAATAGGCCAAAATTGAGCAAATATTCTAGCAACAAACCGCCCCGCCGTCTATCAGACCCGCGGCTGAACCGTCTGGCAGCGCGGTTGAGCAGTGTTAAATTTTTTCACGTCGCCAGACGGCCAAAAGCAAAACAGCAAAATTTATGCCAGGTCTAGACTTTCTTGCCGGACTGACGGAAAAGGTAGATGATCAGGAGCACCGTGCCGATATTGATAAACACATCTGCCAGATTAAAAACCGGAAAATAGGCAAAATTAATAAAATCCACCACATAGCCGAGGAACAGGCGGTTGAGGAAATTACCCAGCGCGCCGGCAAAAATAAAAATGAAGCCGTAATACTGCCAGCGGCTGTTGCAGCGCTCCGTCCAGATGTACCAGAACACGACCAGCAGCACCACCGCGGCGACCAGCAGCAGCAGCCAGCGCATATCCGGCAGCAGGCCAAAAGCAGCGCCGGTATTTTCCAGATAGAGCAGGCGCAGCGCGCCGGGAATGAGCACAAATTCGCCGCCGGACGCCAGATAATAAACGGCCAGACGCTTGGCCAGCAGATCTGCAAAAATCAGCAGCGCGGAAAGCAAAGAAAAGACGAACATTACCGGCCCAGCGTTTTGAGCAACTGGACTGCTTTGCTGAAATAGGCGGCCAGCGCGCGCATTCCGCCAAAATTGGAGAAAAACCAGGCCGCCGCCAGCAACATGATAAAAAACCCAAAGCCAAAAACCAGACCGCCCAGAAAATTCCAGAACAGATACCGGCAGCCATAACCCTGCGGCGGCGGCGCGGCCACAGTGATCTTGCCGGCCGACTTTTTGCCGCCGCGAAAAGCGGTAATGACATCTTCTTTTTCCGCCACCGCGTTAATAATATTCTGCAGGCTCTCGCGCCGGGCTTCTTTCTTTTTTTCCGCCGCTTTTTTATTTTCCGCCATGTCTCTCTCCTACCTGTCCTGCAGAGCGGCAATGCCCGGCAGATCCTTGCCTTCCAAAAATTCCAGCGACGCGCCGCCGCCGGTGGACACATGCGTCATTCTGGCGGCCAGACCGGACTTATTCACCGCGGACACTGAATCGCCGCCGCCGATGATCGTCACCGCCGGGCTGTCCGCCACGGCCTGCGCCACCGCAAAAGTGCCCCGGGCAAAATTGGGGAATTCAAACACGCCCAGCGGCCCGTTCCAGACTACGAGTTTGGCGTCCTGCAGTGCGGACTTGATCAACTCGACAGTTTGGGGGCCGATATCCATGCCTTCCCAGTCTGCGGGTATAGCATTGCAGGCTACTATTTTGTTTTCCGCGTCATTGGCAAAATCTCTGGCCACAACAGTGTCCACCGGCAGAATAAATTTCACGCCTCTGGCCTGAGCCGCGGCCAGAGTCTGTTTGGCCGTGTCGAGCTGCTCGTCCTCGCACAGCGAGCGGCCCACTTCGTAGCCCAAAGCCTTAAAAAAAGTATAGGCCATACCGCCGCCGATGATCAGCGTGTCCACTTTCGTCAAAAGATTTTGCAGCACCGCGATCTTGGAACCGACTTTCGCGCCGCCGATAATCGCCACATAAGGCCGTTCGGGCCTGTCCGTGGCTCTGGACAGATAGGTAATTTCTTTGTCCATGAGCAGCCCGGCCACCGCCGGCAGATAATGCGCCACGGTCTCGGTCGAGGCGTGCGCACGGTGGGCGGTGCCAAAAGCATCATTCACATACAGATCGCCATATTTGGCCAGCGCCCGGGCCATGACCTCGCGTTCGGCGGCCTCTTTGGCCGTCTCTTCCGGATGAAAACGCGTGTTCTCCAGCATCAAAACCGCGCCGTCCGGCAGTCCCGCGACCAGCGCGTCCACGTCCGGGCCAAAAGCCGCCGGGGCCAGCTGCACGGGCCTGCCCAGCAGCTGCGCCAAATGCTCCGCCACGGGCTGTATTCTATGCTTGCCGGCGCTGAATTTCGCCTCGTCAAAAGGCCTGCCTTCTTTTTCGGCTTTTTCTCTGGCTTTTTTCGTGTCCTTCCGCGGATCGCCCAGATGCGACATCAAGACCAGCGTTTTGACCCCGCTGTCGAGGAGATACTTAATAGTAGGCAGCGCGGCTTGAATCCGCGTGTCGTCCTGGATCACGCCGTCCTGCAGCGGCACATTGAAATCAACGCGCGCCAGAATCCTTTTACCGGCCAGCTCGCTCCGGTTCAGATCTTTAAGAGATTTTTTATTGTACACCCCGTCCACGCCCTTTCGCTTGCCAAGCAGGATTATAATACCTCAAAAGAGGCCCGGTAGACAAGAATCCGCAGGCCGGGGCAAGCCGCAAATATATTTGTTCCGCAGCCGGGCCCGCGCCCAAAACAAGCCTGTCTGGCAAACTATTTTTGAGAGAAAGGGTTTCGAGAGAAAGGAAAAAAAGAGAAAGAAGCAGACGAAAGGGACGGGTAAAATATCCGAATATTTTACCGGAGCGCGCGGAGGCAGAGCTATTTGTCCTGCCGCTGGCGAACGCTTTAACTTTTATGCTCAAGGTTCCCGGCCCGGCTACCGTTAGCCTTATTCTGCGGCAAACTAAATTCCCGGGTAAGCTCGTAGTTAAAGCCACGGCCGTTTTTAATTTTCCGGCCGCGCTGATCCAGCTGCCGCAGCACATCGTGATCGTCAATACGATAATACAGGTGGGAATTTTTGCCCAGTTTGATCACATCCGTGTCTACATAATAAATCTTGCCGGTGGCGAAAAATGAGGGTTCTGCGGCTCCGTCCAGATACTTGGTCTTCAGGGTATAGTCATTGCCGTCAATCGACAGGGTGGTGGCTATGCCCTCGCAACTCATGCAACGCTGTCTGCCGACATAAGTACCTGCCGCCACTATTCTGGGTTGCCGGGGATTTGACAAGAAATACAACCCGGCCAAAATGCCCACGATCAGCACCACACTCACAAAAAAATTGCTTTTACCCATAGAAGCCCTCCTTCAGTACCCCCTCCTTTTTCGTGTCCCGCCCTAAAAAAGGGGGATTTTGTCAGAATAGCATTTTTGTCCTGCCGTTTCAAGTTATTTTTTTCCGGCCCGTCAGCCGCGCGCCTGAATCTATTTGCCAAAGGCTAACGCGCTCGGATAAAATCACCGGGTGGACACAGAAAAAATAAAACAATTGGTCCGGCTCGTCGAAGAATCCGCGATCGCCGGGCTGGCCGTCGAAGAAGGCGACTGCAAAATCGAGATACGCAAGTCCGGCGCGCCGGCCGGCGCCGCGGCTGACGCGCCTGTTCCGGCCCCGCCGCCGACCGCGCCCCGGGACACCGGCAGTCTGACCGCGATCAAGGCGCCCATGACCGGCACTTTTTACGCGGCCGCCGCATCCCATGACCGGCCGCTGGTCGCGGTCGGCGACACGGTGGCTAAAGGCCAGCCGGTCTGCGTGATCGAAGCGATGAAAACTTTCAATGAAATAGAAGCGGATGTCTCCGGCGCTATCGAAAAAATACTGGCGCAGAACGGCCAGCCGGTAGAGCTCGGCCAGCCGCTCTTTCTCGTCAAATAGTGCTTTCCCTGCGTCAAAAAGAATGGTTATTTCCCGCCGAGCCGCGGCCGGTGCAGAGCCACGCGGACGCGCTGCGTGCCGTGCTGGCCAACCGCCGGATCACGACTCCGGAAGCGGAGCGGGTTTTTCTGGCGCCGGGGCTGCCAGACCTCTCCCCGCTGGAATTGATACCCAATATCGCGGCCGCCGCGGAATACCTCCTCGCCAATCTCCAGCGGAAAATAATCGTTTACGGCGACTATGATGTGGACGGCGTGACCGGCACGGCGCTGCTTTACAGCGCTCTGCAAAAACTGGGCGCGCGGGATATAGCTTATTATATTCCGCACCGTTTCTCCGAAGGCTACGGCCTGAACAAAACCGCCGTAAAACAAATTCAGGAAAAAGGCGCGGAAATAATCCTGACCGTGGACTGCGGTATCAGCAATTATGAGGAGATCAAATACGCCAAAGAGCTCGGATTGACAGTCATTGTCACCGATCATCACATGCCGCCGGTGGTCTACCCGCCCGCGGATTTTTTGGTCAATCCCAAAATGAACAATCAGCCGAACGCCTGCCGCAATATCTCCGGTGTGGCCGTGGCTTTTAAATTCATCGAACAGCTGTACCGTCTCAAAGGCGCCGCGCCCTACAGCGAGACCAGACAGTATCTCGATCTGGTGCTCCTCGGCACCATTGCGGACATCGTACCCCTGCTGGAAGAAAACCGCGTGCTGGCCATCCACGGCCTGCGGGAAATCAATCTCAAAAGACGCGTGGGCCTGCGCGCGCTGGCGGACAGCGCGGGACTGAAAGACAGCGTCATCACCAGCAAAGACATCGGTTTCGGCCTCGCGCCGC
Source organism: Candidatus Margulisiibacteriota bacterium (assembly GCA_031274525.1). GTDB lineage: Bacteria > Margulisbacteria > Termititenacia > Termititenacales > Termititenacaceae > JAISQA01. The sequence goes on from JAISQA010000065.1 coordinate 8,897, forward strand.
GGCTGAATGCGGCCGGGCGTATGGACAGCAGCAGTCTGGCCGTCCGGCTGCTGCTGGAGACAGATTATCACCGCGCCAAAAGCATTGCGCTGGAATTGAACGAACATAACGCCAGAAGACAGGAGCTGGGCGCGCAGATCAAAGAGCAGGCGGTCAGCGCCATCGAAAAACTGCCGGACAAAGATGCGCAGAAAGTTTTTATTCTGGCGGCCGCCGACTGGCATCCGGGGATTATCGGCATCGTCGCTGCGCAGATTGCCAGACAGTACAACCGCCCGACCGCGCTCATCGCCATTACGGACAACGGCGGCCGCGGCTCGATCCGCTCGCTGGAAGGGCTGGATATTTTTGAGCCGCTCCAGAAATGCGGCTATCTGCTCAAAGATTTCGGCGGGCACAAAGAAGCGGCCGGGTTTGAGATAGAGACCGCGCGCATTGCGGAATTTCAAACCGCTTTCCGCAAAGCCGTGGAGAGCACGCTGGCCAACAGCAATTACACGCCCAAGCTGCCAATCGACGCCACCCTGCCCAAAGAGCAGATCTCCCGGAGCCTGGCCGCGGAGATCGAAAAACTCGCGCCTTTTGGCCAGAACAATCCCCAGCCGGTGTTCACGACCAGCGAGCTGTCGATCTATGACTTTGCGCCGATCGGCGGCGGCAAGCATCTGCGGTTTTCGCTGACGGACGGCGTGGACGTCATTGACGGTGTGGGCTTTGGTCTGGGCGATCTATACCCGGTCATTCAAAAAAACACCGATCTGGAAATCGCCTTTAATCTTTCGATCAACGCATGGCAGGGCCGGAAAAAATTGCAGCTAATAATCAAGGATTTGCGACCGCGGGCGTAATTCCTCGCGCCCGCGGGAGTACCCGCTGGCGACAGGCCAGGGGTGCGACCGCGCCTGAATTCCTGGCAGGCGCGGGAGTCCCAGCGCGCAATAAGCGCGCGGAGTGCGACCGCACGAACTTAGCGCTGTGCAGCGTATTCTCTATGCAATGGAGATTTCAAGGCCTCCCTGTTGGCATAATCCACATACTCTCGCAGGGTCTTCGCCTTGCTGTTTTCCCAGGCTCTGGCGGCTAAGTCATTTTTAAACTGAATACAGTCAAAATCTTTTGTTTTAGTCCTCATTTTCGATAACCTCCTGTGGCGTTCTAAATTCCTTATCAAAATACCCGCCAATAACTGAGTTCTCGATATAAATTTTGACCATTTTTATCATGAAATAATTATATCATTAAAAGAGGCGCGCGCTGGACTGCATATTTTCCTACCGGGCACGCGCCAACCCGGAATGTCACACTATCTTCTCAATAAATATCACCGTGCAGAACGCCGGGCGATTGTCGGGATTATCCACGCCAGAATCATCAATAATGCCTTTCGGTATCATTGTGAAATTAAGCCCAGATGCCCCCTCATATCCGCCCAATCCCGTTGCAGCTCCATCATAATCATCCGTCAAAGTAAATACCCCGGTAGCGGAACCTCTTTTAAATCCTTCCCAACCCCCGTGCTTAGTGTTGACACTGCCACTCTCCTCTGCACCGGTAAAAGTGTGGCAGTGTTTCAGCAGCTGCGCCGTGTCCGTCCCGCCCGTCTGCCTGGCCACGCTGCCGCCGCGGATAAATTTATCCGTCAGATTTATCGTCCCGTCCTGACCGTTGCAGATGTGCCAGCCGGTGATACCGCCCGTTCTGTCCCAGAGCTGGCTGTCATACATCAAGATAGTACCTTTCGGAAAAAAACTCAAAGCGCTCACCTCGCTGGCATTAGCCTTGGCAACCAGCGCCGCGGCCACCGCTTTTTCGGTAGGAACGGCCGTATCCAGCGCGGAAGCCGCGGCCCGCACACTGGTCACTCTGTCCAAGGTATTCAGCGTCCCCGCTATCCCGGAATAAGCCACAATATTATTGGCCGTGCCGCTGGCGATTTTTTCCTGTTTGGCGGCCAGACTATCATAAACCACTTTGGCTGACGGGTACTGAGTGCCGGTGGATGTGCTGGAGAGAGTGGTCACTTTGTTGCTGGCATTTTCTTTCAAGGTCAGATTATCGTAGACCGCTTTGGCCGAGGGATACTGGGTGTCGGTGGAGCTGGCGCTGAGCGCCGTCACTTTATACGCCACTTTCTCCATTTTGTTCAAAGCGCCGGTCACATCCGCCGCCCGCATCTGGCCGCCGGTAGCAATGCCCGGATAAGTCCCTGTGTAATCGTTAGCCATAAATACCCCCTTTACTCTCTCTAAGGAATAACTACCCATATATTTATAGGTAATTATTCCTTAGACAGCCATTTTAACAGAGCTTAAAATTTTGTCAAATATCCCCAGAAAAGGATTGGTATAATGCCCCAAGAAATTACAACGGAAAAATTAAAGAAAATTCTCGGCAAAAAGCTGTCTCTCCTGCGTGAAAAAAGCGGAGAAACCATAGAAGAAACGGCTTTTGATCTGGGGCTGGACGCCAGCGACTATTTTAAGTTTTTGAAAGGTAAACGGCTGCCCCATTTGCTGACGCTGATGCGCATCAGCCAGAAATACGGCGTCGGTCTGGACTGGTGGTTTAGCGAGCTGGCCGCGGCGCCCCCAAATGCAGTACAAAGCCCAAACGGCCGGCTGGAACTGCGCATGGCCAGAATTGTCGGCGGGCTGGACGACCGCCTGCAAAGGGCCGCGCTATCCATACTCAAAACTTCGGTCAAAAATCTGGCAAGTGTGAGCCGGGCAGCTAAAAATTAACCTGTTTTCTCTGCGGCGCTAGAGCCGCCTCAAAAAACTAACGCCATCTGCACATCGCCGCGTTTATAATGCGGACTGGCGCCGGGAATAGTTTTAAAGCCCAGCTTCTGGTACAGACGGACTGCCGACCGCAAAGCGGAATTGGTGGTCAGATAAACACCGCGCGCGTCCAGCTCCCTGGCTTTACGCAAGGCCGCCCGGCCGAGCAGATAACCCACTCCCTGCCCCTGCGCCCGGGGCGCGACCGCCATTTTAGCCAGCTCATAATCATACGGGCTGCCGGACAGTTTAATTAAAGCGCAAACACCGACCGGCGCGCCATCTAATATGGCCACCAGTATTTTTCCGCCTTTAGCCAGAATGTGGCCCTGCGGATCATTCAGGGCCGGATAGTCTTCCGGCTCCAGCTCAAAATACGCGGCTATCCATTCCTCATTGAGCGCTTTGAAGGCCGGCTGATATTCAGTCTGGAAATCCACTATTTCGACAGTCATAAATTTAATTATATCTTTTTTATTGGGAGTGTAAATAAAACTGTGTAAACGGACAAATGGGCTCTTGTTCCTGCGCCATAAAAGCTCTGGCTGCAACAATTTATTTCTTATTTGTTCGCTCTGTGACCGAGGCTGTAATTCTTTAATAGCCGACGACCGATAGCGGCCTCATGCGCGGAGAAAGTGTTAGCAGTTAACAAGACTGCTGACCCGCAGGCAAAATATTAACTATAGCCTTTCTATCTCCGCCGCGGATAGACCGGTATATTCGCTGATCTGGGTTACGGGCATGCCGGCTTTCTTCATTTTCCGTGCGCTGGTCTGGAAACCCTTTTCCAGACCCTTTTGCTCGCCTTCCTGTCTGGCATCAAAAAGCCGGCTGTTCCAGTCACTCAGGCCCATCTCCCGCATCTGATAAGCACGCAACGCCTCATCATCAGCGGACACATAGGTTATCCTTTTCTGCGCTGCCTGTATCGCTTTATCCATATTTATTATCTCCTCTAAAGTTTTTTCCGGCGTGCTCTTATCAAAAAACGCCAGCCACCTCTGCAAAGGGTCGCCCTCTATATCTTTCTTAATTATACTCCGCCATTTTACCATGTCCACAAAATGGATCTCTAACGCATCTGTCAAAAAACACTTCTTATGCGTGTCCTCCCGTATATGAAAAATACTGTGAAAATCTACTTCCGGTATAAACTCAAAATCTACGATATTGATAGCGATGACTTTGGGCAACGCTGTATACACCTGACCGGCTTTTATCCCCCGGACATATTCCCTGCTCCAGTAGAATAAACTGCGTCTGGCCATGTCTTTAAATCTATAGACCTGCACTTCGATGTTTATTTTACTGCGGTCACTGGTCACAGCACGAATATCCAGTATGCTGGTCTTATCTCCGATAATTTCCGGCGTCAGGGTCTTGTTCTCCAGTATTTCTACAGCTGTTAATTTATCCTGTTCTGTCCTTTTCAGCACAGCGTTCAGGAAAGATAACAGCTGTGTTTCATCTCCTTTCTCTCCCATATATTTCATGAACAAAAAATCATTTAACGGGTTCAGTCTTTCTGCCATATATTTTACCTGCCTTTCTTAAAATGTTGTGTCATCCACACAACCTGGAAACAGCAGAATTTATGCCAACTGGCATTTTTTTGGTTTTTTTACTTCTGAGAGAAAGGGACAGGTAAAATGTCCGGGGGCGAACCGCCCAAGGAGTCCCGCAAGCCAACAGGGCTGCGAGGCGGTGGCAAGGAATTGGAATACGCTTCTTACTTACACAATATCTGGATTTTTAATTTTGTTCAGCAGGTTTTGCAAAGCTCGCTGTCTGTGGCTGCACTGATTTTTTTCCGCGGGCGTGAGTTCGGCAAATGTTTTTTTGAGCGGCGGATAGTAAAAAACCGGATCGTAGCCAAAACCGTTATTCCCGCGCATTTCTTCCAGAATGTAGCCCGCGCAAGTACCTTCCGCCGTATACAGGATTTTTCGTTCTGGACTGGCGACTACCAGCACGGTCATAAATCTGGCCGCGCGTTTTTCCGGCGGGACATTTTTTAATTCGCGCAGTAATCTGGCACAAAGCGCCCCGGAACCGGCGTCCGCCCCGGCATAGCGCGCGGAATACACGCCCGGCGCGCCGTTCAAGGCCTCCACCATCAGGCCGGAATCATCGGCCAGCGCTATTTCTCCGCTATGTCCGGCTGTTTCCAGCGCCTTCTTGGTCGCGTTGCCCAAAAAAGTAGTCTGATCTTCCGTCACTTCCGGCACGGCATAACCGTCCAGAGCGACGAGCTCCAGCTCCGGCAGCTGTCCCAGTATAGCCTGTATTTCCCGTACTTTATGCGCGTTGCGGGAAGCAATGAGCAGTCTCATTGCAGCCGGGCCAGAGCTTTTTGGCCGATGTCTTTACGCTTGTGCAGGCCGGGAAAAGAGATCAACTCCGCGGCTTTGTAGGCGTTCTTGATCGCCGTCCTGATATCCGCGCCCAGCGCCGTCACGCCCAGCACGCGGCCACCGGCAGTGACCAGTTTGCCGTCCTGCCGGGCCGTGCCGGCCTGAAACACATAAGTCTCCGGCAAAGCGGCGGCATTTTCTACGCCGGCAATTTCCCGGCCTTTTTCGTATGTGCCCGGATAACCGTCCGCGGCCAGCACCACGCAGACCGCCGCGGCAGACGTCCAGTCGATCTTCTGCGTGTCTAATTTCCCGGCCAGACAGGCCTCAAAAATATCAATAATATCCGTCTGCAAACGCGGCAGTACGGCCTGCGTCTCCGGGTCGCCAAAGCGGCAGTTAAATTCAACAACCCGCGGGCCATCCGCCGTAAGCATCAGACCGGCGTACAGGATACCCCTGTACGGCGTGCCCTCTCTGGCCAGACCATCCAGCAGCGGCTGAAAAACCGTCTCCCGTACCTGCCGCAAAACCTCGTCTGTCACGACCGGAGCGGGCGAATAGGCGCCCATCCCGCCGGTGTTCGGGCCTTTGTCACCGTCGTACACGGCCTTGTGATCCTGCGCCGGGGCCAGCGGCACAAAATGCGCCCCATCGCAAAAAGCCAGAATAGAAGCCTCTTCGCCGGCCAGAAATTCCTCGATGATAATGCGCGCGCCGGCCGCGCCGAAGATCTTGTCCTTGAGTGCGGCGTTAATCGCGCGTTTGGCCTCGACCAGAGAAGCAGCCACGGTCACGCCCTTACCGGCGGCCAGGCCATCGGCCTTGATAACCACCGGAAAGCGGGACATATAGACATGTTCTAGCGCTTTCTGCGCGTCATCAAAAACTTCATATTTAGCCGTGGGGATTTTGTATTTGTGCATTATTTTCTTGGCAAATTGTTTGCTGCCTTCCAGCTGCGCGGCCGCGCGGGAAGGGCCGAATATTTTTAAACCGGCCGCCTCGAATTCGTCGACAAGGCCGAGGGTCAGCGGCGTTTCCGGCCCGACCACGGTTAGATCAATCCGCTGCTTCAGGGCAAAGTCTTTCAGCCCGGCGCTATCTTCCGCGGCAATAGCGATATTTTCACCCAGCAGCGCGGTGCCGGGATTGCCGGGCGCGCAGTAAAGTTTTGTAACCCGGGACGATTGGACAATTTTCCAGGCCAGCGCATGTTCGCGGCCGCCGGAACCGATCAGCAGGATTTTCATAAATGTCTCCTTTGTTTAGCCCTGCCGCAGCTCACACGAGCACTTTGGTCGGGCATTTTTCGACGCAGACGCCGCAGTTGGTGCATTTCTTCGGGTCAACCACGGCCAGATTTTCCTGCAGGGCGATCGCCTGATACGGGCAGGCTTTGACGCAGAGCCCGCAGGCAATGCAGGCGGCGGAGCAAACCGACCGCGCCGCTTTACCGGCGTCATGATTACTGCAGGCCGCCAGCCGCAGCGCACGCCGCGGCGCACGCCGGATCACGGCCCTGGGGCAGGTTTTCAGACAGACCCCGCAGTCCAGACATTTGTCCGCGTCAATGACCGGCAGCCCTTCCTCGCCCAGCGTGATCGCGCCGAAAGCACAGGCCCGCACGCAGTCGCCAAAACCCAGACAGGCCCAGCGGCATTTTTTGTGGCCGCCCTGCACCAGCGCCGCCGCTGCGCAGGTTTCCCGGCCGGAATAGGCATAAGCGTCCAGCGCCCGCACACCGCCGCGGCAAAAAATAACAGCCGCGTGTTTTTCTTCCGCCGCCGGAGCGATCTGGCCCAGAATTTCCGCGATCTTTTGCCGCACAGCCTGACCGCCGGGGCGGCAGAGATCCAGCGCCGCCGTCCCGGCCGCCAGATTTTCCGCATAGCCGGAGCAGCCGGGACTGCCGCAGGCGCCGCAGTTATAGCCGGGCAGTATCTCCAGCAACCGGCCCGTCAGAGGATTATCCGGCACCGCCAGCCACAGCGCGGCATAAGCCAGCAAAGCGCCCAGCCCCGCGCCCAGCCCCACCAGCGCCCAAAAGCCGGCGGTCATATTTTAAGACCCGCAAAACCCAGAAAAGCGATGGACATCAAAGCCGCGGCAATGAAAGTGATCGGCACGCCGCGAAAAGCCGCTGGCACCGGAGCCTGTTCCAGACGCTCGCGGATACCGGCCATGACCAGCAGAGCCAGAGCAAACCCCAGACCCGCGCCGAGGCCATGCGCCACCGCTTCCAGCAGAGGATAATTTTCCTGCACATTGATCAGCGCCGCGCCCAGCACCACGCAATTGGTCGTGATCAGCGGCAAATACACCCCCAGCATTTTTTGCAGGGCCGGGGAGAATTTGCGCAAAAGCATTTCCAGCAGCTGCACCAGCGCGGCAATGACCAGAATGAAGAAAACTGTCTGCAAATATTCAATATGCAGCGGCACCAGAATATAATTCTGGATCAGCCAGGTCACCAGTGCGGAAAGCGTCAGGACAAAAATAACCGCGCCGCCCATCCCGGCGGCGGACTCCAGCTGGCGGGAAACACCCACAAAAGGGCAAATGCCCAAAAAGCGTGTCAGGACAAAATTGTTGACCAGAGCCGCAGAGACAAGAATAGCCAATAAAGCAGTCATTGGCAAAAATTTTAGGAGATACGGCTGTTTTTTGCAATATAAATATATTATAATGCCTCACTTGGGGGACGGTATGCAGCAAAACAGCAAGGGCAAACGGTCGCATAAAGTCAAAACGGCCAGCGGCAAGACCCACAATTTTACCGCGCGGCATGTCAGTCTCAACAAACTGGCGGCGCACAAAATCGACTTTAAACGTTTGCAGTCAGATCTGGAAAAAGAAAAATCTCTGCTGGACGCCAGCGACATACCGATAAGATAAATGAGCGGCTTCATTCTCAAGGGCAAATATGCCCTGCACAAAAAAATTAAACAGGATCGGATCGGCTGGCTCTGGTCGGCCTCCCTGCGCACGACCGGCGCAGCCATCTCCGTGCGGGAATACCGGCCGAACTTCTGCCATCCGTCCATTGTCCAAAAAATCCAGGACGCTGTGCTGCAGACCGCGGAATTGAAGCACCCCAACATAGTGCGCATAATCGACAGCGTCTTTACGCCGGACAAACGATTTTTTATCGTCTACGACACCCCGTATCAGGGCTCGCTGACCGAGGTGCTGCAGCGGATCAAAAAATTCCCCCTGTACGACAGCCAAAAAATAATTCTGGAGATCGCCCGCGCGCTGGAGCACGCGCATCAGCGCCGTTGCCTGCATGGCGCGCTAAATCCGGAAAATATTGATATTCTGGCCAACGGCGAGATCAAACTCCGCAATTTTTATATCGATCAGCTGTTGAATTCTTTTCTGCTGGCCAAGGGGCAAAATCTGCTCAATACCGCCTATCTGGCCCCGGAGCAAATCCGCGGCGAACCGCTGAGCAAAGCCACGGATGTGCTGGCGCTGGGCGCTTTGTTTTACCTGCTGCTTTCCGGCCGGCCGCCGTATCCGGTCATTACCAGTCTGCCGCAGATACTCAAAAATTACCTGCGCGCACCGGAAAAGCTGACCATTATCCTGCCGGATATTCCGCTCTATATCGAGGACATTATCGGCAAGGCGCTGCAGCAACGCGCGCGGCACCGCCAGCAGTCCATCGCGGAATTTGTCGGCGACCTGCGCCAAAAAAAAGTGACTATTGCCGTCGAGGAGTTGAAACGGCGCGACGCTGCCGGCCCGCCGCCCGGCCGGAACAAAAGCGGAGCGGAGCGGCCCGCGACGCCGGCTGCCAGTCCGCCGGTGTATGCTAATCCGCCGGATAATGATAATATCTGGCAGACCAGAGTAAAAAATCTCGCCGGGAGACATGCCTTAGCCATGCCAAAAGAAGAAACACCAGCTCAGCCGCCGGAACCTCCGGAAAGTTTTTTGGAAAAAGACAGCGTGCATAAACTGCTTGTTTTTGCTTTGCTCGGCGTTTTCGCCGGCCTGCTGGCGCTGTTTATAAACGCGCTGTTTTTTAACAGCTTTAATTCCGCGCCCCGGATCGAAATACCGGATGTACTGCGTCTGCCGCGCGACACAGCCGTGCTGATTTTAGAAAATCAGGGGCTGCGCGTGCAGTTCGGCGGTTATGTGGACAATCCAGACATCACGCCGAATTATATTGTAGAGACCAAGCCGGCCGCCGGCCGCATTGTCAAAAAAGGACGCATTGTCGTGGTCTACGCCGGCCAGCAGACCGAAGGCCTGTCCGCGCCCAATCTGATCGAGCACACGCTGCAAAGCGCCGGGCCGCTGGCCGCCGACCGCGGTCTGACTATCAATGTCGTCGAGCAGGTTTACAGCAATAAATACATCCGCCACCAGATCATCAGCCAGTCGCCGCTGGCCGGCGAGACGGTCAAACGCGGCGACAAAATAAATGTGACGGTCAGCGACGGCTATCCGGTGCGGCTGTCCGTCAAAGAAAAAACAGCCGACCAGATCACCGTGACGCTCTTTATGCAGAACGAACCGGACTGGGAGCCGCAGAATGTCGTGGTCTATCTGCAGGACAGAAAGAACCGCCGGAAATACGCCGAGAAATTTTTGCAGCCGGGCGATAAAGACCGGCTGGAAATCAGCGCTGATGCCAGCAGCGTCATCGAAGTGTATTACTTTAACGATCTGGCTTTCAAAGCCGAGCTGAAATATCTAAACGAGCCGGAATGACGATCGTCGCACCTTCAATATTATCCGCTGACTTTGCCGCGCTGGGGCGCGATATCGCGCTGGTCGAACAGGCCGGAGCGCAGTGGCTGCATCTGGATATAATGGACGGCCATTTCGTGCCCAATCTCACTATCGGCCCGGCGGTCGTGCAGTCCATCCGTCCGCGCACCGGTTTATTTCTGGACGCGCACCTGATGCTGGAAAATCCCGAAAACTATCTGGAGACTTTTGCCCGGGCCGGCGCGGATCTGCTCTGTGTCCATCTGGAAACCCTGCGGACTCCCGCGGCGGTACTGCGGCAAATCAAGGCGCTGGGCAAAAAAGCCGGGCTGGCCGTCAATCCGGATAAAAAATTCGCGGACGTGCGGCCGTATTTGTCCGAGCTCGATCTGGTGTTATTCATGTCGGTCTGGCCGGGCTTCGCCGGGCAAAAATTTATCCCGGCGGTGCTGCCGGAGATCCAGCAATGCCGCGAGTATATCAAAGCCAGCCAGTTGCCGGTAGATATTGAAATAGACGGCGGAATCAACCGGGAGACCGCCGGACAAGCGCTTAACGCCGGAGCCAATGTGCTGGCCGCCGGCTCGGCCATATACCGGTCCGCCGATCCCGCCGCAGAAGTAAAATACTATCTGGCGGCCCGCCCGGCCGAAGTAGTATAATCAAGGGGAAACGGAGGGTTTATGGCCAAAGCGAACTATACCATCTGGTACATACTCGGCGGGATCGTGCTGGCGCTGTTCATTATTTACAGTTTCTTTGCCGGGGCGTATAACAGCTTTGTCAGCCTGAACAATTCTATCGAGAGCCAGTGGGCGCAGGTCGAGAATCAGCTGCAGCGCCGCAATGACCTTATTCCCAATCTGGTCAATACGGTCAAAGGCTATGCCTCCCACGAAAAAGAAATTTTTACGGATATCGCCAACGCCCGCGCCCTGCTGGCCGGAGCCAGAACCACCAGCGAAAAAGTGCAGGCCAATAATGAAATAAGCGGCGCGCTGTCCCGTCTGCTGATGATCGCAGAAAATTATCCCGCCCTGCAGGCCAACAAAAATTTTCTGGCTTTGCAGGATCAGCTGGAAGGCACGGAAAACCGCATCGCTGTGGAAAGACAGCGCTACAATGAAAGCGTCAGGCGTTACAACGACAAAAGCGGCATGTTTCCCGGCAATATTCTGGCCAGACTCTACGGTTTTGCCGGCAAGAAGCCTTATATCGAAACGCCCCGGGCCGCGCAGGCTGTGCCTGCGGTGCAGTTTTAAGGCCGGGTTAATTAATGGACGCCGCGCAGCTACGCCGGGCGGCCGGGATTATTCAGTCCGGCGGTTTGGTCGCGTTCCCGACCGAGACCGTGTACGGTCTGGGGGCTAATGCGCTCGATCCGCTGGCCGTTGCCCAAATTTTTGCCCTGAAACAACGCCCGCATTTTGATCCGCTGATCGTACACATCGCGGATATTAAAGATCTGGCCCGGCTGACTGACACGCCGCCGCACCTGCGCCCGGCAGCCGAACTGCTGACCGCAAAATTCTGGCCGGGGCCTTTGACCATAGTCCTGCCCAAAAAACAAATTGTACCGGATATAGTCACCGCCGGCCTGCCGACCGTCGGCCTCCGCATGCCGGACAATACCATTGCGCTGGAGCTTATCCGCCAATCCGGCTGTCCCCTCGCCGCGCCCAGCGCCAATAAATTCGGCCAATTAAGCCCCACCACCGCCGCGCATGTGCGCAAGCAGCTGCCGGATCTTGAATGTATTCTGGACGGCGGGCCCGCGGAAAAAGGGCTCGAATCCACGGTCATTGCCCTGCAGCCTGACGGCTTTGTGATTTTGCGGCAGGGGGTTATCACCGCACAGGAGCTGGCCGCCGTGCTGCCCGCCTCGTCCCGGCCCATCGCCAATGCCGGACTGGCCAGTCCTGGCCTGCTCCAGGCGCATTACAGCCCGAACAAACCCATATATCTCCTCGGCGGCCAGACCCCGCGGATAACTAAAGACCGCACCGGGTATCTGGCTATGCAAAAAGCTCCGCCCGGCTATGCTCTGACCGAGATCCTTTCGGCCAAAGGCGATTTACGCGAGGCCGCGGCTAATTTGTTCGGCGCGCTGCACCGTCTGGAAGAAGCGCCAGATATCGAGTGTATTCTCGCTGAACCGGCTCCGGCAGAAGGCATCGGTCTGGCTATTCTGGACAAACTGCGCAAAGCCTGTTTTCGCTGGCAATCAACAAGCCCATTCTGACAGAAAAAGACTTACTCTACCGTGGCGGATATGATGACCACATCTTCCTGCGGGACATCCTGATAATAGCCGAAAGTCGTCGTCGGCACGTTAACAATTTTGTCCACCACATCCAGCCCTTCGATCACGCGGCCAAAGACACAATAACCGAAGCCCCGCGGCGTATCGTCCTGATGATTGAGAAAAGCATTGTCCACCACATTGATAAAAAACTGCGCGGTCGCGCTGTCCACCACATTGGTTCTGGCCATGGCAATAGTGCCGCGGTCATTGGCCAGCCCGTTAGCGGCTTCGTTCTTGATCGGTTCTCTGGTTTCTTTCTGGGTCAGGCCGGAAACAAAACCGCCGCCCTGAATCATGAAGCCCTTGATCACGCGGTGAAAAATCGTATTTTCATAAAAACCGTCCTGCACATAAGCCAGAAAATTCTGCACGGTCACCGGGGCTTTGTCCGGGTATAATTCTATTTTAATCTCGCCGACACCGGTTTTCAGAATGACCACGGGATTGGGGGTTGGTTCAGACACGGGGTTTGCTCCTTCTGCTGCGGCCGCCATAGTCAGCATCATGACCAAAAAACATCCGCTCAAAATTATTTTCTTCAGCATGTGCAGAATTATATCCGGTTTAGGCCAAAATGGCTATATTCGGGACTGCTGCTGGTTATTCAGCGGCCGGAAGCTCCAGCATATTGAGATCATCGTAGGCGTATTTAAACCAGCAGTTCATATTCACCCAGAATTTGTGTAAATTTTTAAAACCCAGCGCGACAGCCAGGGCAAACGCGGAATAATTAAGCTGCGGCGCCAGATATTCCGCTTTTTTGAGTTCAGCCAGAGCTGCCCGGCGGCGGCCATAGGCGGCCAGACGCAGCGCGCAGCGCAGAATAATATTGGCGTATTTTTGCCGGCGGGCGGCGGCATAATCAAAATCCAGCGTTTGGAATCTCCGCACCAGCGCCCAGTCATTGATATAGTCCTCCGGCCGGAAAGTGGAGTCGGTCAAGCGGCGGAAATATTCCAGATAAGCCGGGGAATTTTTGTAGGCATAGCTGTTGCTGGTGATATTGTCCGGGTTTTCCCGGTAAAAATACAGCCGTTCCGGGATCCCGGTGATATTGATATGTCTGGCCATTTTAATGCAGATGTCCCGGTCGCTGGAAGACCGCAGATTCTCCGCGTGCAGTCCGGCGGCAAAAAATACTGCTTTTTTGATCAAACAGGGCTGGCCGCCAAAAGCCACGCGGAACAGGCCGTCTTTTTTGAGATAGTAATCCTCGGTCAGGGTCAGCCAGAGCCGGCGCGGCGTGCCGTCCGCGTTCACGCGCAGCCGGTCGCAGACCACAGCGTTGGCGGCGGGCTCACGCTCCAGCGCCCTGACCATTTTTTCCAGAATATCCGGCGCGGCATAATCATCGCCGTCCAGGCGGAAAACATACTCGCCCCGGCAGGCCTTGAGCCCGATATTGAGCGTTCTGGCCAGATGCTGATTGGCGGGATTGCGGATGAGCTGGAGCGCGGGGAAACGCGCGGCATAGCTGCGGATAATCTCCGGCGTGCTGTCCGTCGAAGCATCGTCCACCAGCACCAGCTCAAAATCCCGGTAAGTCTGCGCGGCCAGCGAGTCCAGCGCCTGCGCCAGATATTTTTCTATATTATAAACCGGCAGTAAAATAGAGAGCTTCATAAATAGGTCTTCAGCAATTGCCCGTAAAAAGTCCGGGCGCCGTCCGCTGTCCGTTCCGGGAAGTCCGCCTTGTAAGTCAGCTTGTGAAAAACATTCTGCGCGACCAGCTCCTGATAAAACGGCTCTGCATAAGCAGCCGCCAGTTTTTTACGCAAAGCATAGATCTGCGGATTGCTCCGGGGCACCGCGTCCAGCAGCTCTTTAACGGCCGGAATAAAATCATAGGCCAGCGCAATACAGTAATCGATCAGAAAAAAATTGCACAGATCTGATTCCCGGCGCCAGTACTCCGCAAACAGCGTGTTGAGAAAATCCGCCAGCAGATTGCCCCGGTTCAGATAAAAAAGATAGGCGCTCCAGCGGCCCTGCGCCACATACTGATTATCCGGCGCGCGCTTTAAGGTGAAGAGCTCCTGTCCGGCGAAGTCCGGCAGCGGCGCGGTGACCAAAACAGTCGCGTCCAGCCAAAATCCGCCGTGCTTATAAAGCAGACCCATCCGCAAAATGTCCGACAAATGCGTCGGGGTAATTATCCCCTTCTTAAATTTTTCTAAAATAAAATCCGGCAGGTCAATAAATTCCTGATAATTAGCGCCGGTCAACAGATGCACCGGATGAGTACCGGCGCTCCGGAGCAGAGAATTATAGCAGGCCCTGACCAGCGGCGGCATAGCTTCCGCGCCCTGCCACCAGCAGACCCAGACCGGGTACGGCGCGGCCGGAGCAGTCCGCGGATTGGTCTTACACTTAAATGCTTTTGCTATATCGCCGTAATTTTTCAATAAATAACGACGGACGGCGTGGTGTCTTCTCTGCATAACGCTGAACTGCCGCAGACAGGCCCGGAGAAATTCCGCAGTCCGGACCATCTTATTTGCCGCGCCAGAGTTTTTTTATTCTGGCGAAAAGCGCAGTTCCGGCGCTGACGTCCGGCTGGTCTGGCAGCCGCAGATTATCCGTCAAAATTTCCGTGTAAAACGGCGACTGGCGCGCATAATCCCAGAACCAGGCGGTCAGCGGATACTGCCAGGGTTTTTCTTTATCACAATAGTGAATGATCACCGGCGCGCTGTAAGCCTCGTCGATCATTTCCCGGCCAAAAATTTTGGCCAACTGCGGCCGGCAGTTAAAATATTTGGTCATGCAGTTGTATTTGAAATCCAGCGGTTTGACTTTGCCGCGGCAGGCGATATTTAAGATATCCTGATCCTGGGTGGGCAGATTTCTGGCCGCCAGCTCCTTAAATCTATTGGTCAGCCTGTCCCGGCGGATATTTTTCAGATTGAGCAGCAGGACTCCCGCGTTAAAATAATGCTGCTCGCCAGCCAGACCGATGCTGCGCAGAAAAGCGGCGCCCCCTTTATCCAGATAAACATACGGCGCCTTTACCGCGGCCGCATAATAATTATCCAGATTGACGGCATACAGCGCGGCGATATCCTGACAGACAATCAGATCCGCGTCCAGATACAGGCATTTGTCCAGCTCCGGGAACATATCCGCGATCAGCAGGCGGTAATAAGTTGGATAGGTGACATGCTCAATGTTCAATTTCATATGCTTAAAAGCATTGCGCATATTCACAAAATGCAGGGTGCAGTTTTTGTACAGCTGCGGGATACGCAGCAGACTGCGCTTGTGCTCCCCGGAAAAATCCGCGGGGGTCAGCAGATAAAAAGCATATTTGTGCGGCCGCGTATTGGCCAGCAGGGAAAATATACAGGTGCCGATATACGGGGCATAGCTGTTGTCTCCGGCCAGAAAAATCGGGATAACCACCGCGCCTCCTTTTTTAAAAAAGCTTGAACCAGACCCCGGCCAAATTATTCTAAACCCTGCCTATAGTTGTGACAACAGAAATCCGCAAAATATCCTGCCTATAGTCCGCGATTTTGTGTTATGATTACTATATTAACGCAAAAAGGAGGCTGTTTTATGAATATCGGTAAATTAAGTTTTTCGGAAATCATCCGCATCGGGTTTGAACGGCGCAATGCGCTTTTTGCCGCCGGCTGGCTTTTCCTCATCTCCGTAGTCACCACGGCTTTCAGCCTGCTGTCCGCCGCGCTGCGGGCCAACGGGATCCGGCTCTGGGCCAACGTAATTGACGGCTTAGCGCTGCTGGTCATTATCGTTCTGGGTTTGATCCTCACACTGGGCCTTTATAGTCTGGTCAAAACTTCTATCGCCAGAACCAAAAAAGCGAACACCGCCGCGCGGGTCAAGGGGCTGTTCTGGAAAACGCTGGGCGCGTTTATACTCTGGCTTTTAGGCGCGGCTGTCGCGGGTCTGGCCGCATACTGGCTGGGCTTTTTGGTCAGGCTGCCTTATGTCGGTGATCCGCTGATGGCTCTGCTTTTTATCCCGGCGGCGGTATTTTTTGGCCTGCTGTCCATATACATCTTAGTGGGCAGCAAGCTGCTGCCGGCCGTACTGGTGGATAAGCCCGCGCTCTCCGCGCTGGGCGCTGTGAAAAAAGTCTTCACCATCACCGTCCGCGCGCCGGAAAAAATCTCTTTTAACTTTGTTCTGGGTCTGCTGCCAATTCTGTCTACCCTGTTAACGCTGGCTCTGCTGGCCGGCGCCTGCGCTATAGTGCCGTATCTAAGTTTTGGCTGGGCTTTTCCGCATTATCCCCTGCTGCAATACGCCTCGCAGCTGGGCTTGAGCGGATTGATTTTCTATGCGACCAATTACGCGCTTTCCTATCTATCCTGCGCTTCTATCCTGACGATTATTTTAACCACGCTGGGGTTTTTTGGCATTGTCTCTTATGCGCTCGGCTATGTCATCAGCGTGTCCACCGCCGTGTATTATTCGATATATCTGGATGCCAAATAAAGACGATCAGTATTTTATGCAAAAAGCCCTGTCGCAAGCGCGCAGGGCTTTTGTTTTAGGCGAAGTTCCGGTCGGCGCGGTCATTGTCCGGAACGGAAAAATAATCGCCAGAGCGCACAATGAGCGGGAGACAAAACAAAACCCTGTGCGTCACGCGGAGTTAACGGTTATCGACAAAGCCGCGCAGAAATTACACTCCTGGCGGCTGCTGGACTGCGCGCTCTACGTTACGCTGGAGCCCTGCGCGATGTGCGCGGGGGCAATCGTGCTGGCCAGAATACCGCGCGTGGTCTATGCCGCCGCCGACCCTAAAGCCGGAGCCTGCGGCTCGGTCTTCAATATTCTCGCCGAGCCCAAACTCAATCACCGCCCGGAAGTAGTCCGCGGCCTGCTGGCTGATGAAGCGGGGCAATTACTGAAGGATTTTTTTCGGGCGGCCAGAAAATAAATTAACCCTGTCCTGCCGCAAACAGCGAAAAAATATACAGCGCGCTCTGGCCATAAAGCCCTGTCTCATCATCCGCCAGATTTTCCGCTGTGGCAGAATGATAAAACAGATCCAGCGCCTGTTCTGCGGAAACGGAATATTTTTCCGCAATCAATTCAGCAATTTGCGGCACCAGCGTTGCTTTGATCAAACCATGCGCCATATCATGTTTCCTCAAAATCAAGATACCGCAAGCCCGCCAAGGCCTTTTCCGCGCCAAAATCCCGTCCGTACTCTGTGGTGATTATTTGGGGCTTATCGACAATTACTGTGGAGCCGTGGAATAAGAACATTCGCCCTCCAGATATTTATCGAAAAACTGATTGAGATACTCGAAAGACATACCGTGCAGGTCGGCATAATCCGTTTTAAGCAAGTCCAGCAGTCCGCTCCGGGTAAACAGCGCGTAAACTTCCGGGCTGGACAGACCCTTATGTTCCGCGTACATTTCCACGCAGAAAGCTAAAAAAGACACTTTGCTCATAACCGGTATTTTAGCATATTTGTTTTGCCGCGCCGCGCGGGAAAGAGGGCAGTATCTCTACTGCCCTTTTGAAACAATAAATGTATTTCTTAAAAACTTACAACACCAAGATCAATATCATAATAATTATGGCCGTCTTTCAATGCCACTCCAGCATAGCTACGATAATATGGCGCTGTCCCTAAATACTCTGTAATCTGGGTCAGCGGGGCGCCTCCTGCTATGATCAGATTGTCTCTGATCTCTAAATAAATATCATCTGGATCAATAACAAATGAGGGGCCCCCACTAGGCCAGCAAACAAATTGCCACTTGATACTGTTGTCCTCATTGCGTCCATTTTCCTGCACGCTCATATGGTAGTTATCTGCTTTGTTCCCGTAGCAGCTATTTACTTGATAACGTAAGGCCGGATTTGGTGTGCCATTTAGTTTGAGTATAAAGTACAGTTTGCCATCTTTTTGGCCTAACTGCATACCTTCCAGCAAACCGCCATCTGCCAGGTCGGGCGGCTGGGGATAGTTGTTTTTATGAAATTTACCGTCCCTATCCCCGCTCGAATCATACGCCCAGTTCGCTAGATCGGGTATCTCCGGCACCTGCAAGATCGGCAGCGCCTCATCAGCCGCATCTTTTAGTGCCACCGGCAGATCATCCCGCGTTATCCCGCCGTTCTTTATTTTGGCGATTATGGTATTCAGTTCCGCCGGATGTGCCGCATAATAAGTGTCTATTTCGTCCCGCAGCTCATTTACTGCAGATAGACCCAAAAAATCATCTTCATCGACCGTTTGCATAAATTCTTCTAATAATTGCACCAGCACTGTTGAGGTCGGCGTCAGGTTCACTGTCTCGGTCATTCCGTCTAGCTCCTGAACTCCATATACCAGATTGCTTAATCTCGCCGTACCGCCGCGTGTGGCCTCGACCACATACACATTGGCCAGCGGCAAATTGCTGATCGTATAGGTATTATCGCCGCGCAGTTTGATCTTCACAAAGTCCAGATTATCGTTGTCGAAACTCTTAATGCGGATCTTATACTGCTCGGTCAGCGCCATAGCGCCAAAGCCGCCGTTCTCATCCGAAGCGATAGTTCCCTGTACCGAAAAAGAATTCGGCGCGGTATAGTTCGAGACTACGTCAAAATTGGCGATCACACTGGTGTTGTCGTTAAGCGTGATCTCTAAAGGATTATTACCGCCTGTGCTCCAATTATCAAATTCATAGCCTCCTGCCGGCTCGGCAGTTAAACTCAATACAGTCCCCTTGAGATATACTCCGCCGTTGGGCGACACCGTGCCTGTGCCGGCCGGACTGACTGTTACGGCCAGAGTGCGTTTATTTGTATTTACCAGATCACTCACAATGCCGGTTACAGCAGGAGGCAAGGCATTTACATTGGTCGTCGCAGTAGGGTTACTCTCATAATAGTTCTCTATATCTTCCTGAATATTTTCCAGAATACCTGATAGCGTAGCGTTCACACCGGATACGGCCAGTGAATCCTGCACCACCGGATCGTCAGAAATAACCGTCGCTATTACTGTCGACACCGGAGTTAAATTCACTGTCTTATTCTCTCCGGCCGCGGCGCCCCAGACCAGCGCGCTTAATGTTACTGAATCTTCCCTGACCGCTTCGATCACATACACCGCGCCCAGCGGTATTCCGGTAATTTTGTAAGTGTTATTCAGCGCATAATACTCACACTCCACACCGCTCAGATCTATTTCTTCCTTAAAAGAATAAATGGAAACTTCGTACTCTGTATCCAGCGACTGAATATTGACATCTCCGCTATTGTCTATATGTCCCTGCACCGAAAAGGTCCGGGGTCTGGGTGTGCCGCCTCCGCCCCCGGACGAGCCGCCGCCCCCTCCTCCTCCGGTACTGCTGGCCGTCTTGCCGCAGCCGAAAATTGCCACCGCCGTTATTATTGTTATTACTGCTAGAATTAGTTTTTTCATACTTCTACTCCTTTTGTTTTTTAATAATGTCGCTAACGCGACACCCCTCTGCCGCTTTCAGCGGCATCTCCCCTTGTTAAGGGGAGATAACCCGTCTTTTGCAACGCTCCTGCTGGCTCCGCGCGATGAGCGGTGGACACATCGGCTCCGCTCGGTGTCCGTATCGCTCAGTCGCTCGTCGAGCGGAGTCGAGACGAGCCTTTATGTCAGGCAGGAAAAATTCGTATCGAGATCAAGAAACGGTGGAAATGTTAGATTTTTAGCGTACCTGCGCCAAATTCGGGGGGGGGGGGGGGGTAAATAAAAATCTATTTAACATACGCTAAATTATAGCATATTTTGCTTTATTTTACTTTGAAAAGCAGTCAAGCGTTAAATATCATAAACCCGGTTATTTATTTAGATTAAAATAATTATTATTTAGGAATTATTCTAGCTGGGATTATTTTGTCAGCTTTACGACCAGCAGTTTTACCTGCTTAACTGCTTTTACATAATCATTTATTTCTTTTTTGGATGGCTCATATTCTTCGCCCGGATAGCGGGGATTGACTGCATATAATTTTATATCGGCTATGATATTCCGATCCAAAATCTTAAATGCTCTTTCTTTTTGCAAACAAAGCGCCAGTAATATGCTCAAGTCATGCGTCTTAGTAAAAGCCACCTCATTAAAACCAAGAAAAGCCTTCAGGTATTTCTCAATGGCCTGCTGGCAATGAAAAGCTATTGCTGAAGCCGGCGCAGATTTATTTCTGCCCAATATGTTAATAACTTTTAGGTCTATTTCTGCTTTGTCCAGCCATTGCTTCAATAAAACTGCTTTATAATTCACAGCGCAAGGCCTTCTTTATCTGCGGCATAGGAAATAGTATTCAGCATATTTTTTTCCCAGGAAAAAGTTTTTTTATCTTTAATAATAATATCTAATGGATATAAAAAATTATCATGAAATTTTAGGCTCAGGTTTCTCTTTACTTCCATAGTTTTGCGCGGCGGAATTTTCTTGTCAGAAACAATAAGAAAATCCCAATCACTGTCTTTGGTGTAATCTTTGCGGGCTCTGCTGCCGAACAAATATATCTGCGGATTATCCAGTTCTTCTTCAGAAACCAGTTTTTTGAATAATTTCAAAACGGCGGCCTTGCTCATATTATTATTATACTATCTGCTTAATCCGTTCGCCAGCGCCGGCCGCTTTAGCGTTGCCGGAACGCGTCCGTCAGCAGCCTGAACACCGGCGTGAAGAGCGAGCAGATCAAGACCGCCCAGAGCGCATAATAATTTTCCAAAGGCTCCGTGCCAAACAGAATATTCAGGGCCGGGACATAAACGATCGCCCAGGTCAGCGCCAGATTGAGGACAAAAAACAGCTTGAGCATAAAATTGGGCGCGGTGAATTTGCGCAGCGCACTGCCGTCGCGCAGGACAAAGGCATAGAGCTGGGGGCTGAGCAGGGCAATGATAAAAGCCGCGGTCTGCGCCTGCGCCGCCGCGCCGCCGCTCACCAGCCACGCCGCCAGAAAACCCAGCACAATCATCAGGCCGAAAATAATCCCGTCCAGAAACATTTTTTGGCGTTCCTGCTTATTGATCAGCGGCTCGCTCAAACCGCTGGGCTTGCGCCGCATGATCTCCGGGCCCGCGCCGTCCGTGCTGATCGCCACCGAAGGCAGGGATTCCATAATGACATTCGACCAGAGTATCTGCAAAGGCAGCAGCGGCACGGGCAGGCCGAAGAGCGGCAGACTGAGGATAGCCAGCACTTTGCCGATATTATTTGTAATCAGATAGATAATTAGCTTCTTGAGATTATGGTAGACGGTGCGGCCCTCGCGCACGGCCTGCACTATGGTCGAGAAATTATCGTCGGTCAGAATAATATCCGCCGCTTCCTGCGCCACCTGCGTGCCGGC
Source organism: Candidatus Margulisiibacteriota bacterium (assembly GCA_031274525.1). Lineage (GTDB taxonomy): Bacteria > Margulisbacteria > Termititenacia > Termititenacales > Termititenacaceae > JAISQA01. The sequence goes on from JAISQA010000065.1 coordinate 30,388, forward strand.
TTTGCCCATGGCGATGCCCACATCGGCTTTTTTGAGCGCCGGTGCGTCATTCACGCCGTCACCGGTCATCGCCACGATATGCGCGTTAGCCTTGAGCGCGGCAACTATGTCCAGTTTGTCCAGCGGAGCCACGCGGGAATACACGCGCAGGCTCTCCACCCGGGAGGCCCGCTCTTCGTCCGTGTATTTTTCCCATTCCCGGCCTTCCACCGCCTGAGACAGCCGGGCGGCTATGCCCACATGCTCGGCGATCGAAAACCCGGTTTTCTTGCTGTCGCCGGTGATCATCACGACCTGTACGCCGGCCGCCTGTGCTTCCTGAATCACCTGCTTCACTTCGTCTTTGGGCGGGTCATAAATCACCGCCGCGCCGAGAAAAACACCCTGACTGCCCGGACTGGGCAGCGCGGTTCGGCCGGAAAATCTGGCAAAGCCGATCAAGCGGAAGCCTTTGGCCGCCTTCGCCGCCAGCTCCGGCCAAAACTGGCCGGGTTTTAGCGTATGGAATTTCTCGCCGTCAAACCAGCGGTCGCAAAGCGCCAGTATTTTCTCCGGCGCGCCTTTGAGATAGACTTCTGCGGTGTTATCGCTCTCCACCACTCTGGCGGCCGAATACATCCGGTCGGAAGAAAACGGCAGAACATCTTTAACCTTGTGCGTTTTTAACAAAGTCTCCGCCTTGAAGCCGCTCAGATAAGCGGATTTCAGCAGCGCGGTCTCGGTCGGGTCGCCGATCTCCTGAATGATCGTGCCGTCTTTTTCGACCAGCTGCGCCGTGGACGCGGTGAGCGCCGCCTCAAAAATATCATTGATAAGCCGCGCGCCGCTGTCCGCCAGCAGCGCCAGAATCTCCGAGCTGCTGTAGTAGCGGCCCTTGAGGAAATATTCTTTGACCGTCATCACATGCTGGGTGATCGTGCCGGTCTTGTCCGTACAGATGTAGTCCACATTGCCCAGCGTCTCGACCGAAGTCAGTTTTTTGACAATGACGGATTTTTTCGCCAGCCGCTCCACGGCCAGAGACAGGGCGATGGAGATCGAGGCCGGTAGTCCTTCGGGGAAAACGGAGACGATGATGCTGATAGCAATGAGCAGTGTGCGGTGCCAGGCCGCCACCCCGCCGCGCCAGAAACCAAAAACCAGCACCGCCGCCGCGGAAAATAAAGCCGCTTTGACCAAAAAATTAGTTTCCCGGGCCAGCTTCTGCTGCAGCGGCGTGCGCTCTTCCTGCGCCGCGGCAATATTCTGCGCGATCAAGCCCATTTGCGTCGCAGCGCCAGTGGCAAAAACCAGCGCCTGTCCCGCGCCGTTCAAAACCCGGCTGCCGGAAAACAAAAGATTGCTCAGCTCGTACAGTTTTTTATCGCCTTTAAACCCGCCGGGCTTTTTGTCTACCGGCTTGCTCTCGCCGGTCAGATGCGCTTCGTCCAGCAGAATGTCCTGCCCGGCTATCAGCCGGCAGTCCGCCGGAATAATGTCCCCGGCTTCAAAAGCCAGCACATCGCCGGGCACCAGCCTGTTGGCCGCGATGATCTCCAGCCGGCCGCCGCGCAGCACCTTAGCCTGCGGCGACAGCATTTTTTGCAGAGCGGCCACCGCATTTTCCGCTTTGCTGTCCTGCGCCAGGCCGACAACCGTGTTGATCGCGATAACGCCGAGTATCGCAATGCCTTCTATATAATCCTGAATAAACAGCGAGAGCGCCGAAGCGGCCAGCAAAACCAGAATGATCGGCTCGCTCAAGGACTTGAAAATTTTAAGCCAGAGGCTGTCCCGCCGGCGCGCGGACAGCTCATTCAGCCCGTAAAACGGCAACGCCTGCGCGGACGCTTCCTCGCTCAAGCCCTGCGCCGTGGTGCCCAGTGTCTTGTACAGAATATTCAAACTCTGGCTGTAGGCCTCCCTAAGTTTCACTTTTGCGAGCATAAGATGAGCCTCCCCCCAATTGCAATCTGTATTTTGTGATTGTCCGGCGTTTAATGTCAATACCGCGGTGCTCCTGCAGCCAGAGCGAAATTTTCTGATCGGACAGTTCGGGCTGTTCCCGCATTATCTTGATGAGCATGCCCTTGATCTGCATGGCCGTATAGCCGCGGAAATCGCGCGGACAGAGGTACTTGAGCGGGTACAGCCCCTGCGGCGTCTCCACATATTTGGTCGAGACCGCGCGGCTGATCGTCGAGGGATGCACGCCCACGCTCTGGGCCAGATTGTCCTGCTGCAGCGGTTTGAGCCAGTAATAGCCGTTGTCAAAAAAATCTTTCTGCGTTTTGGCGATGATATCCACGATATTCTGCACAGTCTGATAACGTTTTTGCAGATTTTCGATAAAGAGCCTGGCCGCCAGCACGCGCTCTTTGAGATAGGCTCTGGTCTGCGCGTCGGCGTCGGGATTGTCCAGCATTTGCAGATACTGGCCGCTGATCCTGAGCTGCGGCCCTTTGTCCGCTTCCAGATTGACCACGTTAAAGGCGTTTTTGCCGGCCTTCTCGATGACAAACGAGGGGATCACCGTCTGCACGCGGTCATCGCTCTTGAAAGCGTTGCCCGGCAGGGGATTGAGATTTTTCTCGATAAAATCATTGATATACTGCACGCCCTCTAAATCTAAATCCAGATCCTCGGCCACCGCCGCAAAATCTTTTTTGGCCAGATCGTCCAGATGATATTTGATGACATCGTGCATGACCTGCCGCAGCTGCTCCGCTTCGAAATTATACTCGCGCACCTGAATCAGCAGACATTCTTTGAGATTGCGCGCGCCCACGCCGTCCGGCTCAAAAGACTGGATCACCGTCAGAATATTGTCCACCCGGACTTTGGGCAGCCCGGTGCTGGTCATTATTTCCTCGCGCACCGCTGGATAGTTTTCGATATAGCCGCGCTCGTCGATCGCGTCGATCAAAAATTCCGCGACTTTGGCGTCCGCGGCCGCAAAATCTTCCAGCCGCGCCTGCTGCAATAAATGTTCTTTGAGCGACGGGCCGCGCGCTTTTAATTCCCGGTCCGGCTTGGTTTCGTCATAGCCGGTCATACTCCGCTCGCCGGAATGGGTCAGCGTCCGCGCGTACCGCAAAAGCTCATCCTGTTTGGCCAGCTCCAGCGCGGGGTTCTCGGTGACTTCTTTATTTATGGATTCCAGCAAATCCTGATACGGCAGATGCAGGGTCTTCAGGAGCTGCAGCATCCGCGGATTGAGCACCATTTTGAGCTGCTGGGAGAGCGTCAGAGAATGAGTAAGGGAAAGTTTGGGCGTATACGCAGGCATATAATAATTTTATATTATACAGTAAACGGAAACAATAGCGCGAATATTTTTTACCCCCGCTCCGGTAATTTTTCCAAAACGGAGTAAAGGCTTTACTTTCGCACAGGCTGGCCCTGCGCAGCTGCGCGAATATTTTGTTTCGCACGCCATAGATATGTTCCGTCCCCCGCGCCGCAAAAGCGCTGCATACAGCAGGGAGCAGACTTTTGCAGGGGTTATTCCAGCAAAAAATCAATGATGTTTCGTTTCTCTATACCATCATGGTTCTCGGGCAGGTCGTCCAGGGTAAGCACTGTTTTCCGGTAATGATCGTGCAGTTTTTGCAGCGGCCCAAATTCTCTGGCAAATATTTCCGGCGTATTAACCGTCTGGGCGACCTGGTAATAACTCAGCCCTCTGGCGCCGCTGGCTACAAAATCAATTTCTTTATTGTCCGCTTTGCCGCTCTGCCATTCTGCGCCTCTTTTCGCGTAAATTCGGGCTCGTAAAGTTTTTATAGTATATAATAAAAACTCTATGATTTTCAATACTTTTTAGCCTGTAAAATAAACATGCCGCGTACCGACGGCAGGGGGTTCCGGGTATAGCCTGAGCGCTTCCGCCCTACCCTACAGTCACCGGGTCAGTCCGGTAGGATTTTTGCAGATATTCTTTACACATGCGGTGCGTGTTGAAAAAACTGGCATTTTGTGCGATCGCATTTTTCATAACAGCCTGCCACTTCGCTTTATCATTATAGTAGGTCGGGAGCAAAACTTCTTCCAGCTTGGCGTACAGGTCGCGCACATCCTCGTCATTGCTGTTCTCGACCAGCACATTCTCGACAGCCTGCGGGCCGATCGCCCAGCCGGTGACATTTTCGACGCAGCCCTCGATCCACCAGCCGTCCAGCACGGAGAAATTCGGCACGGCGTTGTGCACGGCTTTCATGCCGGAAGTGCCGCTGGCCTCGCGCGGCCGGATAGGATTGTTGAGCCAGACATCCACGCCGGCGGTGAGCAGAGCCCCCAGCCGCATATCATAATTTGCCAGAAAAACCACCTGTAGCTTATTTTCGAGCCGGAGTTTTTGGGCCAGCGTAAAGATCCGCCGGATGACTTCTTTGCCCGGGGCATCCTGCGGATGCGCTTTGCCGGCAAAAACAAACTGGACTTTACCGCCGCAGATGCGCACGAGTTTTTCGATATCCGTGAAAAGCAGATCGCCGCGTTTGTACGTGGCCGCGCGGCGGGCAAAACCAATAGTCAAAATATCCGGTTTATATTCCGCGCCGGTCTCTTCTTTTATATACGCCAGTAATTTATTTTTTTCTGTCAGATGCGCCGCCTGAATCTCCGCATCCGGGATCTTCGCGGCCTCCGCCAGACGCTCCGGCTCCCGCCGCCATTCCGGGATATATTTATCATACAGCGCCTGAAAAGCGGGCGCCGTCCAGGTCACGGAATGTACGCCGTTGGTAATCGCGTCTATCGCAAAGTCCGGGAACATCCGCCGCGAGACTTCGCCGTGCTTCTGCGCCACGCCGTTGGCATAACGGCTCATATGCAGGGCGAGGACGGTCATATTCAGGCGGTCGCGGCCGGCAATATCTTTGATATGCCAGGGGGTGTAGGTGCCCATGACTCTCTGCACCAGCGCATAGTCAAACTCATCATGCCCGGCCGGCACCGGCGTGTGCGTGGTAAACACACAATGCCTGCGCACCGCCGCGTCCTGCCAGTCCAGCCGCGCCAGCAGCTCCAGCGTCAGAAAAGCCGCGTGGCCTTCGTTCATATGATAGGTTTTCAAATCCCGGTAGCCCAGTAAATCCAGCATTTTGGCTCCGCCGAGGCCCAAAACCGCCTCCTGATGAATACGCATACTGCTGTCGCCGCTGTACAGCTGCTGGGTGATCACCCGGTCTTCCGGGTAATTTTCCATTAGATTGGTGTCCAGAAAAATCACCGGCACAATATGGCCGGTCACGCCTTTTTGCTCATAAAGCCAGGCCTGTACCCAGACGGAATGGTTATCCAGACACAATTCCAGCTTTTGCGGCAATAAGCGCATCGTCCGCTGCGGATCCCAGTTTACCAGACTTTCCAGCTGCGTGCCGTGCGCGTCGAGTTTTTGCGCGAAATAGCCGTTGTTATAAATCAGCGTGACCGCGACAACCGGCGCCTCCAGATCCGCAAAGGACTTGATTGTGTCGCCGGCCAGCACACCCAGCCCGCCCGAAAAAGTCGGTATGTCATTGCGCAGGGCTATCTCCATAGAAAAATAAGCGGTCTCAATTTTAGACACAAAAACTCCCCCTATAACAATATATACTATTATAGTTTAAGCGCGCCAAAAATTAAATAAGCAGATCAGGATGTTGTAAAATTAACTGTGTAAATATTTAATCCAGGCAGGACAAATATATTTTCCTTGCGCGCTATTGCGCAGCACGGCGCGCTTCTCCAAAATATTCGCTCCGCTGCAACATTTTCTTTTTCCCCTCTAGCAAGCAGCAGACCTTGCCGCCATTCTTGTTTGTTAGACTGGCCGGTCGTTCCTTACATTAGTTTCAGATAGCCCAGGTCTTCAATTATTGCCTGTTCTTCCGGCGGCAGATCATCTATATCGTAAAACATTCTCCGCCGGGCCGGCGCCGGGACTTGCCCGGCAGGAGAGGGCTCTGCTTCTGCTGCGGCATCCTCTGCTTCCTCCTCCGGCGCGGGTTCAGGGATCGCCGCGGCTTCCGCCTGCACAGCATCGAATATTTCCGCCTGTTCAGCGGCGGGCAGTTCGTCCCCGCCAAAGCGATACCCCAGCGTGAAATAATGCGTTATGTTTTCCGCCAGCTCGTCCCCGGGGTTATAAGCGTAGTCAAAGGTCAACCCGCCTAAATTCAGCCCCAGGCCCGCGGCAGGTTTTAATTGCCGCACCATTGTCTCATCCTGCCAGAAGCTGCTCTGCACAAAACCGCCGCGCAGGGTCAGCAAATCCGCCAGCAGCCATTCCAGCCCGCCGCTCCAGCGCTCTCCGCCGCTCTCCAGACAAAGATCGGAGTATAAATTTAAGCGCTTCTCCGCGCCAAAGACGCTGTAACCCACCCCCAGGCCGCCGACCACGGGGAATAATTCCTGCGCGCCGTCCGCCCAGCGCAGCGCCGCAAAAGAAATATTCGTCACTTCTCCCCCAAAGCGCCAGTATTCATTCAAGCGGTACAGGGCGCCCAGATCCAGACTGTAGCCTTTGGCGCTGTCTATGCCCGCCATAATCCGGCTGGTGTATTTCAGGCGCAGACCGAGATTGACACGGCCCAGCTCCCGCGCGTATGTCCCGTAAACGGTCGAGTCACTGTAGCCGATCTTGCCGCCGATCAGATTGTTGTCCTCGTCCCGCTGGTAGCCCGCGCTGTCCTGCACGGTCAGAAAACCCAGGCCCCAGCCATTCTGGGCATAGGCCGCGGAGAGATAATTTATTTCGTTGATCAACTTAAACACCGTCAGCGCCGCCCGCGGCCCGGTCACCGCGGCAAAGTTCTGGAAAACCGGACTGCCGCTGTCCCCGCTCCCCAGATACGCTCCGCCGCGCCCCATAGCCTCCGCGCCGATCAGCAGGCTTTCCACGCCGTAAGCCTCTTTGGGCCCGGCCAAAGCACAGGCCCACAGCAGCGGTAAAAATAAGCAGAACAAATTCTTTTTAAGCGTTTTAATCATGGAGAGCCAACCTCCCCCTGGCAATAATTTTGTTTTTGTCATTGGTCAAAATTAAAACGTACAGCCCGTTAGCGGCCAGACGGCCTCTTCCGTCCCGCCCGTCCCAGGCCACTATGTTGTCCTGTCCGGCGCGCGCATAATTTTCGGCCTGCCAGACCCGCCGCCCCCGGATGTCATAAACATACACTTTAGTCCAGCCGCTTTCCTCCACATTGTAGGCGATCCGCGCCTCCTGACCCCTGTCCGGGCTGAACGGATTGGGGAAAGACCAGATCTTCTCTCCCGTCCCGCCGCTGCCGGAAGTGTGGCCGGCAATACTGATATATCCGGCCGCAAAGTCGCCGGAAGCGTAATAGTCATTGCTGGCTTCCACATAGATGTAATAATTGCCGGACGGCAAATCCGTCCGCCAGAAAAAGCTATTGCCCGTCACATTGGCGGTAATCAGGGTCAGCGCGGTTCTGTCCGGCGCGCTATTATTTTGCACTCCGTGCAGCGAGAAGAGCCCGGCCGTCTGTCTGGTGTAATACAGCGAAACCGCAGTATCGGCCGCGCCGGTCTGCCAGGAAATAGTCACGCCGCCGTTGCCGGTAATGCCGGCCAGCGGTTCGATGGTCAAAACCGCCGGCGGGTCGGCCGGCAGTGAATTATCATGCACTATCGCAACCGGATAATTAGAGGTGGCTTCAAAAAACCCGCGGTTGCCGCTGACCTGCGCTTTCAAATAATAACTGCCTGTCTGGAGCCCGCGGCAGTCCCAGATCAAGCCGTTCACCGGATCGGCGACCGGAATATTGCCGGAAATAAGCCCCGCTGCTCCGCCGTCCGTGCGGATATAACTCAACTCTATCTCCGCCAGCGGATCCGGCCGGTAAGAATCCGTCCAGCGGATCTTGAAATTATTGCTCGCTATATCATTGCTCCCGTCCGGCTCATTAAACACAAAGCTATACCCTCCGGAGGCCAGATCCACATAAATCGAAGCGCTGTAAATAACCGAGGCGTTCCCCGCAAAATCCCGTAAACGCATATTCAGCGTCTGCGGGCCGTCTATAAACTTCAACGTCCAGTCCAGGGTGTCGGCATAATCTATATAGGCATTATCCGGCGGTTCGGCGTCCAGCTCATTCCAGAACTTCATAGCATAGGCTTCACCGGAAGCCGTAACGGTCAGCCCGGCCAGCGTCGAGTCCGTAGACACCGCCCCGCCGTCGAGTATAAAACTGCCCTGCGGCGGCACGGTATCCAGCATAACCGACCCGGAATAAATGCCCGTCCCCCAGATATAACCGGCCTGATCCCTGTACTCCACATAGACGGTCTTTTCCCCGTCGCCCTCGGAAAAAGTCCAGGGCAGCACGCTACCGGGACTGATCCATGCCGAAAGCGTTGCGTCATCGGAGATGCGCATTTCATGCGCTCCCGCGTCCACATCAATGATCAACGTCGCGTTTACGGTGTTTATATACCCGCTGTCCTCGTTTACGATAATCGCCCTGTCCGCCCCGGCAAAGCCGATATAGTTTATCGTCACCACGGACGGTTCGCTGATATTCCCCGCCGCGTCGGCAAACCAGATCGTCAGGGTCTTATTCCCCGTGGTGGTGTTTTTCAGCTCGTAATTGTACTGCGCCGCATACGGCAGCCAGACATTCAATGCGCCGGTCTCGCTGATATTCAGGCTGGTCACACTGCTGCCCACATCGGACGCCACGGAAAAGAGCGCGATCACCTTGCTGCGCGTTTCGGTCTTGCCGCCGGAGATCACGGTCGTGCCGCCGGGCGTGACCCCGTCGTATTGATACGTCAGCACGGTAGTCCAGGCTCCGGGATTGCCCGATCTGTCCACCCCGCGGACGTTCAGATAATAAATACCGTTGCCCGTAACCGCCGGCGGATCGTAAGCCGCGGAAGTTACATAGTCAGTGGAAACGCCGGTACGTTCCCGGCCCCAGTAGACATAATACCCGTCCAGACCGGCCAGATTGTCCGGAGCATCTGTCCAGCTAAAGACAGCCCGATTGTTGACACTCGTCCAGCCTTCCGTAATATCCGTCGGCGAGATCCCCGGCGGCGTGGTGTCGTAAAGATACGAATACACCGTAGTCCAGTTGCCGGTATTGCCCGCGTTGTCCAGCGCCTGCACGCGCAGAAAATACCGGCTGTCCCCGCTCAGCGGCGGCGAATCATATTCCCGCCTGGTCAGGAAATCTTCCGCTTCTCCGCCCGGATCGGTGCCTCTGTACATATAATAGCCCGCTATACCGGAACCGTCGCCGTCCGGCGCCTCGGCCCAGCTCAAGATGGAGCGGGAATTCTGGCTCGTCCAGCCTTCCGTAATATTTGTCGGTGAAATACCCGGTTTGCTCTGATCGTATTTATACGTCAAGACCGTCGTCCAGTTGCCCGTCAAGCCCACCCCGTCTACCGCCTGCACGCGCAGATAATACGTGCCGTCCGTATTGGGCGAGACCGGATCATACGTGCGGCTGGTCTGATAGGCCTCCGCCGCTCCGGTCGGGCTCAAGCCCCAGTAAATATTGTAACCCGTCACGCCGGAACCGCTCCCGTCCGCCACTTCCAGCCAGGCCGTCTCAGGAACATCGTTATTATTAGTCCAGTTCTGCGTGCTGGCGGAAGCGGTCTGCCCGGGTTTGGAGCCGTCGTACTGATACGTCAGCACGGTAGTCCACGGCCCGGCCAGTCCTACTCTATCCACCGCCTGCGTCTGCAAATAATACGGGCCATCGCCGCTGGCGCACTCCGGCGGGTCATAGGAATTTACCGCAACATAACCGCTCGCTTGCTGGACGGAGCCGTAGAGCCACCTGATGTTATAACCGACAATCCCCGAACCTGCCCCGTCCGGCGCGGCTGTCCAGGTAAACAGCGCGCGGTTATTGATGCTCGTCCAGTCCTCCACCATATTCGTGGTTGAAATACCCGGCGCGGTATGGTCAAAGCTCCACCTGTGCACCGTTTTGACCGCGCTGGTATTGCCGGCATTATCTCTGGTCTGCACCCGCAGATAATATGTCCCCTCTTTGCTCACCGCGCCAGGCGCATAAGACGTCCCGGTCGTCCAGTCTACCGGCGCTCCCGTCTCGTCCATACCCCAGTAATAACTATACCCCTCGGTGCCCGAGCCGCCCGCATTATCCGCCGCCGCCGCCCAGCTCAGGGCGCCGGGATTGCTATTTGAAGACCAGACGTCCGCCGGGTCGGTTGCGGATACAGCCGGTGCTACGGCATCGTACTTATATGTGTACAGCGTTTTCCAGGGGCCGATGTTCAGCGCGTTGTCCCGCGCCGCCACCCGCAGATAATAAATAGCATTGGTCGTCCCGGTGATGTTTGGCGGATCGCAGGACGCCGCGGTCGTGTAGACGGCGCTAGTGCCGCCGGAGTCCGGCCCCCAGTAATAAGCGTAATCTTTAATGCCCGAACCGCCCGTGTCCGCCGGCGCGGCCCAGCTCATACCGCCCCAGTCGCTGACCGGCGTCCAGTCACCTACCACCGGCGCGGTGCCAATTGCCGGCGGGGCTGTGTGATCGTAGCGGTAGGTCAACACTGTTTTCCAGGCACCTGTATTGTTAGCAATATCCACGCCAGCCACGCGCAGATAATATATGCCGTCTGTACTACAGGCCGGCGGGTCATAACTCCTGGACGGATACAATGTACCTGTCGAAGTACCGCCGGGATCGGTGCCCCAGTAGACATAGTAGCCCTTAATTGAAGCGGCTGTGTCCGGAATATTCCAGTAAAACTCGCCCTTATCACTTACACTGGTCCAGCCTTCGGTGGTGCCGGTACTGGATGGTCCTGGCCCCAGATATAATACAGCGGGGCCAAAGTTGTATATTTTGCTAAGCTTCCCGGCCGCAGTACGGTATTGAACATGCGCATAGTTTTCTCCCTCCCGCAGGGTTAGAGTTCCGCTGCCCGCGGCGGGCTGCCAGCCCAGCCAGTAAGCATCTCCGGCCACAGGCGAATTATTGGGCGCCAGACGAATATTCATCGACACCACATCATTCGTGTACACCTGATAAAAAGCGGTGGAGGGATTTGCCGTGTAAGAATTGTTATTATTTAAATGACGCACTTCTGTAGAATTTTGCCCGCCAGGCAGCAGGGTGGAGAATACCCTCATGACAGTGGTTGTTTTAGCCATGTGCAGCACCTGCGGTTGATTGTATTTAATGTCCGGCAGCAGGTGGATCAGCCCGCGAATAGTCATTCCAGAGGCAAAACTCCAGCCACTGCCGCCACCCACATCGCTGTACCAGGTGAATGGAATTGTCGCGGCGGCAAAGCCGCTGGTGTCGCTGGACTTAGTGTAGCTGTTCATAAAGTGTCTTACGTATTGCGCAGTTTCCATATAGCCCAGCACGACCACCATTTGACCGGATTCATTGATACCGATTTGCGGTGAGTATATCCGCAGTCCGGACACAAGGACTTTTTCACTGTCAATAACTGCGCCGGAAGTATTGTAGATTGCGCCGTAAGCGGTGGGATTGCCGCTGTTCGGCTGTTTGACATAGGCCAGATAAATTTTATTATTTCTAACTAAAATATTAGTCTGCTGGTAAATCCAGCCCGCAGCAGAAGTCAAAAATACCACCCGCGACCAGGAATTGGCCGAATCACGTTTGTAAACATTTACCCAGCCTGTGGTTAAGTTTGCGTCATAACAATCAAAGGTGAGAAAAACTCCGCTGTTTGTAGGGTCGATGCTCAAATGCGGCACGGAGGTTTGCGTTGCAGCGCCGGGCAGAGCTGTAGAAAAAACTGTTTCTTCCGCAAACGTCGTACCGTTAGCCGCGGTACTGCGGTAATACCTGGGCACATTGTTGAGAATAGACACAATAGAAATGTACCCGGCAGGATCAATAGCAATATCCGAATAACGAAATTGCGCCGCGGTATTTTTGGCAACCCAGTATGAATTGACCGTACCTATAGTATTGCTGGCCTTGTTATAACTAAATTTTAGCAGCCTTACTCCCCGGTCTGCCGCGCTGTCGGCGCCCGCATAAGAAATGTATATGTCGGAGCCTTTGACCGCGATCGAGGGATCGCGGATATACTTGCCGTCTGTGCTGTAAACCACACTGCTCAAAGCGGTGGTCGTCCAGTTCATGCCCTGATCTGTGGAACGCGCATAGATCAGTTGATAACTGTCGCCATTGCTCAAGCTGCGAATGTCCACAAATACCGCATGGCGCACGCCGTCGGCGTCCTCTGCTATTTTGTGTCCGCCGTCACTATTGGCCACGGTGTCTTCATTGGAGAAATTGTATGGCGAATTCACTCCATATATGTGCGCATAATCATTAGAGTAGGCACTTAATTGGGCACAAAAAAACAGGAGAAAAATCAGAAAAACTGGAATTACTTTAGCAGAAAATCGGTCTCTAAAAGAACTGCCATGTTCAGTTACACTTAACGCACGGTTCGGAATATCGCCACAGAAAAATTCTCCCCGCTTAACACCGTAGAAACTCCCTGATCTTAATAAGGACGGCATAGGCATATGTATACCCATTTTGGGGGAAAATATACCTGCCGCCAATGCGGCAGGTACTTCTGCGCGCGCGAGGAAATACGCGCGCAGTCGTACCAAAATTGTAGAAATTTGGTCGCCTCTGCGGCAGGTACTTCTGCGCGCGCAGGGAATTACGCGCCTGGTCGTACCAGATTTGTAGGTTTTATTTGCCGCCTTTGCGACGGGTACTTCCGGGCGTGCAGGGAATTACGCGCCCGGTCGTACCAGATTTGTAAGATTTATTTGCCGCCTTTGCGACGGGTACTTACGCGCGCGCAGAAAGAAAGTGACAGGCAAAATGTCTGAACCTTGAGGAGCGCAAATAAAACTGTGTAAACGGCCTGTTTAAGTCTGGGCAATCGGTACGCACTCCGCGCGCCGGTGGTGCCGTGCATACACAGGGGTGATGCTCTCAATTATAGTCTTTCTATCTCCGCAGCGGACAGGCCGGTATATTCACTAATCTGGGTTACGGGCATACCAGCTTTCTTCATCTTACGCGCGCTGGTTTTAATGGCTTCCTGCCGGCCTTGTTCTAAACCTTTTTCCAGACCCTTTTGCTCGCCTTCTCTTATCCCTTCCCGTTTGCCTTCAAGCAAGCCTTCCTGTCTGGCATCAAAGAGCCGACTGTTCCAGTCGCTCAGGCCCATCTCCCGCATCTGATAAGCACGCAACGCCTCGTCATCAGCGGACACATAGGTTATCCTTTTCTGCGCTTCCTGTATCGCTTTGTCCATATTTATTATCTCCTTTAAGGTACCCTCCGGCGTTGCCTTATCAAAAAACGCCAGCCACCTCTGCAAAGGGTCGCCCTCTATATCTTTCTTAATTATACTCCGCCATTTTACCATGTCCACAAAATGGATCTCCAGCGCATCTGTCAAAAAACACTCCTTATGCGT
>JAISQA010000033.1 GCA_031274525.1 Candidatus Margulisiibacteriota bacterium
TTCTGGCTGTTACGAACGATGGCGCTAAAATAAATATCGAGGTGCAGCTCTGCAATCTCGGAGATATGGACAGGCGCAGTTTGTTTTACTGGAGCCGGGAGTATGCCAGAGGCATAAAGGCCGGCGAAAATTATTTGAGCCTGCCCAAAGTTATCACGATAAACATTGTTAATTTTGAGTTTATCCCTCTGCCGGAGTTCCAGACCAGTTTTCGTCTGCGGGAAGACCGGTACAGGGACTATGTGCTCACCGATGTGCTGGAAATTCACTTTATCGATATGGTAAAATTCCGGCGGTTACCGGAAAAGGATATTGGACATAATGATCTACACCGCGACCGAGCCTGGCTTCCTATCAGGCGAGGAAGTCCCAGCGAGCAACAAGCGAGCGGAGTGCTGGCTGGTATTTTTTGATAAGAATACGCCGGAGGAAACTCTAAGGGAGATAATGAACATGGACAAGACGATACAGGAAGCGCAGGAGAAGATACGCCGCGTGTCCAGCAGCGAGGCAGATTTGCGGCTGTATGAATTGCGCGAAAAAGGGGAACGGGATTACGCCAGCGGTTTGAATTTTGCCAGGCGGGAAGGCAGGCGCGAGGGGAAGCTGGATGATGCGCGTAGAATGAAAGAACTGGGCATGTCTCTGGAGCAGATTCGACTGGCTACGGACCTCACTCTGGAAGAGATTGAAACCCTGAACCCATTTGAAAAAAGATAATGAACATGGACAAAGCGATACAGGAAGCGCAGAGGAAGATAACATATGTCTCTAACGATGATGAGACTTTGCATGCCTACCAGATGCGCGAAATAGGGTTAAGTGACTGGAACAGCAGGCTGGGCGATGCCAAACGGGAAGGGCTGAAAGAGGGAGCACAGGAAGGCCGGACTGAAGCCCTCAAAGGCGCCGCGCGGAAAATGCAGGTGCTGGGTCTTTCTCCAGAACAGATCCGGGAGATTACCGGCCTGTCCGCGGCGGAGCTAGAAAGACTATAGTTGAGGACGCCACCTCAAAATTGTTCCATTTTTTCCTGACGGCACCGCAGCTAGGCCGCCCGCACCAGGCCTTTTTGGGCCGCGGCAAGTAAATTTTTTAAAGCGTGGCCGCCGAAAATATTGTTTTTCTGTACCACGCGCAGCAGACGCAGCGCCCGCCGGTACTCGCCTTTGATCACGCAGGCCGCGCCCAGATAAAAATGCAGCTCCGCCTGAAATTTACCCAATTCCTCCGCCGTGCAGAAAGCAAGGCCGTTCCGGGATTTGGTATAAACCAGATCCAGCATTTTATAGGCATCCGGCGTTTTCTGTTCCAGCAGCAGGACTTTGCCCAGAGTTAAATAAGGCCGCAGGTCATAGCCATCCTGCAGTCTGCTCAGCCAGGCATAGCAGTATTTTTCGGCCTGCACATAAAGTTCCTGCTTAATAAGCAGCGCCACAAAATTGGTATATATATAGCTTAACGGGATCAGGCCAAGCTGTTTTTTACCTTTTATATACAGCTCGATGGTTCTGTCCATATTTTCGATTAAAGCCCTGTCCGTGCAGGTTTCTAAACAGGAATAAGCTCTGGTATAATTAAATTGATTAACTACATCCTCCGGCTTTTTCCGCAGGGCTTTTTCCGCAATGTTAAAATTACGCAGATACCTGTTGTTGCGGTTGGCATCTTCATAACCATAATGCAGGACCCGCACATTGCTGTTATAAATTGTCCCTCCGTCTTTTTCGGAGATATGCTCGTGCAGAGCTTTTTTAAATTTAATCTTCCGGTGATTGCGAAAAAGCCGGCCGTGCGTGTGCACGTCTATGCCATTGAACGGCTGTTTTTGCCAGATCTCTTTTTCCGCGTCCGCCCGGCCGCAATTATAGATCCACGCCGTGTAGACATTTTTCTCTACCGGTCCTCCGGCCAGAAATTTCTTGATAGTCCGGGCCGACTGTCTGGTCAGGGCCTCGTCATCGTCCAGCACCAGCACCCAGTCTTTGGTCGCATACTTGATAGACTCATTGCGCGCTCTGGCAAAATCGTCGCGCCATTTATAAAAATAAATTTTGTCCGTGTATTTTTTGGCAATAGCCACCGTATTGTCCGTGGAGCCAGTGTCCACGATGATAATTTCGTCCACGACATTTTTCACCGAATCCAGACACAGCGCCAGATTGGCCGCCGCGTTGCGGACGATCATGCAGAGGGAGAGCGTGGGCAATTTACCGCCTCTCCGGCGCCGCGCCCGGACTTTAGCTCTGCGGGCAGCTGCGGAAATTTTGGCCGGGTTGCGCTTGTCTTTTTTGGATACAGTTTTTTTAGTTTTAACAGGCACAGGCTACCCCCAGCAGTAATGACCGTTAAATATTATTATGCGTTACCGCATTGTAAATTTCAAGGCGTGCTGTATACTGACAAACCATGAGCGGACAGGATTATCACATCTATGTAGCCCAGCACCACGACAATAATCCAGTCTATGCTCTTGTGTTTAAAGAAATTATCCTGCTGTTCCTGCATTCGTTTCACTCTCTGGGCCAAAACTGCAGTTTCACAGTCGATCCGCAGCTGGACAAAAAGCGGATAAATATAATTTTAGGCGCCGCTTTTATTTTCCCCGCCGCTAAGTTTCAGGGTTTCCAGTATATTCCTTATCAGCTGGAACAATTAAGCGCCGCGGAAGGCTGGTACAGCAAGTACCCTGAATACAAAAATATTTTACAAAACGCCCGCGCGGTCTGGGATTATTCCGCCGCCAATATTGATTTTTTACGGGGTGAGGGCATTCCGGCCGGTTATCTGCCTATCGGCTATCACGAAAAACTGGAACTTATTCCCCGTGCGGACCAGCAGGACATTGATATTTTATTCTACGGCAGCCTCAACGAGCGGCGCAGAAAAATTCTGATCCAGCTTATGGATAGAGGGCTCAAGGTTGAGGTGCTGCCCAACATTTATGGAACGCCGCGGGATAAATACATTGCCAGAGCCAAAATCGTGCTGAATATTCACTATTATGAAACCAAAATATTTGAATCCGCCAGAATATCTTATCTGCTAAATAATAAAATTCTGGTCATCACCGAAAACTCCGTGGACAATCCCTATCCGGCAGTCGAGCTCATCAGCGTGCCGTATGAGCAGCTGGTCGAGGAATGTGTCCGGCGGCTGGCCGACTGGAACAGCTCGCTCCAAATCGCCGCCAGTAATTACCAGCAGTTCAAAGAAAATTATCCGATGACCGGGTTTCTGGCAAAAGTCCTGATATAAGCTATAATAAACCTCTCAGGGGGAGCTGATGAGCGAAGCAAAATTGCTAAAAGTGGATCTCTGCTGCGGTATCAGAAAACCGGAAGGTTTTGTCGGGGTGGATCATTTTCCCGGAGAGAATGTGGACCTTGTGGCCGATCTAAATGAGCGTTTCCCTTTTGAAGATAATTCTGTAGACCTGCTGCGGGCGCACGACGCCATCGAACATCTGCCGGACAGAATACACACCATGAATGAAATCTGGCGTGTCTGTAAACCCGGCGCCACGGCGGATATATTCGTCCCCTCCACCGACGGCCGGGGCGCGTTTCAGGATCCGACGCATGTCAGCTACTGGAACATCAATTCTTTCATGTACTATTCGGTAGATTATCCGCAAACTCTGGAACTCTGCCGGAGATACGGCTTTCAGGGCGCGTTCCGGATCAAACAGATTTTTAATATCGGCGACGCCAGCGGCGTGGTGCATGTGCAGGCTGTGCTGGAAGCGGTTAAATAACCGGCGGGCAAATTCCATGCGCTTGATTTCAATTACAGTCCTAAAAAATGAAGAAGATATTATCGAATCTTTTGTCAGATACCATGTTAATTTTATGGATCAAATGCTTATGCTGGACACCCACAGCACGGACGCCACTTTAGATATATTAGCAAAACTCGCCGCGGAAGGTCTGCCTGTCCGCATCCTGAAAAAACCGCCCGCCGCCGCCTTTGAACAGGCGGAATGGACGAATGAGCTGCTGGCTCTGGCTGTGGGGCAATATCAGGCGGATATTGTGTTTCCTTTAGACGCGGATGAATTTGTTTTTTCCAGCGGCAAAAACAATAGAGAAACTTTAATTAAAAATATAGACTTAACTTCTCTCAACGTCTGCGTCTGGCAGACTTATATCCCGCAGCCGAACGACTGCGCTCAAGAACATTTTATTCCTAAAAAAATAACAAATATCCGCCGCGCTGCTCTGGAAAGTTTTCACAAAATTATCTGTCCCGCAAATCTGGTCAGAAAATATTCTTTAAAACTAACCGCCGGTAATCATGATGCCGTAGCCGCAGGTTCCGGCCAAAACCAGCTGAAATATTACAGGAGCGCTGTCCTAAAAATTGCGCACTACCCGATAAGGTCAGCTAATCAGCTTGCTAAAAAAATACTGACCGGCTGGCTGGCAAATCTAGCGCGCAGCAACCGCCCCAGCGGGGAGCTCTTTCATCAAAAAATTATTTTTGACAAATTGGCGCAGGGAGAGGCTGTTACGCCGGAGGATTGTACAGAACTGGCCCTAAGCTATGCCCTGACCAAGCCGGTACCCCCCCCCCGGACAGAATGTATTATGCAGCCCCTTAAATCTGGAATACTGTAAGGATTTAATTGTCAAATATTTTCCCGAAAAACAACAGCAATTTTTAACAACTTTTTTACATTACGCTGAAGATCTGGCCTCTGGACACTCCGCGCTGGGCCGGCAAAATCTGCATTACATAAAGACCATCTCCGCAATTTCCCAAAAATTAAAAGACCGCTTCAACGAGCTGCAGGAAATTATTCAGAAAAAAGATTTAGAAATTGAGCGTTTAAAAAATATTATTCCGGGCTTGTAAAACTAACCGGGTGACAGCTTACAATGCTCAAGGTGTGAAACCTCTTGCCAGCTTTAACAATATTTACTAAAATGCAACAGCATTGCATTTTGGGAAATAAATAATGGATTATAAACCGCGCACCATCAGCAAAGTAATTCTCCGGGCCTCGGCTAACTTCAAGCTTATCCTGCTGACCGGCATGCGGCAGGTAGGGAAAACCACAACTCTGCTTAATTGCGGCACTAAAAAACGCCAGCACGTGACACTGGATAATCCCAAAGATTTAGCCCTGGCGCAAAAAGAACCGGAATTTTTCTTCCAGACCTACGAACCGCCGCTGCTGATCGATGAAATACAGCATGTACCCTCTTTGTTTCCTTATCTAAAGATGCTGGCGGATAATTCGCCAAAGCGGGGGCTGGTCTGGATGACCGGCTCGCAGCAGTTTGAGTTAATGCAGGGTATATCCGAAAGTCTGGCCGGCCGCGTAATTATTTTGAATATGCTGGGATTTTCGCTTTACGAACGCGCCGGACTCGGCGCACAGCAAAAACCGTTTCTGCCCTCCGCGCGTTCGAGCGGAGCTCTAAATAAAAAAAATCTGCGCCAGACCTACAAAATTATCTGGCAGGGCGCGTTCCCGGACATTGTGGATAAACCGGCCAATCAGTGGGCGGGATTTTATGCGTCTTATGTAAAAACTTATATTGAGCGCGATGTCCGGCGCATAGTAAATATCGGCAATGAGGCAGATTTTCTGAAATTTTTAAGCGTGCTGGCCGCGCGGACAGCGCAGGAGCTCAATCTGGCTGACACCGCCCGCGACGCAGGTATCGCGCCCAACACCGCCAAAGCCTGGCTATCTATTCTTGAGACATCCGGCCTTGTTTATCTTTTGAAGCCCTATTTCAAGAATATTTCTAAACGTTTTATCAAAAGGCCTAAGCTATATTTTATGGACACGGGGCTGTGCGCCTATCTCACGGAATGGAATACGCCGGAAGTGCTGGAAAAAGGCGCGATGAGCGGGGCTATTTTTGAAACTTTTGTCATAACCGAAATCATAAAATCTTATCAGCATAACGGGCTGTTCCCCGCGCTTTACTATTATCGAGACAATGT
The DNA here is from genome assembly GCA_031274525.1 of Candidatus Margulisiibacteriota bacterium. Taxonomy (GTDB): domain Bacteria; phylum Margulisbacteria; class Termititenacia; order Termititenacales; family Termititenacaceae; genus JAISQA01. Next base: position 5,962 of record JAISQA010000033.1, read on the forward strand.
CCAAACTGAAATTGATCTTTTGCTCGCCCAAAACGGCCTGCTGTATCCTATAGAAATCAAAAAAACTGCCAACCCGTCCAGAAACGACATATCCGCTTTTGAACAGCTGGCTAAAATCGGCGAAAAACCCGGATATGGCGCGCTGATCTGCCTGACCGACCGCGCCCGCCCGCTTACAGACAAAGCCAGCGCTATATCTATCTGGGATATTTAGGCCGGACAGATTTTTAATATCGGCGACGCCAGCGGCGTGGTGCATGTGCAGGCTGTGCTGGAAGCGGTCAAATAATTATTTGCTTGCACACTTCCAGAAAATATTCCGCTCTTTTTTGGGAAGTATGATACAGCAATAAATGTTCATGTCCTCTCCGGGCAATTTTTTCTACTTCATCAAGATGTTCAAGATAATAAGCCAGCTTATCCTCAAATTCCTCTAAAGAGGCAAAAGTCACATAACTAACTCCGTCTGTAAAAGGATAGGGAATTTCAATATCCAGTTTCTGGGTAAATAGCATAGCGCGGGCAGCCAGGATTTCCCAAAATCTAGCGCAGTCATACCCGGAGCCCATCACATTGACCGATATCAGGCTGCGCTGAAGCAATGTTCTATATACGGGATTTATCCTGTACAAACCGGAGCCGTCATAAACCATTTCCTTTGTATTGCCAGAAATAATCTGCGGATCTTTGCGTGCTTGTAAACGCAAATAAATCGACATACGCAGCGGATTGGCACACATGTTGGCAAGAAAGGAAATTTTTATATCTCTGGCAGAGGGACTACCCCCCCCCCCCCCCCGGAAAAACGCTTTTCCGCGCCAAAAGGCAGGGGATAGACGGTTTTATTTGGGCCGTATAAACGAGAATTATATTCTCTCTTAAAAATCAATCTGGCAGAAATCTCTGGATTTTCCAAAATTTGGAAATCACTGCCATCCACATAAACTTTTTGCGGATTAATAATTTTATCCAGCAAATTATATTTTACGCCCTGATTGGAGCCGATAATTATTATATCTGCGTTCTCCGCCTGTTTTAGCAACTCTTTTTCCGGAAAAGATACGCCATAATTACTATTCTCCGCACAATAAACTTCGTTACCGTTTTGCGTCAGGCCCTCAATCAGTGTGGCTGTAAGATAATCATAAATCGGCGTATTGAGATAAACTATTTTCATTTCTAGCGCGCTCCTTGAAATGTTGCAAGTATATTTTATGTCAGCCTAATCTGCGGCTCAAGACCGGAAGTATTTAATTCAGCCCTGCCGCGCTTCAAACTCTCTGCGCTGACGGCTGATTTCCGGGGCATATACGGTCTGGAATATTCTGCTCTGTTCAGCATAATGCGCCAGGCTAGGCACGCCACATTCGTGCAAAGCCCAGGAACAAAGCTGCGCCGGTACAACAGTCCTGTATCCGGCCTTATAAAATTCCAGACATTGCGACGCATCATAAAAATGCCAGTCCTGAAATAAATCTTCCCGCCAGAATAAATCATATTGAGTGGCCATTAACAAACCGTCAACGACAATAACTTCTCTGTACTTTTCCGTGTGTGTGTGTGTGTGTGGGGGGGGGGGGGGATGATTTAATTCACTAAGGAAGCCCCGGTGTGAGTCAATGACACGACCATAAGGATATCGGGATTCCCACCAGCAGCCCGATTCCGGCAAATTCTGCGCCCCGATCAGGCCGATTAAACCGATATCCTGTTCGGCAAATAAGCGCAATATTCTTTGCATAAAATATGGATAAAAAAGCAAAACATCCTGATGCAAATAAATCTTATACTTAGCATCTGATTCCCGCTGCGCCTGATTGTAGCCGGCGCACATAGACGCCGCGCCGCGCACCGCCCTATATTCCACTGTCATTTCAGGAGGCGTCGCCAGTAAAGATAAAAAATGCAGACACTTCCGGTAAAGCGCTTCGTTATTAACGCAGGTTATGAAACATATTTTATTTTTATCTAAAACCATATTATGTCTAATTCATTCCCACAAATTATTCAAAGGCACAGCGCGCAGGTTGCGGCCAAAAGGCAGCGTCTGTTCACCGGTGTAAAGCACCAGGCCATAAAATTTCGCGCCGCCTATATTATCCCGAAACCAGCGCAAATGCTTAAAATCGCCGGCGCTAACGCTGGAAGAGGCCTTAACCTCTATGCCGGTAAGCCGCCCCCGGTGCTCAATAATAAAATCTATTTCCCGCTGCCGGTTGTCACGATAATGATACAGCGCGGCGTCCGTGACCAGATCGACCTGCGCGGCCAGCTGATTGTACACAAAAGTTTCCAGCAGTTTCCCGGATTTATCCCCGTCAAACTCTAAACCTTTTAACTTCCAATCTAACACCGCGCTCATCAAGCCCGTGTCGGTGACAAATATTTTATCCTGCTTCCCAACCCGGTCGTAACCGGTTTTCAGCCAGGGACGCAGCCGGTCCAGCAAATATATCTTTTCCAGCACATTTAAATATTCATCCAGAGTCTGTCTGGAAACGGCAAGCCCGGAGCGGATATGAGCCTTATCCATATACCTGGCGGAAAATTCACAAACAACCGCAAATAGCTGCCTCAGTATATCCTGCCTTTTGATATTAGCGACATACCGCAGGTCTTTTTCAAGCAAAACATCCACATAATTACGGTGCCATTTCCGGCGTGCGGCGGGACTTTTAGCCAGAGGCTCCGGAAATCCGCCGTTAAAAGCAATCTCTAAGCTGCGTTTTTTATCAAAAAATTTATTAGCGCAAAATTCTTTTCTCTGCAATCTCTTTAAGAAACGCGGCTCATTGCCCAGTATTTCACCGTAAGCAAAAGGCCGCAGTCTGACTTTTTCTACCCGGCCGGCCAAAGACTCCTGCACGGTCGGCAAGGCGGCAATATCCGCGGAACCGGTTATCAAATACTGTCCGCAGCGCGTATCTTTATCCACCGCCCTTTTTATCGCCACTATTAATTCCGGCGCTCTTTGTATTTCATCGATCACCAAAGTCCGCCCGGCGTGTTTTATAAATTCTTGCGGGTCAGCATGTGCCGATTTCAAAACGGGAAATTCGTCCAGGGTACGGTATTCAAAACCGCTGGCCGACATATAGTCCGCCAAGGTTGTTTTACCGCATTGCCGGGAGCCGGTCAGCATGGTGACCCGCATGGTTTTGAGCGATTCAATTACTTTATTTTCCAGCCATCTTTTCCTCATAATGATTATAATTATATTATCCAATATGCGGCAAAATGTAAAGCAACTACCCGGCAAAATGCAAACTAGCTATGCGGCAAAATGTAAAGTAGACATACGGCAGAATGTAAAGCAGCTGCCCGGCAAAATGTAAGGCGGATTAATTCAACGACTCGTCCTCGCGGATGCGCCAGACGGAGTTTTCTTTGACCAGCACCAGCTGCTCAGCCTTATCCAGAGCGCCTTCTTCGGCCAGCTCCGGCCACATGATCCGCGCCTGAATCGTCGCGCGGTCTGCCGCGACCAGCTGCACCGTGCCCAGCTTGAAATGCAGCGGCGCCACCGGGAAAGCCTCGAAATGCTGGCGGTACTCCGTTTCGGATACTCTGGCTCTGTCCAGCTCGGACAGATACACATACATTCTGTCCGGCGCACCGTCCTGCCAGGCCTGCAGGTAATTGCCCGCCGCCTGCCGCACCGCCAGATCTTCGGAAAAAGCCGCCCGCCCGCTGCCAAACCGGCCGGAGTGCGCCAGCGCAAAAACCGCGCCCAGAGACCCGCCGATCAGACCGAAAATCAGCAGGATTATTAATATTCTCAGCCGGCTGTTATTGCTCATTTACCGCCCCCTGCGGCTATTCTGCGCACGGTATTTGAGGTACGGATCCAGACAGTACCAGACCAGCAAAGCAACAATTATTAAAAAAACTAAAATGCGCACCAGACACCCCTATCTATATTATTTTATCACGAAATTATCCGCTTACATATATATCCGGCTGTCTTCCGCCAGCCGGCGGCCGCCAGTAAAGTCCGGCCATTACCGGGATAATCCCGCGGCATCACGCTGACGGACAACTTCATAGAGCAAAAGCGCGGCGGCCACCGAGGCGTTGAGCGAGGTGATCTGCCCGCGCAGCGGTATACGCACAACAAAGTCACAGTAGGTTCTGGTCAGGCGGGACAGGCCGCGCCCTTCGCCGCCGAGGACCAGCGTGAGTCCGTCCGTGTAATCCGCGGCGCGATAATCCGTGCCGCCGTCGGCTTCCAGTCCGGCGATCCAGAGGCCCTCTTTTTTCAGGCGCTGGAGGACTTCATTGATATTGGCCGCCTGCGCCACGGGCACCAGCTCCGCCGCGCCAGTCGAGGTGCGCATTACCGTATCATTGAGCTGCACCGAGCGGCGTTTGGGAATTATCACGCCGTGCGCACCGGCGGCCTCGGCCGTGCGCAGTATGGCGCCGAAATTGCGCGGATCTTCCAGACCGTCAAGCGCCAGCAGAAAAGGTTTTTGGTTCCGGGCGGCGGCAATTTCCAGCAAATCCTGCCAGGCGCAGTACCGGAAAACCATCACAGCTCTCCGGCGGCCCGGTCAAGCAGCGCAAACCCTTTTTCTAATTCGGGAATAGAGGCGGTGACCGGATAGGCCAGACGCACCACTTCTCCGCCGGAGCCGCTGCTGATAAGCAGCAAGCCCTGCGCCAGAGCCGCCTGACGCAAAGCGCCGCAAATCCCGCCGGAAGCGCAGACCAGCCCGATCATATAACCCAGACCCTGCCGCCTGATAAAAACCCGCGGATATTTGGCAATAAGCCTGTCGCAGGCTTCTTCCACGGCCTTAATCTTCGCGGGCATCCGCGGCAGCTCTCCGGTCAAAATATCCAGTGTCGCCACGCCGGCCGCGCAGGCCACCGGATTACCGGTGTAGGTGCCGCCGTGCGCCGAGGGTTTCCAGGCATCGGAAATTGCTTTTTTCAGCACGACCGCGCCAAGCGGAAAGCCGGAGGCAATGCCTTTGGCCAGACTCATAATATCCGGTTCCAGATCAAACCATTCCGCGGCAAACATTTTACCGGTGCGGCCAAAACCGGACTGTACTTCATCAATAATGAGATAGATATTTTTTTCCGAACAGTAAGCCCGCAATTGCCGAATAAACTCCCTGTCCAGCGCGCTGTAGCCGCCCTCGCCCCTGACCAGCTCGGTAATGACCGCGGCGATATTGCCGTTATTTAATTTCGCGACAGAATCCAGATCCGGCGCGGCGATAAAAGTATGCGGCAGCAGCTCGCCGTAGCCGTCCGTATAGGATTTTTTGGAAGTGGTGACCGACAGCGCGCCCATAGTCCGGCCGTGAAAACCGCCCTGCAGGGCAATAATTCCGCTTTTGCCCGAAACATATTTGGCGGCCTTGAGCGCACCCTCGACCGCTTCCGAGCCGGACTGGGTGAGAAAAAAACGCGCGTCCTTAATCGGCACGATCTTTTGCAGTTTTTCCGCCAGCTCGATATTGGCCGAGGCATAGGTCACACCGGCGCAGTTGTGAATCAGTTTTTTGAGCTGCTCCATAGCCGCGCGCACGACTTCCGGGTGGCAGTGGCCGGTGCCGGTCACGGCAATACCGGAAGCAAAATCCAGATAGGCTTTGCCGTCCAGTCCGTACAGATAAGAGCCGGACCCGCGTTCTATTTCCAGCTCGGTAAAATGACTCAAAACTCTGGATAAAACCCGGTCGCTGCGCTCGACTAAATTCATAGCGGAATTTTAGCATATCTCCCTGTATTTTTTTATGCTACAATTTGCCGTCATTATAAGGGGTAACGGTGCAAGAGCTATTCAAGATAAAATGCGCGGATTTAGCCAAAATCAAAAAGCTCCCGCCGCGGGATCAGGGACATTATCTGCCGTTCAATACTTACCCGCACGGCTGCCCTCTGGGCGGCTTCGGCGCGGGCACAATCGGCCGTTCGCCTTACGGGGATTTTAATATCTGGCATATTAAGGTCGGCGCGCATATCGCCGAGGAACTCAAGGCCTGCTGTTTTCATGTTTATCAGAAAGACAGCCAAAAAACCTATGTCCAGACCCTGACCACCAGACCGTATAAAGACACGGCGCTAAAACATCTTGCCAGACCGTACGCCGCCAGACACGGGCAGTACGCCGCGGCTTACCCCAAGGCCAAATATGTCTTTGACGATCCCCGGCAGCCAGCCGAGATCACCTGCGAGCAGTATTCGCCGGTACTGCCGCATAATTATAAGGAAACCAGCTATCCCGTCGCGGTGTTTGAGCATACTGTCCGCAACAAGACCGCCGGTAAAATCGAAGTGGCTCTCTGCTTAAGCTGGGCCAATATGACCGGCTGGAGTTTTGAGGATCAGCGGCCGGGCGTGCAGGATAACTGGTTTGGTTTCGTCAAAAATAACGCGGACAAGCGGCATACCCTGCACACCCGGAACAATAAAAACCAAAAATTAACCGCCATCATTATGGGCGGTTCGACTCCGCTCACCGCCCGCAAAGAAATGGACGGCGAGATCGGCATTGCCGTGCTGGGCGATGCCAGACTGCAGACCTCGGCGCAGCAGTATTTTTACCTGCAGGGTACCGGCGAGGAGCTCTACAAAAGTTTTGCCAAAAACGGCACGCTGGACAACCGGCCGCCGCAGCAGCTGCTGGAACATCAGAATTACGGCGCGGCAGCGGCCGGCAAGGTCATTCTCCAGCCCGGTGAAACACGCAAAATAACTTTTCTGCTGGTCTGGGATCTGCCGGTGGTGCATTTCGGCGCGGGGACAAATAAATACAAATACTACACGCGTTTTTTTGACCGCAGCGGCCGGAATGCGCTGGCCCTGCTAAAACTCGCCGCGCGCGATCATCAAAAATGGTCCGGCGCGATCGACAAATGGCAGCAGGAAATTAGCAGCGGCAGCAAAACCGCCCCCCTGCTCCGCACCGAACAGTCCAGACAAAATTATCTGCAAATGCTCATAAACGAGCTGTATTTTTTAGCGGACGGCGGCAGCTTCTGGGACGCCCGGACCGGCTCTTTCGGCCTGCTGGAATGTTTCGATTATCCTTTTTATGAAACGCTGGATGTGCGGTTTTACAGCTCTTTTCCCCTGCTCAAATTCTGGCCGGAAATAGAGCTGAAAATTATGCGTAATTTTGCCGCCACTATCGCCGTGGCGGACAAACAAATCACGCGTTACCACCTGCACGCCGACAAGCCTGCCCTGCCGCTGCCCAAAAATCCGCAGGCCCGGCTGCTGTGTGCCGATCAGAAAAAAAAGCGGGGCGCCTGCCCGCACGACCTCGGCTCGCCGAAACAAAATCCCTTTGCCGTGCCGTCCGCCTACACCTGGCAGAACACCAATTACTGGAAAGACCTGAACAGTAAATTTATCCTGCTGGTCTACCGGGACTTCGTCTACACCGGCGATAAAAAATTTCTGAAAGACCTGTGGCCGGCAATGCGGCTGGCGGCGGATTATCTGCACAAAATGGACAGGGACAACGACGGCATACCGGAAAACAGCGGCTATCCCGACCAGACTTATGACAACTGGAGCATGCGCGGTGTCTCGGCCTACTGCGGCTCGCTCTGGCTGGCCGCCCTGCGCGCGCTGGCAGACACCGCGCGCGCGCTTGACGACAGCGCGGCCGCCATGCAATATTCCGCGCTGCTGGCCAAAGCACAGAAAACTTTTGACCAAAAGCTCTGGAACGGCCGGTACTATAATTTCTGCGCCGGCAACACGGACATTATGGCCGACCAGCTCATCGGACAATGGTACATCGACCTGCTGAAAACCGAGCCAATACTCTCGAATATCAAAATAACCTCCGCGCTGCGGACTATTTACAAATACAACTACAAAAGAACCCAGGGCGGCCGCTGGGGCATCCTTTCCGGCAAGACCGCCAGAAATAAAATGACCGCCGCCGAACAGGGGCGTGACGTCTGGGTCGGCGCCAATTTTGCCCTGTGCAGTCTATTCCTGCATCACGGCCTGCCCCGGGCGGCGGAACAGGTCTTGAACACCCTATCTAAAATAATTTACAGCAAGGGCTTTTTCTTCCGCACGCCGGAAGGCTGGGACACCGCCGGGCAATTTACGGCAACTATGTATATGCGTCCCAATGCCATCTGGTCTCTGGAATTCTAGCTTAACAAACTGCCTAATACTTCTGATATTTCGCGCAACGAATATTAATCCTTCACCGCGCCGGAGGTCAGACCGGATACTATCTGTTTTTGCAGCAGAATGAACATGATCATCACCGGTACGGTAGCCACGGTCGAGGCGGCCATTAAGAGATCGTAGCGGTTCTGGAAATTGCCTACAAAAAGGCGGATACCGACCGGAATAGTCATTGTATGCGGCCCGGTCAAAACCCAGGCAAAAACCAGCTCATCCCAGGCGGTCAGAAAATCATAAATGCCGGTAGCCACAATGCCGGGCATGGACAGAGGCAGCGCGATTTTGTAAAAAATCTGGAACGGCGTGCAGCCGTCCAGAGTGGCCGCCTCTTCCAGCGCCACCGGAATAGAAGCGAAGAAACCGCGCAAAATCCAGATGCTGAATGGCAGGAAAAAGGCTGCGTAAATAAAGATCATGCCGGCAAAAGTGCCCTTGAGCGGAATACCCGTAACCTCGGTGATCTTAATAAACATAATATAGACCGGGATCAGCATCATCACGCCGGGGATCATCTGCGTGGACAGCACCGCCGTGCTCAGGAAACGGCTGCCCGGAAAATCAAATCTGACCAGCGCATAAGCGGTGATCGTCGCCAAAACCATTGAGAAAAAAGCCGTCAGTCCGCAGATAATAAACGAGTTGCGCACAAAGAGGCCGAAATCGATATTGTAAAACAGGTCGATGTAATTCCGCCAGAATATGGTATAGAAAGCCGGCCGATCCACCAGAAAGGTTTTTTCGACAAAGCCGGTTTTGACATTGTACAGCGCCGAACGGCCGTAGGAAGTCGCAACATAAATTTTCTGGCCGACTATATCCGCAAAAGTCACATCGGCGTGCACATACTGCCCCGGATTGATGAGCTTGCCTTTTTTATTCACATCATCAAACAGCGGGATCTCCACATCGCGGATCAGCTGTCCGGAATGACTGATCAGCGAAAAGCCGTTGCCGGTGCCCAGGACAATAAACTCCGGCCCGACAGTCATATAGCCGATCTGTTCGAAATTATCTTCGGAAACCGTGGTGTAAATATCCCGCAGCACGCCATTCCGGTAAGCGTAAACTTTAGAAAAAGAATTCATAAACAAGGTGGCGCTGGCCTGGTCATAACCCAGATAGCGAATATCGGAATTTTCAAAATCCGGATGCTGAATGACCCGCTCCAGAGCCAGAGCAGCCGTGTTCACCACAGCCACGCCGAGATTGGTGGCGACATACAGCCGGCCGTCATTATAAAAAATATTACCAATAGAAAATTTATCGTAAAAATCCGTCAACTCATCCAGCAGATTGTAGGTATTGGTCAGCCGCATAGTCTCGGTGTCGTATTCCAGAATAAGGTCATAATTAAGATAACCCAGGGTCAGCCAGAGGCGCGAGTTCTCCGGATCGAGCGTCAGCAGTGTTTTGGAGATCTTATTGAAATCCAGTTTCCGCCCGGACCATTTGGCCTTGACCCGTTTGGACGAAAAATTATTTTTGTCGATGCGGATCAAGCCCTTGTCGGCCGAGGACAGCCAGATATAGTGCTCATCCACGGCAAAATTAGTATTGCTGGTCTTGAAAGTCCGGCGCGCCAGCAGCTTACCGGTGTCCGCGTCCAGATAATTAACCGATCCGTCGCGCGTGCAGACCAGCAGTTTGCTGCCGATTTTTTCGGTCAGCAGCACATTATTGGCCGCGCGCTGAAAAAAAATCTTGCCCTGCACAATGTCATTATTATTCATAAAAGAATTGAAAAACATCCAGAAAATCGGAAAGAGCATAATTAGCAGCGTGGCGTACATCAGCACATTATAAAAGCGGTCCATCACTTTTTTCTTGATATGGTACGGCATGCTCAAAAAATCGCGGATAAAATCCATGGTCTAGCCTTCCTCCACGCTGCGGTAAAATTTATACCAGAAATTCACCACGACCATCATGATCAGCATCAGCATCAGCGACAAAGCCGCACCGGTGCCGAAATTCCAGCTCTGGAAAGAATTGCGGAAAATATTGACCATCATCAAATCGCCCCAGTCGCCGGGGAAGCCCGCGCCGTTGCCGAACATCATGTACACAATATTGAACGCATACACATTAAAAATCAGGCCGAACAAAAGCAAAATCGCCCAGACTGGTTTGAGCAGCGGAAAAGTGATATACCAGAATTTACGCCAGCCGCCAGCGCCGTCAATATCCGCCGCTTCAAAATAATCATTGGAGATGCTCTGCAGCCCGGCCAAAATCATCAGCATCGGGTGCGGCCAGCCGCGCCAGACTGTCGGGATCACAATCGCGGCCAGAGTCAGCGGATCGCCCATCAGCCAGAAAGGTTTCTCCGCAGTGACGCCCAGCCAGCCCAGCCAGATATCGATGCGCAGGATATCGTAAAGGATGATATTGATAATGCCGTTTTCTTTCTGCCACATAAAGCCCCAGAGCATGCCGACCACAAAAGTAGGCACGATCCAGGGAAACAAAAACAAGCCGCGCAGAATATTCCGGCCTTTGAAAGTACGGTTCAGCATCTGCGCCACGATCATGCCGATAGTCAGGGTGCCAAAAGTCACGATCACCGCGTAGAAAAAAGTATTGCGCAGGGCTTTTAAGAAACCAAAACCGACCGGCGAGGCCGGATCCCAGAGCCCAAACAGAATGTCTTTGTAATTCTTCAAACCCACGAACGGAGCGGCCAGATACTGGCTGAAAGTGAATTGATCGAGCTTGAGCATGGACATCCAGACACCCTGCACCAGCGGCAGCAAATGCAGCATGATCAGACAAAACACCGCCGGTGAGACAAAAATGTAAGCCAGTTTGTTTTCCCGAAAAGCGCGGTAACGGCTGAAAAACCCGTCAATAGCCCGGAGCAGAATAACAGCCAGAATAAGATCGGCCAGCACACAGCCCGTGCCGATAACGATCTTGCCGACCACGCCCCAAACGTCCGCGCCCAGAAAACCGGCCAGCCAAAAACCCAGCCGGCTGAACACGGCGATGCAGAACACATACCCCAGCATCAGCAGCACCTGAATCAGCGGCTTGTAAGTCCGGCGGTTCCCGGCATAAATCTTATGTGCGGCGGGAAACTGGGTTTTGATCCGGTACTTGATCTTATATTTGAGTTTGTCCAGATTGGCAAAAAAACTCTGCTCTATATCCAGAACTTTTTGACCGGCCTCGACTATCTCTTCTCTTATTTCTTTTTTATCTTTCCGGGGCATTGCCTATTTTCTCTCCAGCATGGAGTCCATTTCATGCTTGGCCGCGTCCAGATGCTGTTTGAGCTTGAACTGACCAAAACCGTCCGGATCCTTGACCACATCGCTCCACATTAAGCCAAAGCGTCTGGTCAAAACCACCGTCTCGATCGGCCCCCAGGCCGGTATGCAGGGATAGGCTTTGGACATTTTTACCGCGTCGGAAAAGACATTGCGGAAAGGGTCATTGGTGAAATAAGGATTGTCAAAAGCCGCACGCTTGGCCGGCAAAAAACCGGTCAACTGCGAATAAGCCACCTGCGCCCGGTCGTCCATGGTCAAATACTGCACGACTTTCCAGGCGGCTTCTTTATTCCGGGAAGATTTGAAGATCGCCAGATTGCTGCCGCCGCAGAAAGAATAACGGCCTCCGGGGCCCGCCGGATACGGCGCCACGGCAAAATTTTTGGCCACAAAAGTACCGCCGCCGCCGCCGCGCTCCGGAGGCGTGGTCATGCCTTTAAGCTGATACGGCCCGTCGAAAATCACCGCGTAATGCCCGTTATTGAAATCCGAAGAGATCTGGCTGCTATTCTGCTCCAGACACTGGATCGGCACAAAACCTTTTTTGATCAGGTCGATGTAAAACAACAGGCCTTTTTGCGCATCGGGGCTGTTCACCGTGCTGGAGCGGTAATCGGCAGCCAGCAGCTCGCCGCCGCCCGACCAGACCCAGGGCACAAGATTATGAATGACATTCCAGTCATTCTTGCCGGTAATGCCCAGCGGTTCGATTTTTTTATTGTCAATGGTCAGATTGGCGGCCTTGATCTTAGCCAGCGTCTCCTCAAAGTCGCTCCAGGTCGCCACGTCTCTAGCGGTCAGCCCCAGCCGGCGGAAAACATCCGTGCGGTAAAACATCACGCGCACATCCACGATCCACGGCACCGAGATAACTTCCGGCGAGCCGATAATGCCGGAAGTGGCCCAGGCCGAATCCACAAAAAGATTTTTGCCGCCGCCGGCCGCGACATTAGCGGAGACATCCTGCATCGCACCCATAGAAGCAACCGCGCCAACCCAGGTCGTGCCCAGCTGCACAATATCCGGAGCATCTTTGGAAGTCGCGGCGGTGGTGATCTTCTGCCAGGCCGAACCCCAATCCAGCGAAACGATCTCGATCTCTATATCCGGATTTTTATTGAGAAAAGGCCGCAGCACCTGCTGCAAATCTTTGACCGGTTCCTGCGAATTGGGCATTATCCACATGGTCAGCTTAACCTTGCCGTCAGCTCCGCCGCCGCCGCAACCAAAAAGGCTGAAGCAAATACCCAGTACCAGCAAAATAGAAAATATTTTTTTCATCTTCAAAAATCTCCTCGGCAGGAACGGATCGCGAAGAAACAGATTAAGAGAGTTTAACATTCAGCACGCGGAGCGTAAAGACATCATAAAAGAGGCAGTCGCTTTAGTTTTCCATATTATCTTGATAAATTGTCTTGACAAAATATATTGAAAATAATATACTGCTTTAGTGAATTTTGAATGGAGTGAGGCAAAAAACCAAAGTAATATAAAAAAACACGGCATTGACTTTGCGGACGCTTTGTATGTTTTCGCCAATCCTTTACACAAAAAAGTTTTTGACGCGGCGCACAGTCTGACAGAAGAAAGATGGAAAATTATAGGCAATGTCGGCAAAATTCTGCTTGTAATTGTCACTTATAAGTTGCAAGGCACTGTCCGGATTGTTTCCGCCCGCGCAGCGACCAGAACAGAAAGGAAAGAATATTATGGCCACAATTAGCAAAAAAATCGATATTTCCAGACCAGTGCCGCAAAAAGTAAAAAACCGGGTTATTACCGGTTTAAGCGGACGAAAAATTGACCTGACCGACCCGGACAATCCTGAACTGACCGTGGCAGAATTAAGAGAAATTGCCGGACAGGCGCGGGCCGGTAAAGAACGGATTATGTTCTCACTCCGTCTATCTAAAAACACTGTAAAGTGGTGGCAGAATTTAGGACGGGGTTACACCGGCTTGATGACCAAACTTTTAGAGGAAGCTCCCGGTCATCCAGACTGGATCAAGGCAGCCATTGAAAAATAATTTGTATTCAATCCAGCACAAACCGCACCGGGAATCTGACCTGCACAGCCTCCGGCAGACCGCGGAACCGCCAGCGTCTGGCGGCGGACAGGGCGGCCTCGTCCAGAGTCCGGTGACCGGAAGAAGCGGTCAGGGACACCTCCTCCACCACTCCGTCCCGATTTATGTTCAATAAGAGCACGCTTTCGCCCTGCCAGCGGCGCAGCAAAGCCAGCGGCGGATAACGCGGCGGGAGATTGTCCGGAGCGGCATAAGCGGCCAGCTCCGCGCTGCCCATAACGGCATAAGCCGGCTCAGCCGCAGCGTCCGCAGTGTCAGTGCACAAACCAACCGGCAGCACCGCGCCGCCGGCATTTTGCCCGCAATAGAAATTATTTAAGTCGAGCTGTCCGGTCAAACAAAACGGCAGGAAGACCAAAAGATGCAGGAGCAGAGACACCCCTAAATATTTCACCATATAAATCTCCGTAATAGCCTGAATAAATATTTGCCTACATATCTCTCATAATCTTCTCATAACGCAAAATTTACGTTTGTAATATGCTGTTCCTGCAGGCGGTGCAGGACTTCGCGCACCCGGACAAAAACCACGTCCGGCCTGACCTCGATAAGCACCGGCAGAGAATTTAAAGTATCCAGTCCGGTTATCTTATCCGCGGCAATGACAATTTTTTGATATTCTTTGCTATTGCCGTTCTGTCCGGACAGGCCGGCGGGCAGCGCACCGGCCTGAAAAAACGCCGCGCAGACGAAGAACAACAATAATAGAAAAACCACATCCAGCAACGGCACCAGATCAATATGCGGAGTGGAACGATGTGACATCCCGACTCCGCGCGATGTCCGTTCGGATTGCTTCGACGACCGGGATTGTTCGGTCATCGAGCGGAGCCGGGATGACCGGCAGCTATCACTACGCTCAGCGTACATTATCGGACTTATGCAGGAAATAATTGTAGAACACCAGATCGGTCAGGGCGATCAGCAGTCCGGCCGCGGTCGTGCGCAGAGCCAGAGCGATACCGCCGGCAATAGACTGCATATCCGCCGTCAGGGAATACCCGCCAAAAGCCTGCATAATCCCCAGCACCGTGCCCAGAATACCCAGCAGCGGCGCGCTAGAGATCAGTGTTGAAAGCAGATAAAGATACTGTTCGGCTTCTCCAGCGGTATATTTTTTATGCGTCAAAAAAAACACCAGACGCTCCAGAATAACCGCCAGAGAGACCACCGAACACAAACCCAGCAAAACTAAAACGACCATTGCGCTCCCAAAACCGCCGTGCGCAGGTCAGCGGGGGTGTAAAATTCCTGCCAGAAACCACCAGAAAAACCGACCAACATTTTAGTATTATAAACATTGTTAAACAAATTATGTACAGATAGATAGATATTTAGACTGTCATCGGGTCTATAACCAATCTTTGCATCCGCAAAATTATACGCCGGTAAGAGGTCATGCCAATTTACCACATCCAGATAATAATCTGCGGCATATTGATAGCTGACAAAATTTTGCACAAAATCAAATGTATATTGACCAAAAGCGCAGGTAAACCCCAGGCTATACACCTCTTCTGGTACTTGAGGAATGACTTCATTATCAACGGCTATCGTATCGTATGTATAAGTATTACTATTCCAATTAGAAAAACTACCTTCTAAAAAACGGGCTTTGGTAAAATTATAATTACCAAACACCTGTATATTTGCAGCGATTTTTTGTGCGGCATTGAGATTAAAACCAAGTCGGCTGGTTTTCTGAGCATTTTGGGGCACATCAACAAAAGCAAGCGAATCATAAACCCCGATAATTTCATCATCCACAATGGTTTCAAAAACATTCCAGCCAAAATTAGTATACTCATTCTGCCAGCGTAGACCGGCTGTCTGCGTTTTGGCCAACTCTGCGGTCAAGTCTGGGTTGCTATTAGCGACCCAGGGCGTATCTACAAACAGATTATAAAAAGTCGGCGCTTTGAAAGCCTCGCCGTAACTGTAATACACCTGCCAATCCGGTAAAAAGTTGTAACCAAGTTCGCCATTGTGCGTGCGTTTAGAAAATTCTTTTTCTTTTTTCTGTTCAGATTTATTGAAATTATTATTCTGCACATAGTCCACGCTGTCCTCGCGGGCACCGTAACGCCAGTACACCGGCCCCCAGCGGTCAAAATACTGGATATATGGCGCGTACTCGCCTTTGGTGGCAGTTAAATCAGAAGTGAGCTTATGGTCTACGTCCAGGCCTTTGCTGCGAACATCCGACAGCCTGTAATCATAACCAAGCGTCAGTTTATTTTTATAAGTTATTTGGCCAAGATAAGAAACTGCGCTTGCTGTATCGTCCACATAACCCGTAAAACTATTGGAAGCCTTAGAAATAGTTTTAAGTACCGCCGCCCTATTCTGCAAGCCTAAATTTAAAACATAAGACCAATCGTCATTTAATTGGTGAATATACTCCATATTCGTCAGATTGGTTTTGGTATCTTGACGGCTGGCTATCGGAGTCTGCAGACGGTTATCATTTATTTCGTCCGCGGTTAATTGCACCGGATAGTGAGCAGAAGCGTCAGCCTGTTTGTAGTAAAAGTTTAATCGCTGGTTTTCCGTAAAATAGCCCGCCGATCCGGAAAAACGCTGATCCGCATAAGCGGATTTATTCCGGTAGCCGGTACCGGCGAGATTATCAAAATTCAAATGATAATAAAAATTATCCGCAAAAGTATCGCCGAGAGTAAAACCCTGCCGGCCAAAACCATAAGAACCGGCCTCGACCACGACGGATTTTTGCGGAACTTTGCCTGTAACTATATTGATCACTCCGGCAAATGCGCCGGAGCCGTACTGCGCCGAACCCGCGCCGGGCATAATTTCAATACGTTCGATATTAGCCACAGGGATATTCTGCCAGTAAACATCATTCTCATCCGGTTCATTAACCTTAATACCGTCCACGATCACAACTGTTTCCTGGCCTTTCGTAAAACCATTCCAGTTCAGCGTCCAGGCAAGCGGACTGCCTGTGCCGTTGCTGTATTTAGCAATGCCGTATTTTTGCAGGACATCGGGGACGGTCAGCGCGCCGACGGCCTGAATATCCGCCGAAGTGATAACCTGTGCGGCGCCGTAATAGCCGGTCTGCAGCGAGCCGTCATACAGCCGCTTGCCGACCACCGTGATACCTGAAGATTCATAGACCTGGGAAAAACCGAGAGAGAGCAACAGAACGCATAGCCAAAAAAACTTTTGCATGATTTCCTCCGCGGGATGTATTTGGCCACCTGAGTATTCCGACTGCACAGGTTTAAAGCGAAATAATTTTATTTTAATTTCGCGAACCTGTTCACGGCTGCGGGACAGCGCTGGATTTACACCAGACTTTCCTCAAATAGCGTGGAGATAATAACAGCTAAAAATTTAGTTGTAAA
The DNA here is from genome assembly GCA_031274525.1 of Candidatus Margulisiibacteriota bacterium. Taxonomy (GTDB): domain Bacteria; phylum Margulisbacteria; class Termititenacia; order Termititenacales; family Termititenacaceae; genus JAISQA01. The sequence continues at coordinate 22,864 of JAISQA010000033.1, forward strand.
TCTCCGCCAGCGCCGGGTTGCGGTCTTTGTCCGGGCAGCTTTGGCGGCTGGTTGGCATTTTTTTTGCAGTTTTTGACCTGTGTGAAAAATCATAAAAAAATGCCAGGTGAAAGGAGCGCAGAAATGAAAAAAGAAATAACTATTGTGCCGGAGGTTATTGAAAACAAGATATTTTTAATCCGCGGAAAAAAGGTAATGCTGGATAATGATCTGGCCGCCCTGTACAGCGTGGAAACTAAACAATTAAAAAGAGCAGTAAAAAGAAACCTTAAACGGTTTCCTGAAGATTTCATGTTTGAACTTACCAAAAAAGAATTTAAAGTTTTGAGGTGCCATTTTGGCACCTCAAAAACCAGAGGCGGCAGACAATATGCGCCGTACGCCTTTACAGAACAAGGACTGGCTATGTTGTCCGGTATTTTATCCAGTAACCGCGCAATCGCTGTCAATATCCAGATCATGCGCACCTTCACAAAACTGCGGGCAATAATACTCACCCACAAAGAATTGCAAAACAAAATCGCGGAAATGGAGAAAAAATACGATCATCAATTTCAGGCTGTGTTCGAAGCGATTAAACAACTGCTGAGACCGCCTGAGCCGCCGCCCAATCCTAATCGAGGGAAATGGGGTTTCGTGCCGAATAAAACCAGCTAAAGCGCCGAGGGACTGCGGCTAAGCGGATTACTGCATAATCTTTAAATTATTGCTTACACCGAATTTTTCTGCTTTATGCGGATTGGCTGCAATTTCGCAAATTTACTTGCGATATCCTGGTATAAGAAAAAAAGAAAGGGGCCAGGATATGCCAAAACTAATTTTAATCTCTTTAATTTTACTGGCCTTTGCTCCCGCCTCGATCTCCCGGCTGTATATCGGCGAAAGCGGCGGCCAGCTGATGGCCGGCGTGGACACCAGAATAAAATTCGGCCCGTTCTTCGTCGGCGGCGATATCAAAACTGTCATCCGTAAAATGGTGTTCAATGAACAGGACAAACTGATCGGCTTCCTGCCGGATCGCACGGATTACAAAACCGCGGCCGGTATCGCGGTCAACGGCGTGGAGATCGAATACGCGCACACCTGTTATCACCGGGTGATCTCGGACAGCAATTTAAGTTTTTACGCGGATAACATTAACCCCGGCGACACGGATACGATCACCGTCAAAATAGCTTTTTAGCTATTGCTGCACGCCCGGCTGCTGGAGCACAAAATTCAGCGCATCCTGCGGATTATCACTGGCTGCCACTTCTACTAAAAGTTTTTTGGCCTGATAAAAAGCAATGAGCGGCCGGGTCTTCTCCATAAAAGTCGCGTAACGTTTACGGATAGTCTCTTCTTTGTCATCCTCTCTCTGGATCAGCTGGCCGCCGCAGTCATCACAGACGCCGGAAGCCTTGGGCGGCAGATTGACGAGGTGATACGGCCGGCCGCATTGCTGGCAGGAAACCCGGCTGACCAAACGGCGGATCACCCGCTCCAGATCCACGCTAAGATAAAACACCGCGCCCAACGGCCGCTGCAATCCGGCCAGAATCTCTTCCAGCATTTCCGCCTGCGGTATAGTCCGCGGAAAACCATCCAGCAAAACGCCCGCCTTACAATCCTCCGCACCGAGCCTGTCTTTGATCATCCGGCCGATCAGCTCATCGGGCACCAGCGCGCCGGAGCTGACATAGCCGTTGAGCTCCTGGCCCAGCGCCGAGCCGGAAGCGATCACCTCCCGCAATAAATCACCGGTGGAAATATGCTTGATCTGCAGCGCCGGACAGAGCCCGGCAGCCAGCGTGCCTTTGCCCGCGCCGGGCGCGCCAAGAATTATTAAATCTTTACCCATTTTAGCTCCTTGCTGTAGCTTGCAAAAACTATTTTGCGCCCTTTGCCAGAAAGCGCCGGCACGCGAAGCGCGGCCGGGGGCAGGTTATCTGATCAAGCCCTCGTATTTGCTGTTCACGATAACCATATCAATCTGACGCATTAAGTCCAGAGCCACACCGACCATAATCAAAAGCGCCGTGCCGCCCAAACCCATAAAAGTATATATTCTGGTAATATTGGCCGTGACTGTCGGCAGAATAGTGATAACGGCCAAAAAGGTAGCGCCCAGAAAAGTCAGCTGCGAAATAATTTTATCCAGATACTGCACGGTCGGCTGGCCGGGACGCACGCCTAAGATAAACCCGCCGTACTTCTGAATATTGTCCGCCAGTTCTTTGGGGTTGAAAGTGATCGCCGTATAAAAATAAGTAAAGAAAAAAATCAAAAAGGCAAACACCGCCATATACCAGACGCTGCCCGGACTCAGCGCGCCGGCCACCACGGCCAGCACCGGCAGAAAATTAGCCAGCATGGCCGGGAACATCAGCACCGAGGAAGCAAAGATTATCGGCAGCACACCGCCCTGATTGATCTTCAGCGGAATATAGGTCGCCTGTCCGCCGTACATTTTATTGCCGACGATTTTTTTAGCGTACTGCACGGGTATCTTGCGCTGGGCATCCTGCACGATCACAATGCCGACCACCACCAGCACCAGCACCGCAATTAGAAAAAACAGCCCCAGATAAGAGGACGGCGACTGCAAAACTTTCATAGTACTGGAAATATAATTCGGCATGCGGGAAACGATACCGACAAAAATAATCAGCGAAGCGCCGTTGCCGATGCCGTTCACAGTGACCAGCTCCGAGATCCACATCAAAAAAGCCGTGCCGCCGACCATAGTCAAAGCCGAGGTCAGCACAAACCACCAATAAGAAAGATAGCCGGTATTGATCGTGATCAGCTCGGTGTTCAAAAAACTGATCGCGACGGTCAGCCCCTGAAAAAAGCCTAAGCCCAGCGCCAGATAACGGGTGTACTGGGCAATCTGCCGGCGGCCGGATTCACCCTCCTGCGAAAGTTCTTTCAGCGACGGCAGCACTACCGTCAGGAGCTGCAAAATAATCGAGGCATTAATGTAGGGAATGATGCCCATCGAAAATATCGAGAAATTGGTCAGCGCGCCGCCGGAAAACAAATCCACAAAACCCAGGACCCCGTTATTGGCAAACAGGTCGCCCAGGCCCGAAGTGTTGATCCCCGGCAAAGCAATAAAGGTGCCGATGCGCGACACCGCGATCATCGCCAAAGTAAACAGCAGTTTTTTTCGCAAATCCGGCAGCTGGAAAATGTATTTCAGATTGGACAGCATTATTTTACGATCTGCAGAGTCTGCACTGCGCCGCCGGCTTTTTGCAGTTTCGCTTTGGCCGACTCCGAAAAAGCATGGGCCTGCACGGTCAAAGCGGCCTGCACTTCTCCGCCGCCCAGAACTTTCAGAAATTTCGCGCTTTTACGCACCACGCCGGCCTCGATCAGCACGGCCAGATTGACCGCTCCGTCTTTAGCCGCGGCCGCCAATTTGCCGACATTTACCACCGTATAAGCGATCCGGTCAGCCGGACGAAAGCCGCGCAATTTCGGTGTACGTTTGTACAGGGGCTTCTGCCCGCCTTCATGACCGGTATAGACGCCGCCGCCCGCCCGCGAACCCTGGCCTTTGTGTCCCCGGCCGGCCTGCTGGCCCTGACCGGAAGCATGGCCGCGGCCCAGCCGCTTGCTCGCTCTTCTGGCTCCTCTATCCGGACGCAGTTCATTTAACCTAACCATTTTCTTTACTCCTTATCCGGCACCGGGCCTGCAGACGCGCCCGTATTTGTGTAAATTTTATCGCCGTAAGTGATGCTTCTCTCACCGGTATTATAGGTCGAGAGCTTTATGCCGCGCAGGGCCTCGACTGTTTTTTGATCCATTAGACTATTCAAAGCATAAATAGTCGCGCGCGCCGCATTGACCGGCGAAGAAGAACCTTTGGATTTGGCCACCACATCCTTGATACCGGCTAATTCCAGCACCGCTCTGACCGCGCCGCCGGCAATAACGCCCGTGCCCTTGCGCGCCGGCTTGAGAATAACCCGGGAGGCTTCATATTTGCCCTCAATATCGTGCGGGATGGTCGTGCCTAAAAACTTCACATTGATCTGGGCTTTTTTGGCGGACTCGATGGCCTTGCGAATGGCTTTGGGCACCTCAATAGACTTGCTTACGCCAAAACCCACCTTGCCCTTCAGATCACCGACGACTACGGCCGCGCGAAAACGCATATTCTTACCGCCCTTGACCACCTTGGTCACGCGGTCTATCGAAATAACCCGCTCCTGCTGATCCGTATTTCTGGCGTTAAAATCTTTTTCTGACATCTAACTTCTCCTTAATGACTGCCGTCCGGCGGATAAGCCGCCGCCGCTGCAAAATGCTGTCTTTTACTCAAAACTCCAGCCCGGCCACGCGCGCCGCGTCAGCCAGAGCTTTAATCTTACCGTGATACAAATACCGCCGGCGGTCGAAATTCACTTTTTTCACTCCGGCGGCCACCGCTTTTTGCGCAATAGCCGTGCCGACTTTTTGGGCGGTCTCGATATTATTTTTATCTTCTTTAGCCGAGACAGTGTAAGCCAGCGTCACCGCTCTGGTGTCATCCACGACCTGCGCGGTAATATGCCGGATGGACTTGTGCACCGCCAGCCGCGGCCGCTCCGCAGTGCCCAGCACTTTTTTCGCTCTATTCAAGGTTCTTTTTAATCTAGCCATTTTTTCTTATCTCCTGTTTCAGGCGGACATTTGAGTCACGCCGTTACTTCGCGGACTTGCCAGCCTTGCGCGCGATAATCTCATCAGAATAACGGATGCCCTTGCCTTTGTACGGCTCCGGCCCGCGGATCGCCCGGATATTGGCGGCCACCTGCCCGACCACCTGTTTGTCCGCGCCCTCAATGGTCAGCACATTATTATCCAGCTTAAAGGTAATGCCGGGCACTTCCTTGAACTCCACGTCATGGGAAAAACCCATTTGAATATTTAAGCCCTTGCCTTTGGCCTGCATACGATAACCCACGCCCTCCCAGGTCAGAGCTTTGGTAAAACCGGCCGTCACGCCCTTAACCATATTATTGAGCAGCACGCGGTAAGTGCCGTGCAGGGCGGCGGTCGCCTTCTCCTCGTCGGTCGGGGCCAAAACCACAGAGTTGTCTTTTTTTTCGATCTTAATGCTCTTGCGAAAATCCTGGCTCAAGGCGCCCTTCGGGCCCTTGACCGAGATCTTATAAATCAGCCCGGTATCCTGAATATTCACATCCACACCCTGAGGGATCACCACCGGAGCTTTGCCTATTCTACCCATTGTGCCTGTCCTCCTACCACATCCGGCAAATCGCTTCGCCGCCGGTTTGTTTCTGGCGGGCTTCTTTGCCGGACAACACGCCTTTAGGCGTGGTCAAAATAATCGCGCCGTAACCGTTGCGCACGCGCGGGATCTTATCTTTAGGCAGATACACCCGGCGGCCCGGCTTGCTGATGCGCTCAATATGATTGAGCACTTTTTCACCGGCAGGGCCGTATTTCAAAGTCACGCGCAAAAAATAATGCGGGGAGTCTTCTTTTTGGTACGACTCCACTGCATTGATAAAGCCCTCGCGCTTCATCACATTAAGCACCGCCTGCCGCAGCTTCGAGAAAGGCAGCTCCACCTGCTTAAAGCCGACGGACGAACCGTTGCGGATTATTGTGATCATATCGCCTAAAGAATCGGTCATGCTCATAATTTTTGCTATCTCCTTACCAGCTGGCTTTTCTCACACCGGGGATCTTGCCCTGAGCCGCGTACTCTCTAAAACACACCCGGCAGATGTTAAAGAAACGAATAAACCCGCGCGGCCGACCGCAAATCTGGCAGCGGTTGTGCTGACGCACGCCGAATTTGGGCTTCCTTTTCGCTTTTTCTTTCATCGAGGTCTTGGCCATTATTACTCCTTTTTACTATCCGGTCATTTCGGCTCCGCTTAATGACCGGCTGGATACCAGGCGACTTGTGCCGAGCGAAGTCGGGACAAGTCGAGGCATTATTTTCTAAACGGCATACCCATTTTTTCCAGCAGAAAATAGGCTTCTTTATCCGTCCGGGCGGTGGTGCAGATCGTAATGTCCATGCCGCTTAATTTCTGCACATTTTCAAATTTGATCTCCGGAAAAATAATCTGCTCCTGAATACCCAGACTGTAATTGCCGCGGCCGTCAAAAGAGTTTTTCGGCACGCCGCGGAAGTCGCGGACTTTGGGCAGGGCCAGATTTAAGAGCTTGGTCAAAAAATCGTACATTTTGCGCCGGCGCAGGGTGACCTTGCAGCCAATCGGCAGACCTTCTCTCAGTTTGAAATTCGAGATCGCTTTTTTGGATTTGGCGATCACCGGCTTCTGCCCGCTGATCTGCCGCAGCTCTTCCACAAAAGTATCCACGATCTTCACGTTCTCCGTGGCCGCGCCAATGCCTCTATTGACCACCACTTTGGTAATTTTAGGCACCATCATCGGATTGGAGTAATTAAACTCCTTCTGCATCGCCGGCAGTACTTCGTTTTTATATTTTTCTTTCAAATCCAGCATAGTCGCTCTTTTTTCTCCTCTTTAATTTCGGCGTCTAAAACCGGCCGCCGCGCTGACCGGACGTCTACTTATCTATAACCGCGCCGCATTTTTTACAGAAGCGGACTTTTTGCTCTTTTTCCGTCTTAAAACCCACGCGCACGGCTTTTTTACAGGACGGACAGACCAGCAACACCCGCGCGGAAACGATCGGCAGAATTTTCTCGATAATGCCGCCTTTATGCTCCTGCGTCGGTTTGGTATGGCGCTTTACTTTGTTGACGTTGTCCACCAAAATCCGCGTGCCCAGAACTTCCAGCACCTTCTCCTGCCGACCCTTATCTTTGCCGGACATTACCTTTACCAGATCGCCTTTTTTTATTTTACTTGCCATTACTTATAACCTCTTCTTCGCTTACTCTGCCCCGCCGCCGCTACAATACTTCCGAGGCGCGCGAGATGATTTTGGCATAACCTTTGTCCTTAAGCTCTCTGGCCACCGGCCCAAAAATACGCGTGCCTTTAGGCTCTCTGGATTTCGGATCAATGATCACACAGGCATTGTCATCAAAACGCAGATACGAGCCATCCGGCCGGCGCAGCGGATGTCTGGTGCGCACAATCACAGCTTTATGCACTTCGGCTTTTTTGACAGCCATGCCCACCGAGGCTTTTTTGACCACCACGGTCACAATCGAACCGACCGTCACTTCTTTTTGATAAGAATTGCCCGGCACATGCATGATCAGCGCTTCACGCGCACCGCTGTTATCCGCCACCACCATTCTTGATTCTCTCTGCAACATTTTTAACTCCTCATCCGGCCAATTATAATTGGCGGCTCCTACACTTTATCTATATTTTCCAGATTATTTTCAACTCTGGCTTCCAGCGATTTGGCGGATTTTTTGACGATCTCCACCAGACGCCAGGTCTTGGTCTTGCTCAAGCGGCGCGTCTCCATAATCAACACTTCGTCGCCGGGCCGGGCAGTATTCTGCTCATCGTGGGCATGGTATTTTTTGCTCACGGTAATGATCTTGCCATAGCGGGGATGCGCTTTTTGCGTGTCCACCTGCACGACAATAGTCTTACTCATTTTGCTGCTCAAGACCAGACCCTGCCGGACTTTTCTGCGCGTTGTTCTTTTTATTACTGCTTCAGGCATTATTTACTTTTCTCCTCTTTTTTAGCTTTGGCCGGCCTGGCTGCGGCTTTTTTCGCCGGCTTTTCCGCTTTGGGCTTTTTAACTTTTTTGGCCTCTTTGGCCTCCTCAGTCTGCCCGGTCTGTTTATCCGGTTTTACTTCGGTCTTGTCTATTTTTACACCGGCTTTCGGCACGCTCCGCACAGCGGCCAGTCTGTCCGCCGCCGGCAAAGCGGTAAATACGGTCAGCAGCCGCGCAATCGTTCTGCGGATCTTGCGAAACTCGGAAATATCCTTGTGTTCGCCGCGCAGCAGCTTTTGTTTTTTCTCAAAGTAATCTTTTTTCAGCTCCGCAACTTTTTTGTAAAGCCCGGCCGCGTCTAACTTTTTTATTTCTTGCAGATCCAGCATTATATTTTCTCCTGTTTATTCCGCGGACACAAAACGGACTTTGCAGGGCAGCTTATGCCCCGCGGAAGTCAGCGCGTCCTGCGCCGGTTTTTCCGCCAGACCGTTCAGCTCAAACAGCACCTTGCCCGCGCGCACTTTAGCTATCCAGAGCGCCGGAGCGCCTTTGCCTTTGCCCATGCGCGAATCGGCCGGACGCTGCGTAACCACATGGTCGGGAAACACGCGGATCCAGATCTTGCCGCCTTTGAGTATATGGCGGGTGATCGCCTTGCGCGCCGCTTCGATCTGGCGGCTGGTCAGAGCGCAATTTTCCATGGCCATCAGGCCGTACTTGCCAAAAGACACTTTATTGCCGCGCGAAGCCACGCCGCGGTTTTTACCGCGCTGCTGCTTGCGGTATTTCGTGCGCTTAGGCTGCAGCATTTTCTTTCTCCTCCTCCAGCTCCACGTCCGAGGGCTTCAAATCAACTTTCACGGCTTTGTCGTCCAGAATATCGCCTTTGTACACCCAGACTTTAACGCCGATCTTGCCGTAAGTGGTCTGCGCTTCCGCCACGGCATAATCCACATCCGCGCGGAAAGTATGCAGCGGCACGCGCCCCTCTCTGTACCACTCGGTGCGCGCGATCTCAGCGCCGCCCAAACGGCCGGAGACCATCACCTTGATGCCCTGCGCGCCGGATTTGAGCGCTTTGGTAATCACCTGCTTCATCGCGCGGCGAAAAGCAATGCGGCGCTCCAGCTGTCCGGCCACATTCTCGGCCAGCAGTATCGCGCAGGTATTGATATTATTCGCCTCGTTGATATTGAACTGCACATTTTTGCCCGTCAGCTTGATCAGGCGCTGTTTAAAAGCCTCCGCGTCCTGTCCGCCCTTGCCGATAATCATGCCCGGCCGCGCGGTATAAACATCCACGGTCACCTGATTTTCCCGGCGTCTGATCACCACGCGGGAAATACCCGCTTTGTTCAACGTGGTTTTGACAAAATCCTCTATCTTCTGGTCTTCCAAAAAGTATTTGGGAAAATCTTTTTTGGCAGCGTACCAGACCCTGTCCCATTCCCGGTTCACGCCCAGTCTCAACGAACGGGGGTCTGTCTTATGTCCCATCGAACTATCTCCCTTCCCGCACGGCTATTTTGATATGCGTGGTGTATTTTTTGATGCGCATGGCGCGGCCCTTGCCGCCAGCGCGCCAGCGCTTGAGCAGAGAGCCGTTATTGGCCACCGCCTGCGCGACTACCAGCTTATCTCTGGACAGCTGATTGTTATGCTCGGCATTGGCTATCGCCGATTTTAAAACTTTTTCGGCATAGCGCGCGGCCGACTGCGGCAGAAACCGCAGAATAGTCAGACCCTCCGCGGCTTTTTTACCGCGGATTAGTTTTAAAACCCGTCCAGCTTTGAGCGGCGACATTCTGACCATTTTCGCTTCCGCGCTGACCAGCACCGCGGCCGGTGCAGCAGAGACGGCAGCTGGAGTTTTAACTTTTTTTATTTTTTGCTCGTCCGTCATTTCGCCTGTCCTTCGTCTTTTTTCTTGTCCGTGCCGCCGTGCGCGCGGAAAGTGCGCGTGTGGGCAAACTCGCCCAGCTTGTGGCCGACCATATTTTCGGTAATATAAATCGGGATATGTTTATTGCCGTTGTGTACCGCTATCGTGTGTCCCACAAAATCCGGAAAAATCGCGGAACGGCGTGACCAGGTCTTGACTAATTTTTTCTCGCCGGCCGAATTCATTTTCTGGATTCTGGTCAGCAGATGCTCATCACAAAACGGGCCTTTTTTAGCAGAGCGCGACATTCTTTATTTTCTCCTTTTATTTCTTCTTGCGGCGGATGATCAGCTTCGTCGAGGGCTTTTTCAGCTTGCGGGTCTTTTTGCCCAGCGCCGGTTTGCCCCAGGGGGTCATCGGACCCGGATGGCCGACCGGAGCACGGCCTTCGCCGCCGCCGTGCGGATGCTCCACCGGATTCATCACCGAACCGCGCACTTCCGGCCGCAGGCCTTTCCAGCGCGCGCGCCCGGCCTTGCCCAGCTTGATATTGAAATGATCTTCATTAGAAACCGTACCGACTGTCGCGCGGCACTCCAGACGCACCAGCCGCAGCTCCGAGGACGGCATACGCAGCACGGCGTAATCGCCTTCTTTGGCCATCAACTGGATAGAAACACCGGCCGAACGCGCCAGTTGAGCGCCCCGTCCGGCGATCAGCTCGACATTATGCACCACCGTACCCACCGGGATAGATCCCAAAGGCAGAGCATTGCCCGGCTTGATATCCGCGTCCGCGCCGGACTGCAAAATATCATTCACACTCAGGCTGCGCGGCGCCAGAATATATCTTTTCTCGCCGTCGGCATAGCTCAAAAGCGCAATGCGGGCCGTGCGGTTGGGATCGTACTCGATCGAAACCACTTTCGCCGGAATATTATCTTTGTCCCTTTTGAAATCAATAATCCGGAAAAAATTCTTATTTCCGCCGCCCTTGTGCCGACAGGTGATCTTGCCCTGATTGTTGCGGCCGGAAGTCTTGCGGGCCGCGGCCAGCAGACTCTTCTCCGGCTTGCTGGCGGTTATTTCTGCAAAATCATAAAGTATCGTGTTACGCGAGGCGTTATGAATTGATTTTAATTTTTTCAGACCCATTTTGCTTTATCTCCTAAGCTGCCAGCGCGTCGATCTTCTGGCCCTTGACCAGATACACCACCGCTTTTTTGACATCCTGCTCCTGACCGGAAATACGGCCGTAACGGCGTTTTTTACCGGCGACGATCAGGGTATTTACTTTCGCCACTTTGACATTGTAAATTTTCTCGACCGCGCTGCGCACCGCGATCTTCGTCGCTTTTTTCTGCACAATAAAAGTGTAAATATTCTTGCCCAGTTCCAGGCTGCTTTTTTCGGTGACGACCGGCTTGACGATCACGTCATAAACAGAGCTCATCCTAAAGCCTCCTCTAATTTCCGTACGGCGGACGCGGTGACAAAAAATTTGTCATACTTGAGCAGATCATAGACCGTGATGTTTTTAACATTGGCCGTCTTGATCGTCGGAATATTGCGCCCGGCTTTCACAGCATTGGCGGGCAAAGCTTCATCTACAAACAAAGCTTTGGCGTCCAGTTTAAAATTTTTGAGCACCGCGGAAAACTCTTTGGTTTTGGGCTGGGTCAGAGCTAAATCTTTCAGCACGATCATATTGGCTTTTTTATCCGTCAGCGCAGCGCGCAGCGCGGCTTTTTTCATGCTTCTGGTCAGGAAAAAAGCATAATCGCGCGGCTTGGGGCCCATTGAGACACCGCCGCCCGGAAGCAGAGGAGAGCGGCTGGAGCCCCGGCGGGCATTACCGGTGCCTTTTTGCGAGAACGGTTTTTTGCCGCCGCCGCGCACTTCGGATTTAGTCAGAGTGCTGTGCGTGCCGGAACGGCCCGTCGCCAGATAACTCAACACGGCCAGATGCAGCAAGCCTTTGTTCACTTTGGCATTGAATACTCTGTCATTGAGCGTCAATGACCCCGCGGCCTTACCGGCCAGATCAAATATCTGCACTTCTGTCGCCATTTGCCTACCTCTTATTGTTTAACAGCTATTTTCCCAGCGTCGTATTCGGCTTTGCGGTTGCTTACAACAACCAACCCGTTTTTCGGGCCCGGTATAGCGCCGCTGACTAGAATAACATTTTTGTCACTCAAGACTTCTACAACCTTGAGACCACGGATTGTAACACGCTCGGTGCCCATGTGTCCAGGCATTTTCGCGCCGAAAGGGATGCGTCCGCCGCGGTCCATAAAACGCTGCGAGCCGGTGATGCGGTTATTTTTGGAGCCGTGGCTGCGCGGGCCGATCGTAAAACGGTGCCGCTTGATCGCGCCCTGAAATCCTTTGCCGATGCTGGTGCCGGTCACGGCCACCTCTTCGCCCGCGGCAAAAATCGCGGCATTCAAAACGCTGCCCGCCGGGAGATCCAGCGCATCCGGCACCCGCACTTCGCGGATATATTGGGGGGCTTTTTCCTGTCCGGCTTTTTTAGCCACGCCCAGCGCGGCTTTGACCGCGTTTTTTCTGGACAGAAAACCCAGCTTCAGCGCCGCATAACCGTCCTTGCCGGTTTTTTTCTTGGCCTGCAATACCACGCAGGGGCCGCACTCAATGACCGTTACGGCCTGTGCCAGACCATCGTCCGTAAAAACCTGCGTCATGCCAATTTTTCTGCCTAAAATACTTTTCATTTTCCGCTCCATTTTTAGACGCCCGTACCGCGCCCCGCACAAATTACAAAACCTTGATCTCAATATCCACGCCGGCCGGCAAATCGAGTTTGGTCAAAGCGTCTGTCGTGGTGGAGGGCGGATCAATAATATCGATCAGCCGCTTATGGATACGCAAATCAAAATGCTCGCCGGAGTTTTTGTTGACGTGCGGCGACTTCAGGACTGTCCATTTCTTAATATCGGTCGGCAGCGGTATCGGCCCGAAAACTTTGGCGCCGGAACGCTGCGCCGTGCTCACGATCTTGCCGGAAGACTGATCCAGCAGACGGTGATCGAAAGCCTTTAGCTTAATCCGCACCCTTTGATTTGCTTTTATTTTCGTTTTTACAGCCACAGTATTTTCCTCGCTTTTATTTGCTTGACCGGGGCAGCCGCACCATGCGGCCGCTGCCCGGCCCGGTTAATTACCTTTGTACTTACTTATAATCGCTTCGGTCACATTCTTCGGCGCCTCTTCATAATCCGAAAATTCCATAGTATAAGTGCCGCGCCCCTGCGTCTTGCTGCGCAGGTCGGTCGAATAGCCGAACATTTCCGCCAGAGGCACTTTGGCCTTGATGATCTGCGTGCCGCGTACGGACTCCATGCCTTCAATGCGGCCGCGGCGGCTGCTCAGATCGCCGATCACATCGCCGGAATTGGCCTCCGGCACCTCGACCTCGACTTTCATCACCGGCTCCAGCAGCACGGGATTGCAGCGCGGCACGCCTTCTTTGATAGCCAGATTGGCGGCCAGCTGGAAAGCGATATCCGAAGAGTCCACATCGTGATAGGAACCGTCGAACAAAGTAACCTTGACATCGACCAGCGGGAAACCGGCCAGCACGCCGGAAGACAGCGCATTCTTGGCGCCCTTGTCCACCGGAGTGATAAATTCGCGCGGCACCACGCCGCCGACAATTTCGTTGACAAATTCGTAACCCTTGCCTTTTTCGTTGGGCTCGATCCGCAGCCAGACATGACCGTACTGACCGTGGCCGCCGGACTGCTTGATATGTTTGCCTTCCTGCTCGACTGATTTGCGGATCGTCTCGCGGTAAGCCACCTGCGGCTTGCCGACATTGGCCTCGACCTTAAACTCCCGGATCAGCCGGTCAACGATAATCTCCAGATGCAGCTCGCCCATGCCGGAAATAATCGTCTGCTGGGTCTGCTCATCGGTCTTGACCTTGAAAGTCGGATCCTCTTCGGCCAGCTTTTTGAGCGCCTCGCCCATCTTCTCCTGATCGGCTTTGGTCTTGGGCTCGATAGCCACATCGATCACCGTTTCCGGAACATTGATCGCCTCCAGCATTATACTGTTGCCTTCCGCAGCAATAGTATTGCCGGTAGTCGTGTCTTTCAGACCGATAACGCCGCAAATATCTCCGGCGTGCACTTCATCCAGCTCTTCGCGTTTGTTCGCGTGCATCAGCACCAGACGGCCGACCCGTTCTTTGACATCTTTAGTCGTATTCACCACATAAGAGCCGGATTTCAAAGTGCCGGAGTACACCCGCACATAGGTCAAACGGCCGACAAAAGGATCGGTCGCCACTTTGAAAGCCAGACCGATAAATTTTTCCTCATCCGCGACTTTTACCTCGCTATTCTCGCCGGTGTCCGTGTTGATGCCGTAGACCGGTTTTTCCAGCGGGGTCGGCAGAAAGTCGCAAACCGCATCCAGCAGCGGCTGAATGGCCGTGTTTTTGAAAGCAGAGCCGCAGGTCATAATCACAAAATTTGTTTTGATCACGCCTATGCGCAGGCCTTTGCGCAGCTCCCCGGCCGTCAGGGTCTCGCCGTTCATATATTTTTCCATCAAATCATCGCTCTGCTCGGCGGCAGCCTCGATCAAAATCTCGCGGTAATGCGGCACTTTGTCGGCCAGCTCGGCCGGGATCTCATCCGAGTATTCCAGCTGCGTGCCTTTTTCGCCTTTATTGTAAATGGCTTTCATATTGATCAGATCAAAAACTCCGACAAAATTATCCTCCGCGCCGATCGGCAGCTGAATAGGTATCGGACGGCCGCTTAGTTTTTCTTTGATCTGCTCTTCCACCCGGTAAAAATCCGCACCGACTCTATCCATCTTATTGACGAACACAATACGCGGCACTTTGTAACGGGTGGCCTGCCGCCAGACGGTCTCGGACTGCGGCTGCACCGCGCCCACCGCGCAAAATACAGCAACCACGCCGTCCAGCACGCGCAGCGACCGCTCCACCTCGATCGTGAAGTCCACGTGTCCGGGCGTGTCGATGATATTGATGCGGTGTTTAATCTGCTCTTTATTCCAAAAACAGGTGGTGGCCGCGGAAGTGATCGTGATGCCGCGCTCCTGTTCCTGCACCATCCAGTCCATAGTAGCGGCGCCGTCATGCACTTCGCCGATCTTATGCGACACACCGGTGTAAAACAAAATACGTTCCGTCAAAGTCGTCTTGCCGGCATCAATATGCGCGGCGATACCAATATTTCTGGTGTCTTTTAGGGCTACCTGTCTGCTGCTCACAAATTTATTGCTCCCGTCTAATATCTAAAATGCGCAAAAGCTTTGTTGGCTTCGGCCATTTTGTGCGTGTCGTCTTTTTTCTTGATCGCGGCGCCGGTGTTATTGAAAGCGTCCAGCACTTCAGCCGAGGCTCTCTCGATCATGCTCTTGCCTTTGCGCGCCCGGGCCGCGGTGATGAACCAGCGTATAGCCAGCGACTGCGCCCGTTCCGGCCGCACTTCGATCGGCACCTGATAGTTGGCGCCGCCGACCCGGCGGGATTTGACTTCCATGACCGGCTTGATGTTATTGATCGCTTCATTGAATACCTCAATGCCGGGCTTCTGGGTTTTTTCCGAAAGCGTGTCGATCATCGCGTAAATGATGCGTTCCGCTTTGGAGCGCAGACCCTTGAGCATAATTTTACTGATCGTCTCCGCAACCAGATAGCTGTTGTAAACCGGGTCCGGAATTCTTTCCCGCTTGACTGCTCTATTTCTTCTCGACATTTATCTGCTCCCTATTTCTTTTCCGGCTTTGGCCGCTTGGCTCCATACTTGGAGCGCCCCTGCCGCCGTTTATCGACACCCAGCGTGTCCAGCGCGCCGCGCAGAATATGATAACGCACACCGGGCAGGTCTTTGACCCGGCCGCCGCGGATCATCACAATAGAGTGCTCCTGCAGATTGTGGCCCTCGCCCGGAATATACGCGGTGACTTCTTCTTTATTGGATAAAACCACGCGCGCGACTTTACGCAGGGCCGAATTGGGTTTTTTGGGCGTCTGGGTCTTGACCACCACGCATACACCGCGCCTCTGCGCACAGGAGGCCAGCGCCGGTGATTTGGTCTTCGCTATATTTTTACGGCGGCCTTGCTTAATCAGCTGATTTATGGTTGACATTTAGCTCCTTCTTTCCAAAATTCTCGTCAAACGGCACACAAATACCCTTTAGCCGGCACACGGCAAAAAGGGCGGTAATTATAAGGGAGCCGGGGCGAATGTGTCAATAGAATGTTCGCTGCCCCGGGTTACGCCATCTTTATAATGTAAATCACTGTATAATACGCAGGCACCGTATCAATGGTAAACGCCATGCCGGAGCCTGTGGCATTGGTTGATTTGTCGTGCAGATTGAGTGTATGCGTATGGGTTGTGCTGTACACCGTCGATTTGCCGTTTAGATTGAGCGTATGCGTATGGGTCGCGTTATCCGTTGATTTACCGTTTAGATTAAGCGTATGGCTGTGCGATGTATTGTCATTTGTAGATTTACCATTTAAATTTACAGTATGACTATGGGTATTATCACCCGTTACTGTCCAGGTGCTTCCGGCATTTTTGCCGTTTAAATTACCTCTGCTGGCTCCTTGAGAATCATAATAACCATGATTGTGCGTATTTTCACTGGTCGTGATGTTTTCATTCTTAAAACTATGGCTATGCGAACCGCCAGTAATACTAATATCTTCATTTTTCAAGTTATGATCATGCGACCCGCCGGTAATACTAATATTTTCATCTTGTAAGTTATGATTATGCGAACCACCGGTAATGCTGATGTCTTCATCCTTTAAGGTATGGGCATGTGCGGGCAGGTTAATCTCCTGCAAGGTAAGGCTCTGGCTGTCCGCGCCATCCGTACTGCCGGAGCTTTCCGCACCACGCAAAAATTTATTGACCAAATCCGGCGTATACTCATTACCCACCGGCTGCCCGTTACAAATGTACCAGATCTGCTTAAACGCCGCGCTGGCGCTGTTCCAAGCCGCGGTGGTGTAGGTCAATATCGTGCCCTTAGGGAAAAAAGTTAAATTATTGATGTCGGACGCCAGCAGCGGCTGGCCTGTTTCTATTACCATAAAACCCTCCTTTTTTTATTTCAAACTTTAGGGATTATAGCATATTTTATGGATAAAATGAATTATATTTATTCATTTTATCCATAAGACAATTCAAAAAAGCCGGATAGACTTATTTCACAAGGCGGTAACAAATATGGATAAAACCAGCGTCGCAAAGGAATTAAAAGCGCTGATCAGCAGCGAGTTAAAACGGATCCGTAAAGAAAAAGGCCTCACGCTGGAAGCCATGGCCGACCAGGCCGGACTGGAATACACTTCTTTTTACCGCATCTACAGCGGCGGCAATCTGCCCAAACTGATAACGCTCCTGCAAATAAGCCGGGCTTACGCCATACCTATGGAATACTGGTTTAAGGATATCGAAAATTTTGGGACGGCTAAAAAGGCCGGCTTACAGCAGAAACTGGCCGATCTTGATCTCCTGCAAACGCTTAACAGGCTTGACGCCAGCGCTAAAGAGGTTATCTCTAAAATGCTGAAAAGCTACGTGAAAAAACAAAATTAGGCCCGGTAGGCCTGTAAAATTAACCGCGCACATTGCCCAAGCGCCAGCGTAATAAATATTTTGCATCTCGCGCCTATGCGCGAGATACGGCTTCGCGGGAGCGGAATATCCCGCTCGCCAGCCTGTGTGCGCCGTGGTATTTCACAGCGCAGCCGCGCGAATATTCTCTTTTTCCCCTCAAAGAAAGTGACAGGTAAAATAGCTAAGGGTGTTAAGTTCGAGCCAAAATAAAAGACTCCTTGCGGAGCCTTTTATTTTTTTAGGCCGGTGATATTCCCCGGCTAGATCTTAAATACTTCTTCCTCCAGCGTCACAGGCACAGGATCGAGGCTGATCTCCGGGTCGGTGGATTTGAGCCGGACATCGTCATAAACATCCATGCCCGTACCGGCCGGAATGAGTTTGCCGATAATGACATTCTCTTTGAGGCCGTACATCGGATCGGTCTTGCCGTTGATCGCCGCTCTGGTCAGCACCGAGGTAGTCTCCTGAAAAGAAGCCGCGGAAATATAACTCTCCGTATTCAGCGAAGCCTTGGTCAAACCCAGCAGCACTTGATCACCGAGCGGCGGGGCTTTGTCCTCGCTCTTTAATTTTTTGACCATTTCCTCATATTCGAAAACATCCACAAAATCGTCCACCAGATAGGGGCTGTCGCCGATCTCGCGGATGCGCACTTTTTTGGTCATTTGTTTGACAATGACCTCGACATGCTTGTCATTGGTGCCGACACCCTGCGACAAATACACTTTCAGCACTTCATCCACGATGAAGCCCTGCGCGGCTTCTTTGCCCAGGATCGAAATAACATCGTGCGGATCCTTCACGCCATCGGTCAGCGCCTCGCCTTTGGCCACATGTTTGCCCGGAAAAACTTTCAGCCGGATGCCAAAAGGTATCGAATAGCTCTTTTTGCTGGACTTGCTCGCCGTGATCGTGATATGCCGCAGGCCTTCTTTTTCGGAAATATCGGCTACGCCAGCGATCTCCGCCAGCACCGCGGCGCGTTTGGGATGCCGGGCTTCGAATAACTCCTCGACCCGCGGCAGGCCGGCGACGATATCGCGCGCCGAGCCGTCGGAAACCGAAGACTCCATGGCAATAACATCGTCCATTTTGATCCGGGAGCCTTCGCCAAAATACAGGCGCGAACCGGCCAGCACCGGATAATTCTCGCCGGGAGCCAGCCGGATAATCTTATGGTCGCCGTTGTCGAGGATATCGAGCACGCGGCCGGCCGACTCCGACATAATGTTGGTGGCAATCTCATCATCATTGCGGACCCGCTCGTTCTTTTCGACATAGATCTCTTTATCGCCCTCGACTTTGTAATCCTTAAAAAGCTCCGGATTATGAATAAACAATTCGCCGTCTTTTTTGGCGACAAATTCTTTGCGGCCGGTCTTGCCCATGCTCTCCCGGACTGTAAAGCCGTGGAAATTGATGATACCGTCATTGACCGCAATAATGTAATGCAGATTGGGATGATACTCGGCCAGCACTTCACCGGCCTTGACCTTCTGGCCGTTTTTGACCTTGATCTCCGCATTGGCCGGAATATCATAGCTTAATTTGCCGCCCTTGGGACGCACGAGAAAAACCTTGCAGTCGCGGATGGCGATCGGGAATTTCTCGCCGTTTTCGTCCTCGACCTTGGTCTGCTTGACAGTCTCGTCAAACTCAATCACGCCGTCCAGCTTGGAGGAAATAGTCACCGCCGCGGCCTTGGTCAAATCCACGCCGCCGGTATGGAAAGTACGCATGGTCAGCTGTGTGCCGGGCTCTCCGATAGACTGCGCGGCGATCACGCCGACCGCCTCGCCCAGGTTTATCGGGCGGCGGGTCGAAAGATCGCGGCCGTAGCATTTCTGGCAAATACCTCTCTTCGCATGGCAGGTCAGGATCGAGCGGACTTTTACAGACTCCAGACCGGCATCGGCAATCCGCTGCGCGGTCTCCGCGGTGATCTCCTGATTTTTCCTGACCAATTCCTCGCCGGTGATCGGATCCTTGACCGTCTCCGCAGCATTGCGGCCGATCAGCCGCTCTTCCAGCGGCAGAACAATAGTAAAGCCGTCTTTGATCGGCCCCATCTGCATACCGTCGCTGGTGCCGCAGTCTTCCTCGGTGATAATCACATCCTGCGCGATATCGACCAGGCGGCGGGTCAGATAGCCGGAGTCCGCCGTGCGCAGCGCGGTATCCACCAGACCTTTGCGCGCGCCGTAAGCGGAGATGAAATATTCGGTCAGGCTCAAGCCCTCGTAGAAATTAGTCTTGATCGGAATATCCACGGTGTTACCCTGCGCGTCAGCCATCAGTCCGCGCATTCCGGACAGCTGGCGCACCTGATCGATGTTGCCGCGGGCGCCGGAATTGGCCATGATCCAGACACTGTTGTAGCGGCCCAGCTTGGACTTCATGTCCTCCGTCACATTGGCGGTCACCCGGCGCCACAGGTCATGGGATTTTTCCCGCGCCTCGCGCTCGGTCAATTCGCCTTTGGTCAGCTGATTGTCGATGCGCGACTGTTCTTTGTCGCCGCGCTCGATGTATTTGGCCTTGTCGCTGCCCGGCACAACCATATCGTCAATAGCGATCGACACGCCGGCTTTCATCGCATAATAGAAACCCAGATTTTTCAGGCGGTCGCATAATTCGGCGGTCACGGTCGCGCCGTAAGTGTCATACCACCGGGAAATCAGCCGGGACATATCCCGCTTGCCGACCTGCGTGTTGATATACGGATATTTTTCCTTGCCGAAATGCTCCAGCACCTCGCCGACTGTGGAGTTAAAAATAATCTTGCCGACCGTGGTGCGCACCCGTGTTCCGTCGATCCGCACATCCATCGGCTGCTGCATCCGGATCAGATTGAGATCATAAGCTTTGAGCGCCTCGTTGACATCGGCAAAAGCGCGGATCTTTTTGTCATACTCGCGCTCGATAGTCATGCAGTAAATGCCCAGGATCATATCCTGCGTCGGCGTGATGATCGGATTGCCGTTGGACGAAGACAAGATATTATTGGACGACAGGATCAGCATGCGGCACTCCGCCTGTGCTTCCAGCGAAAGCGGCACATGCACCGCCATCTGATCGCCGTCAAAGTCCGCGTTGAAAGCGGTGCAAACCAGCGGGTGGATCTGAATGGCTTTGCCCTCGACCAGCACCGGCTCGAAAGCCTGAATGCCCAGCCGGTGCAGGGTCGGCGCGCGGTTGAGCATCACCGGGTGGCCTTTAATGACCTTGTCCAGAATATCGTAAACTATCACTTCTTTGTTATCGATCTTCCGTTTGGCGGATTTGACATTCTGTACATTGCCGCTCTTGACCAGCTCGCGGATAATGAACGGCTTGAATAGCTCGATAGCCATTTCTTTGGGCAGGCCGCATTGATGCAGCTTGAGCGACGGGCCGACCACAATTACCGAGCGGCCGGAGTAATCGACACGCTTGCCCAGCAGATTCTGGCGGAAACGCCCCTGCTTGCCTTCGATAATATCGGATATAGAGCGCAGCGGCCGGCCGTTGGTGCCGGTCACTTCGCGGCCGCGCTTGCCGTTGTCAAACAGCACATCCACGGCTTCCTGCAGCATGCGTTTTTCATTGCGCACGATCATATTCGGCGCGCCGATATCGATGAGGCGGCGCAGACGGTTATTTCTATTGATCACCCGGCGGTAGAGATCATTCAGGTCGGAGGTCGCAAAACGGCCGCCTTCCAGCTGCACCATCGGCCTAAGATCCGGCGGCATCACCGGCACGCAGTCCAGCACCATCCAGGACGGCTTATTGCCGCTGTCGCGGAAAGCCTCGGATGCGCGGACGCGCTTGGTCAGTTTGAGATAATTCGCACCGGTGGCTTTGACCAGCTGTTTGCGCAGGTCTTTGATCAGCTTATCCAGCTCTATATTTTCCAGCACATCTTTCACGGCTTTGGCGCCCATGTCCGCGTGAAATTTATTGCCGTATCTTTTTTTGAGGTCAAAATACTCTTCCTCGGAGAGCAGCTGCGTGATATGCAGCTGATCGCTGATCGCGTCGTCCACTTTGGTCACCATATAAGAATCGTAGTAAATGACTTTTTCCAGCGACTTATACTGCATGTCCAGCATCAAGCCGATATAAGAAGGCACGCCCTTGAGGAACCAGATATGCGTGACCGGTGTGGCCAGCTCGATATGCCCCATGCGCTCGCGGCGGACTTTGGAATGGGTGACTTCGACACCGCAGCGTTCGCAGACGATGCCGCGGTAACGCACCCGGCGGTATTTGCCGCAGGAGCACTCCCAGTCCTTGACCGGGCCGAAAGTCTTTTCACAGAAAAGGCCGTTGCGCTCCGGCTTGAAAGTCCGGTAATTAATCGTCTCCGGCTTTTTGACCTCGCCGTGCGACCAGAAACGGATCGTCTCCGGCGAAGCCACTCCCAGACGGATACACTTAAAATCATTAGGGTTACGAACTAGCATTTATTCCTCCTATTTTAATTAGGGTCACCGGGCCAAGCCGGGACGCTACCGCTTGTCGATCTCAATACCATCCGCGGTGATCACTTTCATATCCAGACCCAGCGAACGCAGCTCTCTGACCAGCACGCGGAAAGACTCCGGCGTGCCGGGCTTGGGCAGATTTTTGCCTTTGATAATCGCTTCGTACACCCGTGCGCGGCCGGACACATCGTCCGACTTCACGGTCAGCAGCTCCTGCAGGGTATACGCCGCGCCATAGGCTTCCAGCGCCCAGACTTCCATTTCGCCGAAACGCTGACCGCCGAACTGCGCCTTGCCGCCCAGCGGCTGCTGGGTCACCAGCGAATACGGGCCGGTGGCGCGCGCATGCATTTTTTCCTCGACAAGGTGGATCAGCTTGAGCATATACATATAGCCGCACATGATCGGCTGGTCAAAAAGCTCTCCGGTGCGGCCGTCGCGCAAAGGAATCTTGCCGTTCTCGGTCAGCCAGTCAAAACCCGGCACTTTCTTGGCCGCGTCCATTTTGGCCTCAATAGCCTTGACCGACGCTTCCGGCTCATAAGCCTCGTCGAACTGCTGGGTCTCGATATACTCCTGCAGAGCATAAGCCGCATTGCCCAGCACCGTCTCGTACACCTGTCCCACATTCATACGGGAAGGCACGCCCAAAGGATTGAGCACAATATCCACCGCCTTGCCGTCCGGCAGAAAAGGCATATCCTCGACCGGCATGATCCGCGAGATCACGCCTTTGTTGCCGTGGCGGCCGGACATTTTGTCGCCGACCATCACCTTGCGCAGCTGGGCCACATACACCCGGACGATCATATGCACGCCCGGCGGCAGATCATCGTTATTCTCACTGGAAAAAATCCGCACATCGACGACCTTGCCGCCTTCGCCGGAGGTCACGCGCAGGGAATTATCCTTCATATCTCTGGCCTTGTCGCCAAATATCGCGCGCAGGAGCTTTTCCTCGGCCGGCTGCTCGGACTCGCCTTTGGGCGTGACCTTGCCGACCAGAATATCGCCCGGCGTCACAGTCGAGCCGATGCGCACAATGCCGCGCTCATCCAGATTGCGCAGGGCATCCTCGCTAACATTGGGTATCTCCGGCGTCAGCTCCTCGTCGCCGAGTTTGGTGCTGCGCACGTCGATCTCGTAGCGGGTAATATGGATCGAAGTGAAAGTGTCGTCCCGCACCATTTTTTCGGAAACCAGAATGGCGTCCTCAAAATTGTAGCCTTCAAAAGGCACAAAAGCGATCAAAATATTTTTGCCGACCGCCAGCTCGCCATCTTTGTAACAGGTGCCTTCGACCAGCGGATCATTGACTCTGACTTTCTGGCCGACGCTGACTATGGGTTTTTGATTGCGGCAGGTGTTCTGATTGGTGCGCTGATACTTGACCAGCTCGTACACATCTTTTTTGCCGCTGTTGTTTTTGATGACAATCCGCCGGGCGTCAACTTCGATGACCTCGCCCGCTTCTCTGGCCTGCACGGCCGTGGAAGTGTTGCGGCCGATGTATTTCTCCATGCCGGTGCCGATCAGCGGCCGGTCTGGATTGAGAAGCGGCGTGGCCTGCCGCATCATGTTGGAACCCATCAGCGCGCGGTTGGCGTCATCGTGCTCCAGAAACGGCACCAGACAGGAGCTGATGCCAAAAATCTGCTTGGGAGAAATGCCTACATAGTCGACTTCTTCCGCCGGGGCCATCTGGAATTTTTTCTTGTAGCGCACCGGCACGCGGTCGCCTTTGAGCCGGCCGTCTTTGGTGATGCTGTAATCATAAGGCGCGATCTTCAAAAGATCCTCGCCCTCCGCCGGCAGATATTCGACTTTATTGGTCACCCGGCCGTTATCCACTTTGCGGTACGGCGTCTCGATGAAGCCAAATTCGTTCACGCGGGCAAAAGTCGCCAGCGGCGAAATCAGCCCGGAGTTCGGGCCTTCCGGCGTCTCGATCGGGCAGATACGCCCGTAATGCGAGGGATGAATATCGCGCACTTCAAAACCGGCGCGTTCTTTGGTCAAGCCGCCGGGACCCATCGCGGAGAGACGGCGTTTGTGCGCCAGCTCGGACAGCGGGTTGGTCTGATCCATAAACTGCGACATTTGCGAAGAGCCGAAAAATTCATTCATCACGGCGATCAAAGGCCGGATATTGATCAGGTTCTGCGGCATAAAATCCTCGTTGCCTTTGAGCATCATCTGTTCTTTGATGAGCCGCTCCAGCCGGGCCAGACCGACTTTGAACTGCTTCTGCATCTGCTCGCCGACCGCGCGCACACGGCGGTTGGACAGGTGGTCGATGTCATCGATCGTGCCTTCGTCTCTGGTCAGCGTGATAATGTAATTGACCACGCCAATCACGTCTTCTTTGGTCAGATACTGGATCTCCGGGTCGACTTTCAGGCCCAGTTTTTTATTCATCTTATAGCGGCCGATATAGCCCAGATCGTAGCGCTCTGGATTGAAAAACAGATTGGTCAGAAAAACATTCGCGCCTTCCTCGGTGATATGATCGCCCGGACGCAGCTTGCGGTGTATCTCCATCAGCGCTTCTTTCTGCGTTAAGACGGCGCCGGTTTTAGTGATCGTCTTATCCAGAGCCTCTTTAGCGACCAGCAGTTTGTGCATCTCTTCTTCGGTGTAGCCCAGCGCGGCCAAAAACAGCGGCAGGCCGATCTTTTTCATCTTATTGATATACACATACAAAATCCCCGCCGCGTCCGCTTCAAACTCCAGCCACGCGCCGCGGTTGGGAATGATCGTCGCCATGTAGGATTTTTTACTTTTTTTCAAGTCTTCTTTTTCCTTAAAATACACGCCGGAGGAGCGCACAAACTGGGAAATCACCACCCGCTCGTCGCCGTTGAAGATAAAGGTGCCCTGTTCGGTCATGCAGGGTATCTCGCCCATATATATATCCTGCTTTTTGATCTCGCCGGTCTCGGTGTCGACCAGCTTCACCGGCACGGTCAGTGACACGGAATACGTCGTTTCCCGGCGCAGACATTCCTCCGCGGAATATTTCGGCCCGTCGATTTTGATATTTTCCGAAAAATACAATTCGTACCGATTGCTGAAACCTTTGATCGGGCTGACCAGCTTTAGCTCCTGCGCCACGCCCGTTTCCAGAAATTTCCGGAAAGAATCCAGCTGCAGAGAAGTCAGCTTGGGAACATCCAGGATCTCATCGGGAATATTTTCGTTTAATTTTACTCTTGGTGCTATTTTTACAGCCACTAGCGTGCCTCCTAAATTACATACTAAAACGCATACGCCGACGCCCCGAACCTTTACTTAAAAAAATGTAAAAGTTCAGGGTATCCGCGCTTAAAAACAATCACTACTTAATCTCAACCTTAGCGCCTTCTTTTTCCAGCTTTTCCTTGATCGCTTTAGCTTCTTCCGCGCTCACGCCTTCTTTCACAGGCTTCGGCGCTCCGTCCACCACATCCTTGGCTTCTTTGAGGCCCAAACCGGTGATCTCCCGCAGAACCTTCAGCACCTGGATTTTTTTGTCTCCGGCGCTGGCCAGAATGACATTGACAGTAGAAGAAGCGGCAGCCTCAGCCCCGCCGGCGGCAGCCACAGGAGCCGCGGCCACAGCCACAGGAGCGGCAGCGGTCACGCCAAATTTTTCTTCCAGAGCTTTCACCAAACCATTCAGCTCCAGCACAGAAAGTTTTTCCACCTTATCGATAATCTCTTGAGCGACTACAGTTACTTCTGCCATAATTAAATTCACCTCCTCGTAAATAAATAGTTTATTTTAGCGCTGCGGCTTTTTCTTACGCCGCTTTTTCCAGCTTGCCTTTTATTTCGTTCAGCCCGTACACTAATTTGCGCAGCGGCCCTTGCAGCACATTGACCAGGCCGGTGATCGGCGATTGCAGCAGGTATACCAGTCTGGACAGCAGCTCCTCGCGTCCCGGCAGAGAGGCCAATTCTTTAACCGCGTCTGCGCTGATGATCTGCTTCTGAAAAACGCCGCCCTTGACAGCCACCGCCTCATTGGTCTTACAGAATTCAGCCAGCGCTTTGGCCGGAGCGATCGGCTCTTTGGCAAAAATATACGCGGTAGGGCCGGTCAATTGTTTTTCATCATAAGCGATATTCAAATCCTTAAACGCAATCGACACCAGATTGTTTTTGTACACGCAGTATTCGGCCCGCGCAGAGCGCAGTTTGCGGCGCAGAGCACGGTCGTCCGCCACAGTCAGTTTATTGTATCTGGAAAACAGCACAAGATCCGCATCCGCAATTTTTTGCTTGATCTCCTCAACCAGCACTTTCTTGCTCTCTTTGACCATTACCGTACACTCCTCCGCAGGACTTATGCTCCGTCTCCCGGAGCCGCCGGCTTCTCTGGATCTTAGTTAACGCTCACGACCACTTTCACGCCCGGCCCCATAGTCGGCGCCAGATAAATACCCTTGACATAAACGCCTTTCAGCGTCGAAGGTTTGGCTTTGAGTATGGCTTCATACAGCACGTCATAATTCGTCTTTAACTGTTCGGCCGAAAAAGATTTCTTGCCGATGATCGTATGGATCACTCCGGATTTGTCCGATTTGTACTCGACTTTGCCGGCTTTCTGTTCGTTGATCGCTCTGGTCACATCATTAACCACCGTGCCGGCTTTAGGCGTCGGCATCAGGCCTTTGCGTCCCAGAATTTTGCCGAGTTTGGCGACTTTGGGCATCATGTCCGGCGTGGCCAGCAGCACGTCAAAATCCGTAAAGCCGCCGTTGATTTTCTCGACCAGATCGTCCGCGCCGACAAAATCCGCTCCGGCTTTTTCCGCCTGCTTGAGATTGTCGCCGTTGGTGATGATCGCCACGGTGACTTTTTTACCCAGACCAGCCGGCATCGCCACAGCGCCGCGCACCATCTGCTCGCCTTTTTTCGGGTCAATGCCCAGCACAAAAGTCGCTTCAATGGTCTCGTCAAATTTAGCAATACCCAGCTCGCGGACTTTGCCCAGCGCCTCGTCCAGCGGCCAGGCCTCCCGGCCTTTGACCAGCTCTAATTTTGCGTTGTATTTTTTACCATGCGCCATTTTTATTCTCCCTTAATCAATAACATCCACGCCCATAGAGCGGCAGGTGCCGGCAATGACCGTGACCGCGTCTTCCGGGGTATAACAGTTCAGGCCGTCCATTTTTTGTTTGGCGATCTCCAGCAGTTTTGCTCTGGTGATCTGGCCGATCTTGTTTTTATTCGGCACCGCGGAGCCTTTGGGCACATTCAGGGCTTTCTTGATCAGCACCGAAGCGGGCGGCGATTTCAGCTTAAAGGTAAAGGTGCGGTCGCTGAAAACCGAGATCTCGACCGGGATCGTCTGCCCGGCCTTGTCCTTGGTCTGATCATTGTAGGCCTTGCAAAAATCCATAATATTCAGGCCGTGCTGGCCCAGCGCCGGGCCTACCGGCGGCGCAGGATTGGCTTTGCCGGCTTCGATCTGCAATTTGACTATGGCCACCAATTGCTTAGCGCCGCCCGGTTTGCCGCCTTTTTTCTGTTCGCCCATAATACTGGTTCCTCTCTTTATTTTTGTTCAGCGCTACGCATTTTTCTCGATCTGGTTAAAATCCAGCTCCATTGGCGTGGAGCGGCCAAAAATCGAGATCATTACTTTTACTTTGCCGCGCTCGGCCAAAATCTCTTTGATCTCGCCGACATAGCCGCGGAAAGGCCCGGAAATAACTTTGACGCTTTCATTCACTTCAAAATCAATCTCCGTGCGCGGCTGCACATCCTCGCCGGTCTGATTGAGAATACGCTGCATATCTTTTTCCGGCACAGGCTCCGGAAAACCGGCGCCGACAAATTTGGACACGCCGTTGATCCGGCGGATCTGGTACCAGGCCTCGTCGTCTTTTTCCATATTAATGAAAACATAGCCCGGATACATCATCCGGCGGTGCTCTTTGCGCTTGTTATTTTTTACCTCTATAACATCCTCTTCCGGTATTAAGACTTTATGCACTCTGTCCTGCAGATTAAATTCTTTTATTTTCTGCTCGATCGCCGTGCAGACTTTTTTTTCGTAGCCGGTGAAGACGTGCAGAATAAACCAGTCGCCCTGGAGTTCGGCCAGCGGGATAGGCTCCACAGCAGGCTGCGGGCTGGTCAGCGCGGAAGTATCCACCGGAACATCCGCAGCCGGCGCCGCAGCGCTGTCTTCTATTATATTTTCGGTCACTTCTCCGTCAGTCACTTTTTACCAATCCTCTATCTTTATAATTACCTAAACAACAAGGCGCCCAGGATCAAATCCAGCGCAAAGGTAAACAGGGTCATCAGCGCCACGATCAAAAAAACCACCACGGTTATCTGCCAGACCCGCGCCGGAGCCGGCCAGTCTACTTTTTTCATCTCTGTTTTCAAGTCGGCTAAAAAAGCCATTTATTCTCTCCATAATATACCCTGCGGCCGGCACGCCTGCGCGCGTAAAGTAATCCGCGCTTACGTCACCCGCTTTAGCGAGCTCGTAGGTCTCACTTAACTTCGCTCCGCTTGTTAAGTTCGACTGGCAGGCCGTCCGCCTTTTGCGGCCGGCACGCCTGCGCGCGTAAGGTAATCCGCGCTTGGCAGGCGAGACAGGAATCGAACCTGCAACCTACGGTTTTGGAGACCGCCACTCTACCAGTTGAGCTACTCGCCTGTGCTCTCCAAAACAAAACTTATTTTGTTTCCTTATGCGGAGTATGCTTCTTATCCCACTTGCAATACTTCTTCAGCGTTATACGCTCCGGATTATTTTTCTTTTCTTTCGTCGTAACATAATTCCGGCGCTTGCAAACTTCACATTCCAGAGTAATTATTTCTCTCATTTTTTACCAAACCTACCGCTTTTTTTACCCATTCTAACACACAAAAAGGACGCTTATTTAACTATACCTGTATATTTATGTCAATAGAGTGTATGAGCTACGCACAAATGAGACTTAGTTAGAGTATTCAATCCAAAAATCCAGCGTGGTCATATTGCCCGGGGATTTATGTACCCGTTTGGTATTAAACCAGATCAAGTGCTTAATAAACTTAGCATTAAATTCCTGCAAACAGAAATCATCCTGCGGCCGGAAATTAGACACTGCACCTGCCGCGCGTCCCGCCGGTTATTCAAAGCACTGCCCGATCATCAACTGCACACCGTGTCCGCCCATTGCGGCTACGAATTAAAAAACCAGCACAACGCCCTTGCGGACGCGGAAGCCTGCGCGGGGATTGCGCAGATGGTGTTTTAGCTGCAAAGTGTTGCTTTTTTCCATAAAAATGATATTATAATAGCAAAATTATCATGAAAAATGATATTTATAATATTATTTTTAGGAGAATGTCATGATACGGAGAGATTTAGCCGGAACAATAGACCGCTGGCTGTTTAGTGTAGGAGTACGATGGACAGTTTGCCGGTTATGAATTTAAGTATCACAAAGCCTCAGCCAAGCCCGTCAGGAATTTTCTGGCTCAATATACGCCGTCCAGCGTGCAGGTCATCAACAAAACCAACTGGGCGGAATTTTTGGGCGGCACGGCGGATAAAAAACAGCCCGGGCATTTAAAGCCTGCGCGGTGAGCGCACTGAGGGTGTCTGACCTCAACGAGAGCGTCGCCTATTGACACCCGGGTTATACCCGGGTTATACTTTTGTTATGAAAACAGCCATATCCTTGCCCGATAGTCTATATCATGAAGCTGAGCACGCCGCGCGCTTTCTGAATATTCCGCGCAGCAGGTTGTATACGCTGGCCTTAACGGAATACCTCACCAATCACGCCAATAGTCCGCAAAATATTACCAAGCGGCTGGACGCGGTGTATGCACAGACGAGCCCCGAAACCCTGTCTGCCGGACTGGAAGCGGCCAGAAAATTGACCAAAAATGATGCGTGGTGAGATTTGGTGGGCGGACTTAGGTCTGCCGTTCGGCAGCGAAACGGGATTCAAGAGACCCGTGTTAATTCTGCAAAACGACGCTTTTAACCGCAGCAGGATCAATACCGTAGTGGTCGTGCCGTTTACTACCAACCTTGCGCTGGCAGATGCTCCCGGTAATGTTTATGCCGCAAAAACGGCAACTAAACTGCCAAAAGATTCCGTGGTTGTGGTGTCACAGGTAGTTGCTATCGACAAAAAACGTCTGATCAAAAAACGCTCCAGATTGACAGAAACGCTGCTGGCTGAAGTAGAAACCGGTCTGCTGCTAACGCTGGGGATTGCTTAAAATATCCGCAAGGTCAAATCGGAATTGATCGCACGAAAACCTGCCGCGATATAGTTAATTATTCTTTAATCATCGGCAGGCGTATCGCTGTTTTGTAAAACCTAAAATTTTTCTGTTCGCCTTTATATTACACCATTCTGGCGAGGCGAAATCCGAAGTTGTGGTAGGGCATGTTAGGGAAGTTGACGTTCATACTGCTGTCGCGGTTAGGAGTGCCATAATTGAGCATATTTGGATAATCACAACTGATCAAGTAATACTCATAAGTACGATGATCACCATAATTAAACCATACCCATTCACGCTGAGAATGATATTCCAGTTTGCCATCAAAATAAGAGTGCTGCCATTCATCAATTTCCGGTAGGCGGTAAACTTTTTTCCTGTCCATAGCGTATATTAGCTGATAAAGGAGGCAATGTTCATCATCAATACTGGTGGTATAACCAAAGTCGTTCATTTCGGCCTTTACTGCAGCCGGAACATCTGAGGCAGAGTGCGTTTGCCTAACACACGTTCTAACGGCCTCATACCAGGTAATTTTAGTCGATGTCAAAGAACTTGATATCCAAAGCGTTCCACGCATCAACTTTTGAATGGCATCCCGTACGGCCTTGGCCGAGGGATACTGGGCATCGGTGGACGAAGCGGATAGACTGGTGGTTTTGTTGCTGACGTCTTCTTTCCTGTCCAGCGCAGCTTCCATGTCGCTGGCGTTCACCTGGTTTCCCGCGGCTATTCCTGAATATTTTTCTGCCATAATGCACCATCTCCCTCTCAATATAGATTGAAATCCAGCCGGAACATCGGGGGCAGATTGCGTTTGCCCAACACACGTTCTAACGGACTCATACTAGGTAATGCTAGCTTGAATAGCATCCCATACGGCTTTGGCCGAGGGATACTGGGCATCGGTGGACGAACCGGATAGACTGGTGGTTTTGTTGCTGACGTCTTCTTTCCTGTCCAGCGCGGCTTCCACGTCGCTGGCTTTCAGCCATTTTCCTGTAGCTATCCCTGAATATTTTTCTGCCATAATGCACCATCTCCCTCTCAATATAGATTGAAATCCAGCCGGAATAAAAAATACGTCCTAGGGCGGCAAACCGCAGTTAGCTAACTTTTTACGAAGTTCAGTGAAAAATTGTACCTGACAAAAACCGTTTTTTGTGCTTACTTTAGTTGTGAGTTGTGAGTTGTGAGTTGTGAGTTGTGAGTTGTGAGTTGTGAGTTGTGAGTTGTGAGTTGTGAGTTGTGAGTTGTGAGTTGTGAGTTGTGAGTTGTGAGTTGTGAG
>JAISQA010000071.1 GCA_031274525.1 Candidatus Margulisiibacteriota bacterium
AGCAAGGGCATAAATGAACAAAAAACAATCAGCCAGGTGACCGGAGTAGTATATCCTTCCGCGGTTGGATACGGCCGCCAGAATATATACATTTTTTTGACCGCCAGGATTAATACTTCTTTGGGGTTTTCACGGACAAACTGCCAGACCTGTTTTTTAAACCAGTTTTGGGCTTCTTCCGGCGGCAGAGTTTCCAGATATTTATATATCGCGTCTAAGTCGGGAGAGTCTCGGCCGCGGATCATCCCGCCGGTTTTATTCGATGGATTGAGGCTGATGTAGAGATTGTGATCTTCGTTGCCGCCGGTGAAAGTCCAGAGCCCTTTGTAGACTTTGTTAAAGGCGCCCCAGGCCGCGATAAAACAGGCCACGATCAGCAGGACGACAGCGACTTTCTGCCACGGGATTTTGCGCCACAGAAAAAAAAGTCCCAGCAGTATAATATACGGAGTATATACAGTGCGTATATACATTGTGAAACTTAAAACCAGTCCCAGCAATACAGCGTGCGGATAACTGCGCTCCTGATCGAAGCGCACGGCGCAGTATACAGACAGCGCCACCCAAAAAACAAACCAGTGCTCCAGAGAGAGCTGGGTAGAATAATAGATCAGCCATGGATAAAAAGCCGCAATACCGGCGGCCAGCCTGCCGGCGGTTTCCGAACGAAAAATACTAACGGTAATTTTGTACAGGATGTAACAGAGCAGCAGGGACACTGCGGACTGGATTAATATCGCCGGATACAGGTAATTGCCGCGGCCAAAGATCCGCGCGATTGGCGCGAGGAATAAAATAAAACCGGGCGGCCGCATATCAACGTACCCTTCGCCAAAGGCCAGGGCTTCGGAGATGGGCATATACTGGGCGATAGCATCCGCCAGCTGCTCGTGCTGATAATACAGACCGGCCAGAGCCCGGAAAATATACCCGCCCAGCAGAATGATCCCCCAGTACTGCGGGCTGTGCAGGAACCGCTCAAATTGCTTAAAAATATTCATACTGTTAAACTATAACATAAGTTGAAATCCTGGAGAATAATTTGAAACTCAGCATAATCATTCCCATTTATAATGAATATAATAATATCGACGCGGTCATTCAGGCCATCAAAGCCGTGCGCCTGCCGGAGCAGATCAAGGATAGGGAGCTTATTCTGGTGGACGACGGCTCCCGGGACGGTACCGGCGAGAAGCTGGAAAAATATAAGAATGACAAAGCGGTGATTGTCCACTCCTCCAGAATAAATTTTGGCAAAGGCACGGCCACGCGCATCGGCCTGACCTATGTGACCGGCGATATTGTGCTGATTCAGGACGCGGATCTGGAATATGATCCCGGCGATTATCCGGTTTTATTGCGGCCGATAATTGAGGACGGCGCGGAAGTGGTTTACGGCTCGCGTTTTATACAGGGACGGCGGCCGCAGGGCATGACTTTCCAGAACTGGCTGGCCAATCAGCTGCTCCGGCTGGCGGCGAACATTCTTTACGGCGCCCGTTTAACTGACGAAGCCACCGCCTATAAGATGTTTAAAACGGAGATTTTGCAGGCGCTGGCGCTTAAAGCCAGACGTTTTGAATTTTGTCCGGAAGTTACTGCCAAAGTTTTGAAACGCGGCTGCAAAATTATCGAGGTGCCGATTAGTTACAAAGGCCGTTCTGTGGAGGAAGGCAAGAAGATCAAATGGTATGACGGCTTTGAAGCAGTCTGGACGCTGCTCAAGTACCGGTTTGTAAATTAACCGGCAATTGTGCCTGTAAAAATTAATTATTTCGCGTATCCATTCAAGCAATAGCTCCGCAAAATCTTTTCCTCCGCCTGTCATAAATTGTTCCATGTTTCCGCCTGTGCCGCAGATGCTGATGCCCTTTTCTCGAATAACTAAAAGGGCCGTCTTTTGAGACGGCCCTTTTTCTAAGAACAGCGTTAAACTGTTTTAGAAAGCGTGCGAGTAAGACAGAGATGTATTGGTCAGGTCAAAGGTCTGTCCGATAGCCGGATCCATGCTGACCAGCTTGGTGACATAAGACCCCAGCAGTATGGTGCCGCCGCGCAGCAAAGCCGGGCTGTACTGCACATTGCCGCCGAATTGCGATACATCGTAGCCGGAGCTGTCTTCTTTGGCTCCGGTCAGCGGATGAACGGAATTATTTACCCCGGACTTATAGCCCTTGATATAATTGCCGTAACCCTGCAATTCCAGCTCGCTGTTCAGCGCATAGCTGGCCGCGAAGCCATAGGAATTGTACGGGAATAAACGCACCGTTTCGGTTGTTTCCGGTGCGCTGCTGCTCTGAATGTTCTGGTCGTAAATCAAGCCCCAGAAAGTCTTGAATACACCGGCCACTTCCAGACTGTCATTTACGCTGTAAATGTAGCTCAGGCCTGTCTCGTTGGGCAGGGATTCCAGATAAGAGCTTTGCGCGGAGCCATATTTACCGTCATGCTTCTGCACGGCTCTGTCCTGACTGAACTTCTGGGCCAGAGATATTTTTTGATTATCCGCCAGAGCGTAAATCCCGCCCAGCGTTAGAGTGTAGTATGAGCCGGACTGAAGGTAGGCTTTTTTCTCTATACCTTCGAAAATAGCCCAAATCGGCGGAATGTCTTTAGCCGCTTTGTTGAAAGAAATATCGGTGTTTAATGTATAAATGTTAGTCGCCAATTCCACGCCGGCGGTCAGACCCGCGCTTAATTCTCTGGCCCAGAGCAGGGACAGGGTTTCCACCGCGTCTTTTTGATAGAGCGATACTCTGGCTTTGCGGTCTGGATCGTATGGCTGTAAAAAGGGCGCCCCAGGGCCTGTAAACTCTACACTGGATTTGAAATTGGGGTACAGATTGCTTTCGTATTTGTAGCGGAGGGAGAACCAGTTGTCTGCGTAAGAACCTGTGTAGGCCAGAAATTTACTGGCGTCATTGAAGCTGGATGAATTTACATCTTTCCCGTCAAACAGGCTTATCCCTAAAGAAGTGTTAAGCGGAGCTCCAGTGTTTTTAATTTGATTGCTCTGGCTGGTTTTATTCAGGGCAATGGTGCCCAGCTCGACCTTGCGCTCCTTATTCACCGCTATAGCCGCCGGATTGCCGCCCAGTCCCAGTGTAGTGCTCAATTTGACATCATTGGTATCCAGCACACCGGCCAGACCGACCGCAGCCAGAATTCCCGCCGCTAAAAAAATTTGCTTAAAACTCATTACTTATACCTCCATTATTATTTAATGAAACAGACCAAGGCCCTGATTTTCCCGCACCACCTCCCAGCGTAATACCTGAAAAGTATAATGAACTGTCCTGTCTGGCGTCATTTGTCTGGTATAGACCGCCGCTAAAAAATAGTTGACTGTTTTGAGAGTTTGTGATGCTTTATGTTAAACTGTGAGTTATGGCGATATTCTGGCTCTGTCTTACCCTGCTGGGCGCTTATTGCGTGGCTGTGCCGTTCTGGCTGGCCAATTTAGCGTTAATTGGCTTGCTGGGACTGCTCTGGGACTATACCCGGTGGCAAACCTGGAGCTGGACGCGGCGGCTGACCGGCTATGAGCTGCCTTTCTGTTTGCTTCTGCTCGGCGCGTGGTGGGCGGTTGGGGATGCGTATCTGCCCGCACAGGCGCTGGGCGACGCTTTGAGTCTGACGCTGCTAATTGGCTTGTTTTATTTTCTGGCGGCGGCCGTGCGTTCGCCGCGGGATTTTCAGCTGCTTCTTAAAGTCGCTTTTGCCGGTTATGCGCTGGTACTGCTGGGCGGGCTGTGCCAGTACGGCATGGCCAATTGGGGCTGGCCGGTTGTGCCGGGGCTGTCTTTTCTGCTGGAAGGCCGGGCGTTGAACCGCATCAGCTCGGTCTTTATCCAGCGCGCCGGCACGAATGTTTTTGCTGCTTTTCTCAGTCTGTCCGCTCCGGCGTATATAGCGTGGCTGGCGCAGACGCTGCTGACGGGCGTTAGGGCCGGGCGCCGCTGGCGGCCGCTTGGCTGGTATGCTCTACACGCGCTGGTTCTGGCTTTGACGGTTTTTAATGTGCTGTTTTCCTATAGCCGGGCGCTGCTGGTCTCGCTGGTTCTGGTTTTTATTTTTGCCGCGCTGCGCTCCCGCTACTGGAAACAGTTTTTGGCCGGCGGCGCAGTGGTTCTGGCGCTGGCCATTTTTTCCCTGCCGCCTTTGCAGCGAACCATTCAGATGCTCTTTGATAAAAACGATTTTTCCAACCGGGATCATTATATGTCCGTGCTGGTCTCGCTGGAACAGATTGCCCGGCATCCGCTCAACGGCTGGGGCGGCGGGCATATCAATGCCAGACTAAAACAGGAAAACGGCCGCTGGGTGGATCTGCGCGGTAAATACAAAACTCCCGAGGAGCTCCGGCGGGACAATGAAAATCTAATGGTGATTCGCGCGGAGTCTCTGGCGGATGGCGTGTACTGTGTTTTTTCCCCGCACAATATGTATCTGGGTTATTTTCTGGAATACGGTTTTCTGGGTTTCTTAGGCGTGCTTTTGCTGGTTTATCTGACCTATCGCCGGCTGAGCCGTCTGCCGGGGAGTCTGGCCTATAGTCTGGCGCTGGGTCTCGGCAGTTTTGCCGTCTACGGCCTGTTTCAGGATTCTATCCGCGCGCCGGTAATGGCCTATCTGTTCTGGTTCTATTTAATTCTGGTCTTGAAACTGGAAGAGACCCTGCGCGGATTTAATGCTCTGCAGTACCGCAAAGTTTTGGCGCTGGCGTATCATAGAATTTTGCCGGAGGCCCGAAATGCTCTGGCGGTGTCCGTGCCTCAATTTGCGGCCCAGCTGAATTATTTGCGCTGGCGAAAATATATTTTTCTCAATGCCGGGGATTTTTACCGGAGATTTGTCGCCGGGGACGAGCCGCTCAATCGTAAAATCTGCTTGCTGACTTTTGACGACGGCTACCGTGACAATCTGAAATATGCTCTGCCGGTTTTGCAGAAGTGCCGAATACCGGCGACGGTATTCGTGACCGTGAATAAGATCGGCGCTCAGGAGCCGTATTACTGGGATTTCAAAAACAGCACTGAATTTACCAGGGACGATTTACCTTTGAATTGGGAGGAGCTGAAACAGCTGCAAAAAGCCGGCTGGACTGTCGGTTCGCATACGCTCAACCATTATGCGCTGAAGCAGTTAACGGCTGCGGAAATAAAACAGGAGCTGGAACTTTCCCGGCAGATACTGGCGAAAAAACTGGGACAGGTCAATACGGTCTGTTATCCGCGCGGCGCGGCGGACGCGCGGGTACTGACTGCGGCGCGCGCGGCCGGCTACGGGCTGGGCTTTGTGACCAATTCGCACTCGGACGATTTGCTGGCTTTCCCGCGGGTGGGGATTTACGCGCATGATAACTTCTGGCGGTTTTTGCTGAAGCTGTTTTTGTTTACGAATCCTCTGTCGCAAGCAATACACCCCTCGGTCACGCAAAGCGTGACAGCTCCCCTTGATAAGGGGAGCCAACAAATACCGGTTACCTCCCCTTGACAAGGGGAGGTGGCGCAAAGCGCCGGTGGGGTGTATCGCATTTACACGAAGCGTGCCGATGGGGTTGCAAATAATCGGAGGTTATTTGATAAATGAAAGTATTTCTCTATATTTATTCCCTGCACACCGGCGGCGGCGCGGAAAACGTTATGTGCCGGCTGGCTCTCTATCTGCGGCGTCGGGGCTGGACAGTGTATGCCTGCGCTATGCTGGACGAGGAACCCTCTTTTGAGACATTACTGACCGGGAAAGGGATAAAAGTTATCCGTTTGCAGAGCACGCCTAATCCGCTGGTGACTGTTTACCGGCTGGTCAAAGTCCTGCGGGAAATCCAGCCGGACATTATGCTCAACTGGCTGTATCCCTGCATCATTACCGGCGGTATTGCCGGACATCTGGCGCGCGTGCCGCGGCTGATCGCCAATCTGCGCGGCCCGGATTTGAAAAAACGCCGTGGCAAAGTCTGGCTGGACCGGCTGGTTTCGCGTTTGTACACCGGACAGATCGCCGTGTCGCAGAATGTGAAAGCTATTTTTGTCCGGCGGGAAAAATACCGCGCGGAAAAAATCACGGTGATAAATAACGGTCTGGACTTGAGCCGGGAGGAAGACCTTAAAAAAATCGACCGCCGGGCTGTGCGCCGCGGGCTGCAATTGACGGGCAAGAATATAGTACTCGGTACGGTGGGGCGTCTCTATCCGGAAAAAAATCAGCAGTTTTTACTGCGGGCTTTTGCCCGGCTGGTGCCGCGCCTGCCGGAAGCCAGACTCCTGCTGGTCGGCGATGGCCCGGCGCGGCAGGAGCTGGAGCATCTGGCTGTGGAGCTGTGTATATACGATAGAGTGGTTTTTGCCGGCTGGCAGGGCGATCCCTACCGCTGGCTCAAGGCCATGGATTTTTATATCCTGCCTTCTCTGTATGAGGGACATTCCGGCTCGATACTGCAGGCCTGGCTCTGCCGCCTGCCGGTGCTGGGAGCCAGAGTAACCGGCATCCGCGATCTGATTATTGACGGGAAAAACGGTCTCTTGTTTGCGCTGCATACTCCGCAGGAATTGGTGAATATAATTCTCAATCTGCTGGCCTATCCGCAATTTCGCCGAAAGTTAGCCGCGGCCGGTTATCAGACTGTAGTCGAGAATTATGCGGAAGAAAAAATGTATGCGGAGTATCTGAACTATCTGCAACGAAAAGTTTAAATTCTCGATATATAAGTAGAACGCTGCAATGGAGCATTTTATGTTTTACAAAGTTATCGCCGAAGAAACTATTTTTATTGATATAGCTCATCGGCGAGAAATATACAGGAAGTAAAAAATAGGCTTAATAAAAAATCAAGAAAAGCGTCGCGTTAGCAGTCCTTCAAACCCAAAATCCCCCGCCGAACCGTTGAAGGACATTTCCCGCGCCCGGCGGTCTCTGTGCTGAAAAAATACCAGCGGATGTTTCTTTAAAGGTTTCGTATGCGCCGTCAGATATTTTTTGAGCCGGGTCTCCGCGCTGTAGGCCAGTAATACCGCGGCTCCGCGGCTGCGCGCGGCGATCAGGGCGTCCGTCCAGAGCGGTGAATGTTCGTTCTCCACCCGGCCATCGATTATTCTGGCCACGGTCAAACCTTTGCGCCGGCCGACAGAGAGTATCAAAAAATTGTCCGCGTCTTCCACTAAAAAAATATGCCGCGGCCCCTGCAGGAACCGCCACTGGAAAATTTCCGCGTCCCAGAGTATGTGATTGCCGGCGCCTTGATTGAGCTTTGCGGCCATTGTCTCGATCTGTGCTGTGCCGGGCGTGTCAATTAGGCGCGCGGAGGTTTTTCTTTTTTCCCGCGGCGGCAGCGGCAATTTGCATATTTTTTCTGCCACGGCGCCGACCGGCGCAATGATTTTTCTGAACCACAGCGCGTCGATCTCCTGACAGCGCAGCATTTTGTAAGCCTCGCTGAGCGGCGGCAGGACGCCCGGACAGAGCACTTGACTTTCGTTCTGAAACGAGGCGGTGATGAGCAGCAGGCCGCTGCCCTGACGGTACTGCGGATCCACCAGCAGATTGTGTATGGCGCTGACTGTGGTTTTCTGTCCGTCGATCAGCCAGGGCAGACGCATTTTGTGCAGAGCGCCGACGACAGTCTGTTCTTGCACCGCGATGAGAAAGGGGCGGTCAGGATCTTTATAGGGATTGGCTCTATACAGCCAGTCCAGATATTTTTCAGACTGCTGATAGCAATTTTTCCCCCAGTTGCGCCGCGCAAAATCCTGATAAGAAGCCAGATAGGCGCTGGCATAGGGAATGATTTTTACCATTTTAATTAAACTCAATCAGGCGGCGACTGGGGCGGATGAGCTTCACCTGTCCGTCTTGAATGAGATACTCCGGCGGCGTGGGGTGGCCGAGAAAAAACAGCGGCGAGGCGGTGTAGCCGTAGGCGCCGGAATTGGGCACGCAGAGTATGTCGCCGACCCGCGGCCCGGCGATTTCCAGCCCGGTGGCCAGCATGTCCAGCGGTGTGCAGAGACAACCGGCAAGCTCCACTTTCAACTTCTTACTTCTCGGCCGGGTCAGATTGGTGATTTTATAGTTTTTGCGGATGATCTGGCCCAGCTGGCCCGTCGCGGCTTGATTCTGGTGCATACCGCCATCCACGATGACAAAAGTTTTGCCGCGGGATTTTTTAATATTGAGCACGGAGCAGAGATAATATCCGGCCGGTGCGAGCAGCCAGCGGCCCAGCTCCAGAATTATTTTTGTCCGCGGCTGATTTTGGCCAAAGCCCGCGGCGGCCCTGCTCAAGGCTTTACAGACAGCCGCTATATCCAGCGGCTGCTGTCCGCGGAAATAATCAATGCCGAAGCCCCCGCCGATGTTTACTTTTTGCAGCTGGAACTTTAATTTTTTACTGAGCTTTTGCGCCAGACTGAAAATATTCTGAAAATTTTCCTGCAGTCCGGAGGCGTTCAGGCACTGCGTGCCGGCGTAGATATGCAGGCCGCTGATCGCGGTGTTTTTTAGTTTGGGCAGCGTTTTTAGATTTTCCTCGTCGAAGCCGAATTGCGTGGCTTTGCCGCCCATTTTCAGGGCGAAATGTTCATTAAGCGTGGCGGGATTGATACGCAGGGAGACAAAAGCCTGAGGGCCGAGCGTCCGCGCGACGGTCTCGATGCGCCGCAGGTCGTCCGGAGATTCCGCGCTGATCGAGCCGCAGGCGGACTTTATGGCCAGTTCCAGCTCTGCGGTGGTTTTGCCCGGGCCGGCAAAGCTAAAATTCTGCGGCAGATAGCCAGCAGCTAAGGCCTGCTCCAGCTCTCCGCCAGAGCTCAAATCCAGTCCGTCCACGCTGCCGCGTAGGGCCTGGAGAATATGCAGATTGCTGTTGGCTTTGACCGCGTAGTACAGGGCGATGCTGTCCGGCAGGTGTTTTTTCAGATAAGCCAGACGCCGGGATATTTCCGCCAGATCATAGATGTAGCAGGGTGTTTTAATGTCCCGCAGATATTTAGACAAGTCCGTCATTTTAGTCTGTACTCCGCAATGATCTGCTGGCGGTCTATTTTGCCGCTGGCTGTCCGGGGCAGACTGGCGGCAAAGAAAATTTCCGCGGGCGTCATATACTGCGGTGCCGCGGCCTGGCAGTGCTCGCGGATCTCTGCCGCGGTCAGCGCCGGGTTGTCTGTCGTGAGGACAGCGCGTATTTTGTAACCCAGCCCGGCATCTTCCACGCCGAAAACCACAGCGTCGGTGATGCCCGGTACTTGCAGGAGCACTTCCTCGACTTCGGTGGGCGAGACGCGGTACCCGGCGGTCTTGATCATATTGTCCCGCCGCCCGACGAAATACAAATAACCTTCTTCGTCTTTGTAGGCCAGATCACCGGAATACACGACTGTTTCTAAAAACTGATTTTCTTTGGGCAGGAGCGGATTGGGCCGGTACACTTCCGCGGTTTTTTGCGGGTCATTCCAGTAGCCGCGGGCAATGCAGGCTCCGCGGTGAATGAGCTCGCCGGTCTCCTGCGGCTGGCAGGGCTGGCCGTCTGCGTTGATGACTTCCACTTCGACATTGGGGATGGCTTTGCCGATAGACTCCGGCCGCCTGTCCACTTCCGCCGGATCGAGATAGGTCGAGCGGAAAGCCTCGGTCAGGCCGTACATCAGATACAGCTCGGTCTGCGGAAAAGCCGCGCGGATTTTCCGGACCAGCGGCACGGGCAGTTTACCGCCGGAGTTGGTGATATAGCGCAGCCGGGGCAGATTGATTTGCGAAGTGTCCGCCATTTTGCCGCTGAATACCGCAGTCCAGATCGGCGGCAGGGCGGCCAGGCCGGTGATCTCTTCCTCAGCCAGAATTTTCAACAAACTATTGGGCAGAAAATACTGGAAAAGCACTATAGTCGCACCCTTGTACAATGTACAGGTCAGCTGGTTCAGGCCGTAATCAAAATTAAAAGGCAGCAGTCCCAGGATTTTTTCCTGCGCGGTAATTTTAAGATATTCGCTGACGATCCGGGCGCCGTCGATTAAATTGCGGTGGGTCAGCACAATGCCTTTGGGCGCGCCGGTCGAACCGGAAGTATAAATAATATTGGCGACATCGTCGCTGATATTCCGCGGAGTATAGTCAGGCGGAGTTGCGGATAATTTTTGCAGCTCCGCACCGTAAATTTTGGGCAGCTCCACCGCGGTCAGCTGCTCCAGATATTTTTCCTCCGTGAGCAGCAGTTTGATGCCGCAGTCCTGCAAAATATGCTGAACCTGCCGCGCGTGCAGGACAGTATTGATCACGACAAATACGGCGTCCGCGTAAAGCGCGCCGAATATGGCGCTGACCTGCTCGATTGATTTGTCCAGATAAATGCCAACCCTGTCCCCGCGCTGTATGCCCCGGGCGCGCAGACCGGAGCCGAGACCCTGTGCTTTTTTTAACAGTGCGCTGTAAGTGATCGACTGCGCTTGGTGTTTGACCGCGGTTTTTTGCGGATATTTCTGCGCGGATATTTCCAGAAAATGCTGAAGCAGGTACGGTTTCACTTTTGTTTGCTCTGGATCAGCGCGGCGATGCTCTCGATAGTCGCAAAATTTTCTTCGGTGATGTCTTCCGGCTCGACCGTAATTTGTAATTTTTCTTCTATATAGGTGATCAGTCCGACAATGCCCATCGAATCCAGTGCGCCTTTGGCGAAGAGATTATCAGTATTGCTGATCGGTTTTTTGTAAAAACTGGCAAAATGTTTTTTGATAGCGTCCTGTATGGTGACTGACATTGCTTACTCCGTGCATGGCCTGACGAGGGCGTATTTCCTTGCGCCTGAAGCCGTGCCACATAAATCAAGTGGCCTGCCAAGCGGGTAATTCCCTGCCCGCGAAAGCGTGCCATACGCACAGGCAAGTGGCCTGGCGAGGGCGTGTTTCCTTGCGCCCGAAGCCGTGCCACGCGCATTGGCGCGTGGCGACCTCGACGCGACTCGAACGCGCGACCTCCTGCGTGACAGGCAGGCGTTCTAACCAACTGAACTACGAGGCCGGACAACCGGAAAACTAT
Source organism: Candidatus Margulisiibacteriota bacterium (assembly GCA_031274525.1). GTDB lineage: Bacteria > Margulisbacteria > Termititenacia > Termititenacales > Termititenacaceae > JAISQA01. Next base: position 11,029 of record JAISQA010000071.1, read on the forward strand.
AACAAATAAGAGATTGTATGACAAGCCAGACCGTTTATTATATAATAAGCGCAAATTAAACACATGAGGGGTAACTCTATGGTAGACATCAGCAGTATCGGTAAAAACCTGAATCTGGACAGCATTACCACGGCTGGCGCGGCGCAGTCTGCCGGCGCGGCTGAAGCAGCGGAGAAAAAAAAGCTGATGCGCCGCCGTCCGCTGGAAGGCAAGGGGCTGGGGCTGGAAGACATCCCTGAGGAAAGTCCTTACGTGCCGGTGCAAGACGCGTCTGTGCTTGAAGAAGAACCGGCAGCCGGGGCGGTGGAAGACAGTCCGGAGACAGAAGAGGTGTACAGCGAAGAAGAGAATACCGAAATGCTGGCCAAGATTGATTATGAGCTGGCCACTTTGCAGGCTTTGCTCAAAAAAGTTCTGTCCAAAAAGATCGCCCTTGCCGCGCAGAATGAAGACGCGCGGCATAAACTGCTGATTTCCGCTTTTGAGGACTGCAAGAACGCCTATGTCAAAGTCCGGGAAGTGCGCGAGTTCCTCGGTTAAGCGGTTATGAGCGAAGTCCTGCAGAAAGCGCAAAAAGCCCGTGCCGCCGCGCGGCAGGCGGCTTTTCTAACAGCCGCGCAGAAAAATAAAGCCCTGCGCTCTATGGCGCAGGATCTGATCCAAAATATGCCGGTGATACTGCAGGCCAACGCTGAGGACAGGCAGAGAGCCGTCCGGAATAAAATGCCGTCCGCACTGCTGGACCGCTTGACTTTAAATGCCCGGCGGATCAAAGGCATGGCGGCCGGACTGCGGACGCTGGCCGGGCTGCCTGATCCCAATCAGCGGATCCTGGAAGAAATCAAACGTCCCAACGGCCTGCGCATCACCAAAATAGCCGTGCCGCTGGGTGTGATCGCGCTGATCTACGAGGCGCGTCCCAACGTGACCGCCGATGCCGCCGGTCTTTGTCTCAAAGCCGGCTCGGCCGTGATCCTGCGCGGCGGTTCCGCGGCGGCGGCCTCCAATAAAATTATCGCCGATATTTTGCGGCAGACTCTGCGCCGCCAGCGGCTGCCGGAAGATATTATTCAGAGCATTGCCACTGCCGGACACCGGGCGGTAGCGGAGCTGATGAGCCTGCGGGAGTACATTGATCTGCTGATCCCCCGCGGCGGGGCGGAGCTGATCCGCCGGACTGTGGCGGAAGCGGCTATTCCGGTGCTGGAGACCGGTACGGGCAATTGTCATGTCTATGTGGACAGCGCGGCGGATTTGCGGAAGGCTTATAATATTGTCTGGAACGCCAAGACGCAGCGGCCTTCGGTCTGCAATGCCGCGGAGTCTCTGCTGGTGCACCGTGCCGTTGCCGCCAGCTTTTTGCCTAAAATACTGCCCGCTCTAACGGCGGCCGGGGTGATCCTGCACGGCTGCGCGGAGACCAGAAAATACGCGCCGCAGGTTTTGCCGGCGACCGCTGCGGATTACGGCCGGGAATATCTGGATCTGGAAATTTCCGTCAAAGTGGTCGGCAGTCTGCGCGAGGCTATAGAGCATATTTACCGCTACGGGACAAAACACACCGAGGCTATCGTCACCGAAAATAAAAAAAACGCGGAGCAGTTTTTACGGGAAGTGGACGCCGCGGCCGTGCTGGTCAACGCTTCGACCAGATTTACAGACGGCGGGGAATTTGGTTTTGGCTGCGAACTCGGCATCTCTACCCAGAAGCTCCATGCCCGCGGACCGCTGGGCCTGCGCGAGATGATGTCTTACAAATATCTGGTGCGCGGCAGCGGGCAGGTGCGCAAATGACGGAACAGCTTGCGGCTACAGGGTCAGCCAGCGGAGCCGGGGTCAGCCCGGCGGCCGGGCTGCAAAAAAGAGCGGTCAGTATTTTACAGGGTATTGTTCGTACCGGCCGCGTGGCCAACGCCTATCTTTTTGTCGGGCCGCCTATGTCCGGCAAGACCGCGGCCGCGCGGGAATTTTTCCGGGGCTTGAATAAACTTGACCGGATCCAGACCGTGGATTATTTTGAACTGGCCGCGGAAAAATCCGCCATAGCAATAGAGCAGATCCGCGCGCTCAAAAGTTTTGTGCAGTACGGCCCGCACGAGCAGCAATACCTGCTGGTCGTGGTGCAGAAAGCGGAGAAACTTTCGCTGGAAGCGGCCAACGCTTTTCTCAAACTGTTGGAAGAGCCGCCGGACGGCGTGGTTTTCATTCTGGAGACGGTCAGCCGAGAAGCTCTGCCGGCTACTATTGTCTCGCGCTGTCAGGCTATTCAATTCGATCAGCTGCCGGACGCCGCGGTGCGGAGTCTGCTGGCGGACAATCCGGACGCTGAAGAAATAACCGCCCTGTCCGCCGGACTGCCGCATTTTGCCGCGCTGCTGAAAGAGCAGCTGGCGGCTTTCAGGGAATTTGTGGGTTTTGCGCGGGACATTAAGGCCAAAAATTTTGCGCAGATCGCTCAATATGCGGAGGCTCTGGGCCGGGACAAAGAGCTGCTGCAAAATTATCTGCTGCTTCTGGCGCAATATTTTCGCGCCCGGCTGGACGTGCCGCAGGCTACTTTAGCGCTGCAATATGCTAAAATCCTGCGCAGGAATATTAATCTTAAACTAACCTTAGAGGTAATGTTTTTGAGAATGCGAGATTTGTGATGGCTGCGGGAAAATTTGCTTTGAAACTGCGTAAACATGCCTCGGCGGTGTCTTTTGAGTTGCGGCTGGCTCCTTTTTATGTCAAGCACGGCGATACGGTGGTGCTGGAGACTAACCGCGGCGAGGAACTGGCGACCATAGTGCGTCTGCCGGCGCCGGGCGTCCGGCGCGGTCTGCACGAGGATATTCGGGTTTTGCATGTTCTGCGCAAGGCCACAAATGAAGACCTGCAGTCCGCCGCGGAACTGGACAGGGCCGAGCGGGAGATCTTCAAGCAGGCCAATGATATTCTGGCCAAAAATGCGCCGGAGGTAAAATTGATCTCGGCAGAGCTTTTGTTCAGCCGCAAAAAAGCCTATTTTTTTTACCGGCTGGCCGCCGGAGAAGACGCCGATAAGAAAAAGAAAGCCCAGCATGCGCCGCGCAAAGCCAATGCCCGCGAGCTGCAGCGTCTGCTGCATCAGGAGCTCGGCCTGCAGGCCGAGGTTAGAGAACTGGCCGGACGTTCCTGCGCTTATGCTATCGGTGGCCTGGGCCACTGCGGCTGTGGCCTGTGCTGCACCACCTGGCTGCGCAAACCGGCGCAGGTTTCGGTCAAAATGGCCAAAGAACAGAATCTGGCGATCAATATCCCCAAACTTTCCGGTGTCTGCGGCAAACTGATGTGCTGTCTGGAGTATGAACTGGCGCAGGGCGAGCCGGCCGGCACGGAAAAAAACAAAGACGCTTTTTATGAAACCATGCTGCGGGAAAACAAAGGATAAAAATTTCTTTTATGGTGGACAATGTTGTCGCGGGAATTTATGCCAATATCAGCAAGATCAATCCGGAGACCTTGAGCGCGGAGGGCAAATTATTTTTGCGCCAGTACCGTGAGAGCCTGCAGGAGCGCCGCTCGGTGGACAAGAGCAGCGGCAATCTCGTCGCGCGGACGATCATCCGTTATCATAATGACAAAGGCGAGGACATAAAACCACTGCTGCTGGAGATGGTCACGGTGGCTTTTTACGCGCTCGATCCTTACCGCCGGCTGGCCATTGACGCCGCGCAGTATTTACTGCTGGGCGCGATCTTTGCCGTCCTGACTATCAGCGAAGACGAGACGGAGATCGAAGAGACTATCGAGCAGTTAATGATCGGTATTTTTACCAATCCGATTTATGAATTTGACGCGGCGGAGCGGCTGAGGCTGATCCGGCTGACCAGCCAGATCGAGGCCTACATTGCCACGCTGAATTTTTATTCCGGTAAATTTGGCCGATATATACGGCTGATTAGCGCCGCGCTGCGGCGGGGGCTGGAGGAGGCGCTGGAGATTTGTAATGCCGGCGCGGAGGAGCTATTGAGCGTGCGGGAAAACAAAGGGCATTTTTGGGACCGCTGGGTTGGACGCTGCAAATTTTATCTCAATCTAGGCTGGCCGATGTTCAACCTGAACGCCAATTTAATTATCCGCTGGCTCAATAAAAAAACCGGCATTGAATTGTGGCCGGTAAACCGGGGCGGATTATAAAAGGATTATAAAAGACCGCTAGGCGTTTTTAATTATATCTCTCTGAAATGTGCCGTAAATATACAGGTCCTCGGTCTGATTTCCGGAGCGCAGGTAATTGTACAGCACCGCTTCCGGCTCGTGTTTGGCCGCTTTGTAACGTTCCTGCTGTTCGGTGTTATCGCCGGCGACATAAGTGTAGACTTTGTGCAGGCCTAAGTCTTTGAATACATAGCTGTAGACCTGCGCGGCGATAACCACTCCCAGGTCTGTGGTGCGGAATTCCGCGGGGATATATATTTGCAGCACGGCGTTACGGTTCTGCCAGTTAAAATTTTGCAGCGTGATAAAACCGGTCAAGATCTCATTATTGGCTTCGGCTACCAGCAGTCTGGTGCGGGCTTCGATCAGCCGTCCGACAGCGATCTCTTTGAGCAGCTGATTGCGCAGCAGGCGGCGGTTATCGTAAGGGTAGGCGGTCAGATGCTGCTTGTAATAATCCTCGCTGGACAACCAGGAGGTGATCCGGGGAATGTCCCTTTTTTCCATAGCCCGCAGATAAATAGTTATTTTGCCGCTCATTGGTAATAGTCCTTTTTGGGCAGGCCGAAGATCTCCTGATCGTGGTATTTATTATTGAAAAAAAGATGCTCTTTGAGCTGGCCTTCTTTTTTGAACCTGCAGTCCAGCAGGACTTTTTTCAGTTCTTCCTCATGCGGCAGGCAGTGGCAGTAGATTTTTTCCGCCAGACCCTTGGTAAAAAGATTGTTCAGCCCGGTTTCCAGCGCGTCGCGCAGGAGCTTGGTGTTGTTCTGGGAAGGCTGCATGGTCAGGCTGACTTCGGCAATATGCCGGGGATTGTGAATATTGCTGAATAACAAAACACCCAGCGGAGTATTATTGTTGGCGGCGTAAAGCATGTAGAATTGATGATTGAGCGAGCTGGTCAGGATGGCCAAATCGTCCGTGCTGACCATGAGGGTGGTTTTGTTTAAGAAAAAAGAATCTCTGGTTTTGATCGACCAGCCGCGGATTTGCGCGAGATTTTGCGGTTTGACAGGTTCCAGATAAGTTTTAGAGCCGTTAAGCCGTGGCATTGTTCCCCCCTTAAAAGTAAACGGATAATTATAACATACTATATTTAGCGTGAAACTAATTCAGGCTCATTGACACTGTGGCAGTCACCGTGCCGAAATCCATGCTGTATTCCAGGGTCTTGATTTTTTGCGCTTTTTTACAGCCTTCTTCGCCTGCTTTACGGATCAGCTCTTTGATCTCTTTTTCTTTCATGGCCCACCGCCTTGCTGTCTTTGCATTATGTATACCCAGAAATTCCGGATTTATACCTCTGGCCTGCCGCTGCTCAGGTATCGTTTAAGATTTACCGGATAATGCATTGATTTTTTGCGGGGATATTCACCAAAAAAAGGAGCAAATGTCCTAATGTCCCTTTCTCTCGAAGTAAAAAATCCCAAAAAAATGCCAGTTGGCATAAATTCTGCTGTTTTCAGGTTGTGTGGATAACACAACATTTTAGGGAAGGCAGGTAAAAAATATGGCAGAAAGGTTGAATCCGTTAAATGACTATTTGTTCATGAAATATATGGGGGAGAAAGGGGATGAGACACAGCTGTTATCTTTCCTGAACGCCGTGCTCAAAAGGACAGAACAGAATAAATTAACAGCTGTAGAAATACTGGAGAACAAGACCCTGACGCCGGAGATCATCGGGGATAAGACCAGTATACTGGATATCCGGGCCGTGGCCAGTGACGGCAGTAAAATAAACATCGAAGTGCAGGTATATAGATTTAAAGATATGGCCAGACGCAGTTTATTCTACTGGAGCAGGGAATATGTCAGAGGGATAAAAGCCGGTCAGGTGTATACAGAATTGCCGAAAGTCATCGCTATCAATATCGTAGATTTTGAATTTAGGCCGGAAGTAGATTTCCACAGTATTTTTCATATCCGGGAGGATACGCATAAGGAATGTTTTTTGACAGATGCGCTGGAGATCCATTTTGTGGACATGGTAAAATGGCGGAGTATAATTAAGAAAGATGTAGAGGG
>JAISQA010000005.1 GCA_031274525.1 Candidatus Margulisiibacteriota bacterium
CGCCTATTATCTCCGGCCGGCCGGTCAGCCGGGCGCGGCACAGTTCCAAATTGGCCTGCAGTTTATTAAGATCGATCCGGGCAAAAGCTCTCTGCATAGATTTTTATTTTTTACTTTTCCGGGGTTTGCGCCGCGCCGCGGGAGACCGGACTGTTTTTCTGTTTCTCACATTTTTCTGCTGCGGGGCTTTTATCCGCACCCTCGGCTCGGCCCGGCAGAGCAAATAATAAGCCTGAAAAAATACCTGCAGCAAAGTGACCAGCAGAAAGGCCGCGCTGCTCACCAGAGCCAGCGGCAGCTGCCCGCACAATAAACCCAGCAGGATCAGCAACCAAAATCCGGTGCGGCCGAAAAATTCCGCGGTATTGTACCGCACCTTATTATTCTGCAGCTGCACGGCGGCTGCAAAAATAAGCAGACGCAGAACCAGCAAAAGGAGCAGCATATCTATCAAAAAATAATTAAACAGATTTATGTAATCGATCAGGAGCGGCAGCAGCAGAAAAAGCTCGCAGACGATATTGACAAAATCGTTAAAAAAGCGGCCAAACCGGCTCTCGGCGGAAGCCTGCCGCGCGTATATGCCGTCAAAACAGGTAAAAAACCAGCAGAGCGCAAAGCAAAGCGCCCCCAGAGGCGCCAATTTGTATAAAATAGAACTGCCGCCCAAAAGCGCCAAAAACAAAGCCAGCGCCGTAAGCAGATTGGGCGTAAACCTTAGCTTGCAGAATAAACCCGTCAAAAATAAAAACTTCTTCTCGCGGACACTGTTCCCCCGGCGATCCGCCGGCCGCCCCAGAGCTAATTTCGCGGTCAGAATAAACTCCGTGAGCTGATCTAACGCGGCCACAAGACTACCCCCAGCATTACGGCCAGCCAGACCAGCGCGGCGTACAGGCCGGCCAGAACATCATCCAGCATCACGCCAAAACCGCCGTGCAAATCCTGAAGCCGGTTGACGCCGAAAGGTTTGGCTATGTCAAAACAACGGAATAAAATCAGCGCCAGAAGCGAACTCCAGGCCGGATAAAAAGCGGCAAAGTTCCAGCCAAACAAGGGCAGCAGCGCCAGAGACTGGCCGGCCACTTCATCGATCACAATTTCCGCGGCGTCCTGCGTGTTATGCAGTCTGTCGTACTCGCCGGACACAAAAATACCCAGCAGCAAAACAAGCCCGATAAACCACCCATAAACCAGCACGGGTAAATGCCTGAAAATCAGCCAGTACAATAAAAGCGCGAGCAAACTGCCCCAGGTGCCCGGAGCTTTGGGCAGATAACCGGCATAAAAACCGGTCGCCAGCAAATTAATTATTTTGATATACATATCTTAATTCTCCGCCAGCAAAGCCAGAAATTTTTTCACGCTGTCCGCGGTCTTGTGTCTGGTTTTATAGCCCGGATAATTCTGCGCAAGTTTCAGGTCGCGCGGCAGGTTCAGTCTTTTCAAACGCACAGCGTAATTATTGCCCAGGCGCTTGTGATAACGCGCCAGATACTCCTGCTCCGGCTGGCCGTCGGTGGGTATGTACAGGGCTTTTTTATTCAGCTCGGCCAGATCCATTACCGTAGAATAACCGGAGCGCGTGGCCACTAATTTGGCGCGGTTCATGATCCTTTCCTGCTGCTGCCTATCCAGCATGCCGTATATCTCAATAGTGCCCCTTTGCTCAGAAAAACCGGCCTTCTCCGGCGTGCCCAGCGTGACCACCACCCGCTTGCCCTGCAGCTGCTCCAGCGCGGACAGGACTTTACGCTCCAAAACCGTGCGCTGCGGCTCCGGCCCGGAAATAGAAATAAAATAATCCAGATCCTGCCGCACTTTTTGGCGGCGCAGCATGGAGAGAATACCGATATACTCAATATCCGTTTTTCTAAAAAACCAGAAATTGTGCGTCAGCTTGCCGGAGATAGAATGTTCCGCCGTGTCCGGCACGATTATTTTCGTGAAATTCTGCTTGATCCCGCGCATGTAATGCTCCGTAAAAAGCGCGGCAAAAACCGGCGCCTTGCGGATATGATGCTTCAGCTGATTGGACAAAAGATAACTCGGCCGGTCCGGCAGGTAAATGCCAAAACGCGAATCGGAAACCACAATATCAAATTGATGCCGCCGCTGCAGTTTCAGAAAAGCGGCATGCTCGGCGCGCACTTCCCGGATAAACAAAGGCGAATTTAAGAAAAACTTGCGGGAAGAAAAACCTTTCTGACTGTACACCCGGGAAAAAGAATAATCCGGCAGCTCAAAATAGCGAAACACAGCCCCGCCCAGCTCCTGACGCAAAAAAGCCAGCGAGCGGCCGAAAGCAATGACATAAGTTTGGTATCCGGCCTTAATGGCCGCCTGAATTAAAGGCAGAGAGCGCGTCGCATGACCCAGACCATAAGAATTAAGCGCGAAAACTATTTTCTGCCCTTTACTTTTGCGCATGCAAGACATTATATCGAAAGTTATCTTTCTAAGCCAGCCGCGGCGACCAGCGCGTGGTCAGCCTCGATAGAATTGCCGGAGGTGGTCAAATAATTGCCGAGCATAAAACCATTGGCCCCGGCCGCAAAAACCAGATCTTGCTCTTCGCCCAGCAGCTGCTCGCGGCCGCCCATCACGCCGATATCCTTGTCCGGCAGGAAAAATCTGAACAGCGCGATAGTCCGGCAAATATCCGCCCGGCCCAGAGGCTGTACGCTCTGCAAAGCCGTGCCGGGCACCGGATTGAGAAAATTCAAGGGCACCGAATCCGGGGATAATTCGGCAATAGCCATTACTAATTCCACCCTCTGCTCTTTGGATTCGCCCATCCCGGCTATGCCACCGCAGCACAGCTCCAGACCGGCCTCTTTGGCCGCGCGCGCGGTGTGCACTCTGTCCGCATAAGTATGCGTGGTGCAGATTTGCGGAAAAAAAGACTCCGCGGTTTCCAGATTGTGATGATAGCGTTTCAGACCGGCGGCTTTTAATTGCCGCAAAGCGGCCTGATCCAGAATACCCAGCGAAGCGGCCGGCGCGACGCCCACGGCCCGCAGCAAACGCACGGCCTCCAGCACTTTGGCTAAATCCTCCGGCGGCAGAGCGCGGCCGGAAGTCACAATACCAAAACAATGCGCGCCATTCTGCCGGGCGGCCAGACCCTGACGGACAATTTCCGCGGTGTCGAGCAGCGCATATTCCGCCACGCCGGTCTGATGCCGGCCGGCCTGCGCACAGTAGGCGCAGTCCTCCGGACAGCGGCCGGATTTGGCGTTGACTATACTGCATAGCGCGGCACGCTGGCCGGTGTGTTTATCCCGGATCTCTCTGGCCTGCCGCAGGAGCTCCGGCAGTTCAGCATCAGGAGTATTGAGAATTTTCAGGCCGTCGGCCGGGGTGAGCATAGGCCAGAAGTATAGCCTATCGGAACTATCCTCTCAAGGAGAGGGAGGATAATGAGACAGTAGACACAAAAACAGGGAAGTGTTTGCTTCCCTGTTTGTATACAATTTACAGTATATTTCCTGAATTTTATACTTATTTAATCTCTAACCTAAAACTTTTATCTTCAGGAATAAACTTGACCCTATTAAAATCAAGCTCTAACTTCGACGTTTGCTGAGGCGCACTTTCAGCAGGGCTCTCTCCAGGCTTAAACATACCAGGTAACTTCTCCATAAGGTTCTTTTCCGGCCCGGCTGGTTTAGCGGCTAACTCATTTAATATTTTATCTAAATCCTGAGTTGTTTGAATAGAGTTTCCTATTCTCCGATCCCGCTGCTCATAACTCCCATTTTTCCCACCAAACTGCTGGCTAGATTTTTCGTGCTTTATTTGATCTTGAATATACCTAATAAAGTTATCTTTTACGGCTGGTTTATCTTCGTTATGGATATCTTTAATAAAATCATTTAGGCTTTCCAGAGAAATTGCACCGTCTTCTTTTCCGTCTAGAGTATCCAGGTAATGCAAGACTTGCAACGCAGCCACATTATTATTGCCTTCGCCCAAACTAAAAGCTTCACGAACAAGCTTTATGGCTCCATCAACTTCAGGAGAATAACTTATTCCATCAGGATTTCTAATATTAATCTTTCCGTCAGAATTCCCTCCTTTTCCTTTATCAATTTCCACAGCCTCCGTATAATAATTAACAGGATAAGTATTTCCTCCTACTGCACCAACTTGTTTATACAACTGTCTCATAATTCCTCCTAATTTTTGCTGCGGCTTTTCGCCGTGCACAGGAGTAATTGCAGGTTCCATGCCAGGTTAAGTAATGATTTACCCCCCCCCTGTTCAATTTTGAACAGTTGGGCGGAGTCCGGGAATTCTTATCCATATTCCCTGTTTAAAAAATAACAGCGCTGGATCAGGATAGATTACCGTGTAAACGGCTTGTTTAATTCAGACCAGTGTGCAGCGGAGCGAATATTTTGATGAAGCGCGCCGCGGGGCGGGATTAAATATCCCAAAGCGAAATGGCCCGCCGTATATATAATGCCGCCTGGTTATGCAATCATTCGATTACATCGCATTTTTGCATAATTAACATCAAGGGTCAGAACTGCCGGTTTCTCCGTCTAACCGTGAACAGCTTCGCACAGCTTATTTTTCAATTCGTCCAGATTCTGCGCCGCGGCAGCGGAAATGCGGACACAGGACAGCGCCGGAAATTCAGACCGGAACTTTTTAATATCCGCCGCGCTTTCCGGCACATCGATTTTATTAAAAACCACAATTTGTTTTTTCCGGGCCAGCCGGGCGCTGTAGGCG
>JAISQA010000018.1 GCA_031274525.1 Candidatus Margulisiibacteriota bacterium
TGGAGCCGGAAACTCTGGGCAAACTGGATCTGTATGTTTTGGCGGACAAAAAAAACCTGCAGCTGGTTTTTGCCGCCGGAGAGGACACCAGAAAAATCCTGCAGGCGGCCCAGGGGGAATTAAAAGATATTCTGGAAAGTTTTGGCTGCAGTCTGGCCGATCTGGGTTTTTCCAGTTATGCGGGCGCCAAACATCAGGAATTAGAAGCGCAGTTTTTAGCTCAGGAGACGGGACAGCGCGAATATGATATATTGAAGATTATACAGAAAAAAGATATAATTACGGAAGTCAGGCATTTATTGCGGGATATGCTGGTCAATTATCTGGCTTGAAGCTATTAAGGGGGTATTCAGGTGGTAGATTCTGTAGGGGCTGTTTCCAGCGCTGGCACACAGACCAGCACAAGCATTAATTCAATTAAAGATTTAGAAGAAAATCCGGAGTTTTTTCCGCTGTGGGTGGCGGAAATACAGCGCCGCAACATGAACCTTTTGCTGTCCTCGGCTTCTTACGATGCGGACAGCTCCAGCGATGACGGTCTGTCCGGCCTCTCTTCTTACTATTCCACCACCAGCACGGGCAGCGCGGATATTCTTTCTTCTCTGGGTCTGGGGTCTTCCACCTCGGACGCGATGAGCAGTTTGTTTGCCACGCAGGGCATCACGGCGGATTTTTCTTTTCTCACCTCTTCCGCTTCTTTGCAGTCCTATCAGGTGGCGGAGACTTTGCAGGGCCTGCAGAATTATTCGAATGTCACAGAAAACCAAAAATGGATCGGGCAGCTGGTGGACTATCTGGATCCGGCGGACGGCCTGCTGAAGACCGGGCGGGTCACCAAAATAGATATAGAGAATGTCGCCCGGCCGTTGTTTAAGATCGATGATAAAACGACCGTGACGCTGGATGACATCAAAGCCTTGAGCGCGGAAGTGTCTACGGATTTGGCCGCAGACCAGCAGGCGGCGTAACAGGCGAAAAGGGGGGGGCAATTATGGATACAGTAGGTTTACTGGATATTGTGCGCAGAGCCAAGAACGCGATGAACGCGTTTGACACCAGCCTGCGGATCACCACCAATAACAGTGCGAATATGGCCACTACCGGTTACAAGGCGCTCCGGCAGTCTTTCAAAACGGTGTTTAACGATGTGGTGAATGAAGGTTTTCAGGGTGAAGGCACTTCGGGCCAGCTGAATCCCATGCAGTTCGGTTCCGGCGTGTCGCTGGGCAATATCAGTCTGGATTTTACTCAGGGTGCGCTGGGCGAGGGCGGGCCGCTGGATTGCGCTGTTTCCGGCCGCGGCTTGTTCATTGTTTCGCCGGACGGCGGCAATACTTTTTTCTATACCCGCAACGGTAGTTTTCATGTGGACACCACCGGCCAGTATATTGTGGACACTTCCGGGCGGGTTTTGATCGGCGAGGGCGATTCCCCGCTGGGCACCGGAGGCTCTACGGATCTGGGCTGGGGCCCGAACGGCATATTGATCGGCAATTATACGGCCTACAAAGACGGCACTGCGGAGGCGGAGCAGATCGGTCAGATCGCGCTGGCGGATTTTACCAATGTGGAAGGCTTGACCCAGTATGACGGCACCGCCCTGAAAGAATCTGTGGTTTCCGGCACGCGCTCTACCGGCCTGCCGGGTGAAGAGTCTTTCGGCACGGTGGAGCCGGAGTCGCTGGAAAAATCCAATGTGTTTTTTGTCGGCGAGACGATTGATTCTATCGAGGTGCAGAGGGCGATGTCCGCGACTCTGACCGCGATCAAGATAGCCAGCGATCAGATCTCGCAGGTTATCAATAAGCTGCTGGGGTAGGTAAAATAATGACCGTGTTATTTAAGGATATCCGGCTCAAATCAGTGATCGGCAAGTGGTACGAGTACACTCCCGACAAAGGCTATACCAATAATTTTGAGACGGTCAATCTGGACGCCCAGCAGATCGATGAGCTGCTGGAGCTGCATCATAAATGGGCGGAACTTTTCGGCACGGTGCTCAATCAGAATCTGAAAATTTCCTGCGGCACGCAGGAGACTTCTATTGCCAGAATGAAGTACTCCGAAATGCTTAACCGGGCGCCGAACGCCTCGACCTCTTTTGAAGCTCTGTCCATTCCCGAGTTTACGGTCGTCATTGATAATCTGCTGGCTTATGCTTTGCTGGACAGGGCCTGCGGCGGCGCCGGTCTGGTGTCTAAGAAGCTCAATGAAGCGCTGACCGGCATCGAAGAGGCCGCGCTGAGTCCGCTGCTGGACGAGCTGCTCAAGTCTTATAACGCTTTCCTGCTGGGGGTTTTGGCGCTCCACGGCCCGGGCGAGCTGTTTGCCCCGAAGATCAAGCCGGAGGCCAAGCTGAAAAAAGACGAAGAGGTTATTGTTTTTTCCAATACTTTTTATCTGGCGGAAAATAAACCGGCGGAACTCTGGTTTGTCTACACGGAGAAGACGCTGGAAAAACTGCAGGAAGCCTATGCCCAGAAAAAAGAAGCCCGTCCCAAAAAAATCTCGCTGCATCTGGCGCCGGAAGCTATCACCAATGTCAAGGTGCCGGTCAAGCTCAAAATCGGCTCCACCAAAGTGACGGTGAATGATATTCTCAGTCTGACGCCGGGCGATATTTTTCAGCTCAACGAAAGGGTCTCCGACGCGCTGGTGCTCTCGGTCGCGGAACAGAGCGAGTTTTTTGTAAAACTGGGCAGCAAGTCCGGCCAGTACGCGGTCAAGATCGTCGAGCATAAACCCAAATATTATAATTTTGCGGCGCCGGACGCCGCGGTGGCTCCGGCCATCAGCGCGCCGCCGCCAGCCGTCCCGGCAGCTGTTAAGCCTGTTCCGCCGCCGGCGGAGAGCGCTCCGGCAGCAACTGTAGAAACGCCAGCCGCCGCGGATAAAGCGCCCGCGCCGCCGCAAAGTACCGCCGCCGCCAGCCAGCCTGCGGCGCAGAAAACCGTGCCTCCCGCTCCGGCCGTGGTGGATGAGCAGTCTGTGACGTATACTCCCGAAGGCAAAGTGGACGCTGATAAACTGGAACTAAAAGATCCGCTGCTGGATGAGCTGGCGCTGCCGGAAGACAAAACCGACGCGGCGGATAGTGATGATTTTACCTGGGATATCGACGATTTGAAATAAAAAAACGGAGGGAAGCATGACAACAGAAGAAATACAGGAAGCTCCTGCGAAGATCCGGGAGTACAATACTGTCGAGTTAGACGAATTGCAGTCGGGGCCGGGCGGGACAAAATTCAGCCAGAGTATTTTTGGCAATATTCCGGTCGATGTCACCGTCGTGCTGGGCAAAACCAGAGTGGATCTGCAAAAGCTCCTGCAGCTGGCCAAAGGCGACGTGATCGAGCTGACCAAAAAAGCCGGTGAAGCGGTGGAGATCATGGTAAATTCCCAGACTATCGCGCAGGGCGAGATCGTGGCGGTCGGTGAGAATTACGGGGTAAAAGTCACCAAAGTTATAAGCCATTAAAGCATGCTGCGAATCTTGCTGCTTTTGTTCTCGGCGGTGCAGGCAGAAACAGCGCTGCCCTATGCCAGCAGTTCCGGCCTGTATTTCAGCTATATTTTGAAATCGGTGCTGCTGATCCTGCTTTTGCTGGTCTTTATGTTTTACTGGTACCGCTATTTGCTGCCCAAAATGCAGGGGCAGGGCGAGGCCGGCCGCAATCTTTTTTTGAAAGAGCGGCTGGTCGTGGAGCCGGGCACCACGGCCTATGTGCTGGAAATAAAAGGCGCTTACCGGCTGCTGGTGGTCAGCAACAAACAGACCGCCTGCTATGACCTGTCCGGCCCAAAATTAAAATATCCGCCCGCCGCGCCGAAAAAAGAATTTGCGGCCTATCTTGCCGAATTCAGCAAAAACAAAGATAATCCCTTAAAGGTGTTATTCAAGGGAAAGGGCCATGCTAAAAAATAAAAAGCTCCTCGCTCTGCTGGGCGGTTTGTGCTGCTGGGCTCTGGCCGCACCGGCGGTCACGCCGCAGACTTTTAATCTCAATAGCGTAATGGGCACGGTGCAGTTCAGCCAGAATATAATGCTGATGCTCTCCATGGCGCTGATCTCGCTGCTGCCGTTTTTTTTGATGACCACCACTTCTTTCCTGCGCATTGTGATCGTACTGGGCTTTGTGCGCTCGGCGATCGGCACCCAGCAGACGCCGCCGTCCGCGGTGATCGTCTCCATCGCGCTGTTTTTGACCGTGTATATAATGACGCCGGTCTGGCAGGAGATTAACGCCACGTCCCTGACCCCCTACAATGAAGGGATTATTACGCAGCAGCAGGCTTTCGAGCGCGGCCTGCAGCCGCTCCGGAATTTTATGATCCGCCAGACCAGAGAAAAAGATCTGGTGCTGTTTATCGAGTTTTCCAAGATCCCGCCGGTGCGGGATCTCAAAGATGTGCCGATGTATGTTTTGATCCCCGCCTATATTATTTCCGAGCTGACCACGGCTTTTAAGATTGCCTTTGTGATTTTTGCGCCTTTTATTGTGGTGGATATGGTCGTCTCCAATGTGCTGCTTTCGCTGGGCATGTTTATGCTGTCGCCGGTGATGATCTCCCTGCCGTTCAAAATTCTGCTTTTTGTGCTGGCGGACGGCTGGTATTTGATCACTCAGGGTCTGGTTAATTCTTTTTTGTGAAAACTCTGCATAAGTAAAGGCCGAAAATGAATATTGACACGCTCAGCAGTTTAATGAACGACGGCATTATGCTGATCCTGATGCTGTCGCTGCCGTCGATCGGTCTGGGGCTTTTGATCGGCTTTATGATCTCGCTTTTTCAGGCGCTGACCCAGATTCAGGAGCAGACGCTGACTTTTGTGCCCAAGATGATCATTGTGATGCTGATGCTGATGGTCACGATGACCTGGATGGCTTCCCAGCTGATCGCTTTTTGTGAAAAACTCTGGGTCATGATCCCCACCCTCCGCTGAAGCTGATGGCTGTCAGTGTTGTTCAGCTGGAGATTTTTCTGCTGATTATCGCCAGAGTGGCCGGCATCTTTATCACCGCGCCGCTTTTCAGCGACGCCACCATTTCCCGCACTTTCCGCGCCGCCCTGATGTTCAGCGTGACTTTTCTGCTGTGGTTTGTCGTGCCTTTTCCGGAAGCCAGCCTGCCGGACGACATGTTTGTTTTTATGCTCTCGGTCGGTCAGGAATTTTTGATCGGTTATCTGCTGGGCACGGTGACCAAAATTATTTTCAGCGGTATCGAGGCGGCCGGCGATATGATGGGCGCCCAGATGGGGCTTTCCGTGGCCAGCATGCTGGATCCCTCGACCGGCCGGCAGACCGTCGTGACGGCCCGGCTGCTGCGCTGGATCGTGATTATAATTTTTCTGTCCGTGGACGGCCCGCATTTTATTTTGACCGCGCTGTACAAGAGCTATGACGCACTGCCTTTGCTGCGGACCTGGAATTTTTCCGGGGCGGCGCTGGAGCTGGCCGGTTCCGCGGGGGATATTTTTGCCATTGCCGTGCAGCTGGCGGCGCCGATCCTGCTGGTGATTTTCCTGCTGGATTTTGCTTTCGGTCTGGTCTCCCGCGTGGCCCCGCAGGTCAATGTTTTCCAGCTGGGTTTTCAGATGAAGCCGGCGCTGGGCATGTTTATTTTTATGCTGATGATCCCGCTGCTGCTGGAGCGCATAGTCTGGATTATCAGCCTGATGGTCGAGCGCCTGACGACTATTTTCTTTTATATGCAGTAGGTCTGCGGTTGCTTGTTGTACAAAATAAGGATATAATAAAGGTGTAAAACTTAAACATTGTGGAGCCTGATTATGTTGAACACATTGCCCAAAATAAGACCTATAACAGACCTTAAAAAGACCGGGGAGATTTCTGCCTACTGTCATCAACTGGACGAGCCGGTAATTCTGACCAAAAACGGTTACAGTGATCTGGTCATTATGAGCATTGAGACCTTTGAGCGCGCTATATTTCAGCAGGAAGTTTATAGAAAGCTGGCGGAAGCGGAGAAAGAGTACAAATCCGGCGCACCGACGGTGGAGCATAAGGATTTTCTGCAAAAGATGCGCGCTAAATTAAAAAATGGCCAGGAAATATAGAATAGAATTATTATTCTCGGCGCAGAAAGATATTGACGCGGTTGTCGAGTATTTTTTGGCCAGAAATTTGCAGTCTGCAGCGGCCTTTCTGGACTCTCTGGAACAGACTTTGGGGCGGCTGGCTTTGTATCCTCAATTCGCCCGGATCTCTAAAGATAAACAGCTGGCTGCGGAAGGCTACAGAGTAGCCTTGCTGGAATATGAATATCTGCTGTTTTACAAACTCCAGCAAAAGACAGTATTTGTTTATCGTGTTATAGACGGACGGCGCAATTACGGAGCATTTATCTAAACAGCCAGTTTGGCCAGCACAGCAGTAGGCGGCTTCCGGCGTCCAAAGCCGGATCAATCCAGGCCGGACAGCAGCTCGGCGACTTTCAGATCTAAGCCGCGGGCGATCTTGAGCAGTGTGGACAGCTTGGGGTCAAATTCGTTGCGCTCTATGCGGGTAATCGTCGGCTTGGACAGGCCATTCTCAAAAGCCAGTTTTTCGCGGGTCAGGCCGCGTTCTTTGCGCAATTGCTTTATTCTGCGGCCGATATTCGGTATTTTAGATTTCATAGGTGTAATGTTAATTTTACTCATAACCTTTTGTATCGTGGTTACATGTGTGTAACTAGTTGCATGTATGTAACCAATCGGCGTAGAAAAAATCAGGGAAATTTTAGGGCAGTGTCAGTAGATTTTATTAGACTAATTCTAGAATAAGGGCGGAAAGATGTTTGACCTGAAGACAGCGTGCCGGCAAAAACAAAACAACGGCTTATTTATTAAATAAGTCAAAAGGGGGGCCTATGACAAATGCCTATACATATACCAGCGACGGCGGGGTAAAAAGCACAGCCGCCAAAAAACTATCCGGCAAAGAAGCTAAAGCCAGCGATTATAACGAGACCCGTGCCAATCTCCTGGCTCAAAGAAATGCCCGTCAGGTGACAGCGAATGCTGTGCCTGCGGCTGTGGGTGCCGGTCAGAGAATGGAAGCCGCGCAGCTCACCAATCTGCGGGCCGCGACGAAAGGGCTGGTGCAGTACGGCAGCGGCTGTAATGACACGAGCCGGCACGGCACGGATGCGGGGAGTCCGTTCGGGGGCAGTAAGGAGTACAGAGCGCACGGGACGTGAGCGGTAACGGCAGGACAAATATCCTTGCCTCCGCGCGCCGTGGCCTCTCACTTAACGTCGCACTTTGTGCTTGCGACCGAGCGTGCATTTCATTGCACGCGAGGAAGTACCCGCAGGCGACAAGCCAAGGGTGTTAAGTTCGAGCCAAAA
>JAISQA010000086.1 GCA_031274525.1 Candidatus Margulisiibacteriota bacterium
AGGTGGCTGGCGTTCTTTGACAAAGGTACGCCGGAGAAGACTTTAAAGGAGATAATGAGTATGGATAAGGCGATACAGGAAGCGCAGAGGAAGATAGCCTATGTCTCTAATGATGACGAAGCTTTTTTGCACGCCTATGAAATGCGTGAAATAGGGTTGAGCGACTGGAACAGCCGGCTGGGCGATGCCAGACGGGAAGGATTGCTTGAAGGCAAGCAAGAAGGACTAAACGAAGGCGAGCAAAAAGGCTTAGAAAAAGGCCGTCAGGAAGCCATCAAAACCAGCGCGCAGAAAATGAAAAAAGCTGGTATGCCCGTGACACAGATCGGCGAATACACCGGTCTGTCCGTGGCGGAGATAGAAAGACTGTAATTGAGGGCACGGCCACTCCGGCGCGTGCGCACCGAGCGAAGCCGGGGCAAGCCGGGATGCCGAACTGTCGAGGCGTAATGAACGGGGCTGTAAAGTTGCCTGTGTAAACGAATAGATGTGTTCATATTTCTGCGGCGCAACGCTCTGGCGGATACTGTTTATTTGCGGTATTCACGCCAGCGTACCGGGCTTTATGCTTACCAGCTGTTCTGCTGGAGGGAACGCCGCTTTTGCGCTGTTCTACCTGGCTCTAAATTGTCCTCTCCGTAATAATTGGCCTGTTAAACAGCATGTTTACACAGGTAATTTTACAGTCCCGTTATTGAGATGTATACCCGGATATACAGGGCTTTTGTGGCGACCGAGCGCGGCATACCTGGTGCGCGACGACCGACAGCGATTACAGACCGCCGGGGATACAAAAGAATTGTCTAAACTGGACTTTTGCCGGGGTTTCCTTTAATATATAATTAATCGTAAAGGCAGGGAGGTATGCCCGTGATAATAGAAGAATCTGAATATATGGGGAAGCCGATGCTGGTGCTCAAAAATGATGAAAAAGACCGTTTCCCTTTTTCTTTTGGCCTGGCTAAGGCCAAAAAAATCGTCGAGGCGATCGAGGACATTCAAAAATTCGTGACCAAACATGACCACCAGGCCGGCGACAGCGCTCCCGCCGCTTAGCCCGGCCGGATAATCCCGGCTCTAGGCTGTTATCTCCTGATCGAGATACCGGGCGGAGAGATTGTCCACCAGACCGTCTTTGCCCAGCAGCACTTCCACTTTCACGTCTTTTTTCTGCGCCGGGATGATATTGCCGGCGATTTTTTGCCCGTCCACCAGAATTTGTTTTACGCCTTTGCTGACTTTTTCCGGATTTTTCACGGTGATGTCATAGGTCACGCCGCGGAAAACTCTCCTGACCCTGAACTCCGGCCAGTCTCCGGGAATACACGGATTGAGCAGCAGGCCGCTGTACACCGGATTTATGCCAAGAATGTATTTTGTGCTGACCGTGTACATCCAGGACGCCGTCCCGGACAGCCAGCCGTTGCGGCCGAGACCGAACTGCGGATGATCGTCGCCCAGAATATTCTGCGGATAATTGTAAGGCGCGGATTCAAAGATTTCGATGATGTCGTTCTTGGCCGCGGGGTTGACCTGCTGATAATACTCAAAAGCCCGATCGCCGTGCCCCAGTATCGTCTCGGCCAGCATCACCCAGGGATTGGTGTGCAGAAAAATACCGCCGTTTTCTTTGGCGCCGGGCGGATACGTTGTCACGCCGCCTTTGCGCCAGTCAAAGCCGTTGTAGGACGGCCAGCTGATCTTAATGCCGTACTTGGTGTTGAGATGTTTGCGCAGGGATTCCAGAGCGGTCTGGGCCTGCCGGGGCGTGGCAAAACCGGAAAGCACCGCCCAGGACTGTGCATTGACGAATAATTTGCTGCCTTCATTCGTATGCGAGCCCAGCGGCGCGCCGCTGTCTTCGAACCAGCGCACGAACCATTCGCCGTCCCAGGCGCACTGGTTAAAAGCCGCGCGCATTTCCGCGTAATAGCTTCTATATTTCTTAACCAGCTCGGTCTGGCCAAGAAATTCGCACAGCTCAAGCATTTCCAGCAGCGCGCGGCCGTACAGACAGCAGGTGAATACCGACTCCGCGTTGCCTTTGAGATTAACCGTGTCATTCCAGTCGGCAAAACCCAGCAGCGGCAGCCCGTGCCGGCCGGTATGCGCGCGCGTAAACTCGATAGCCCGCTGTAAATGTTCGAACACCGTGCCGGTCTTTCTCTCCTCCAGCGGCCGGTCTTTGGCATAGAACGGGATTTGTTCCTCCAGCACGCCGGTATGGCCGGTCTCTTTGATATAAAAAGCCACCGAGAGGATCGGCCACAAATGATCGTCGGAATACCAGTGATGCCCGTCCTTGTCCTCGCGGCTGTCGCCTTCATTGGCTTCCAGCGTCGAGGCGTAGAATTGATGCATAGCCGAGCCGTCGGCTTTTTGCACGCTGAGGATTTTTTTGACCAGCGCCAGCGCTTCCTCCGGCATATTGGGCATCACGCCCAGCACGTCCTGCGAGGAGTCGCGGTAGCCGATGCCGCGGCCGCCAAACCCCAGCTGATTGTAGGATAGATCGCGCGACCAGTTTTTGGTTACCTGACACTGGCGCGGATTGTGCACATTGAGCATCGAGTTGAAGCTGGCGTCCGGCGTCTCGATCTGCATCACGGACAGGTATTTGTCCCAGGACTCCGCCAGCGCCTGAAAAGCCGCGTCCGCCTGCCGCTCGTCCCGGTATTTTTTGATCAGCGGCAGGGCGTTGTCCAGCGGCGCGACGCCCTCCGTCCAGGACTCCGCCTGACCCAGCTGCACGATCAGCCGTCTGGTCTCGCCCGGCTGGACTGTGCCCAGATGATGCAGCAGCGCGCCGATGGTGTTGCCGCGCCGGGTCTCAGAATTGGACAACTCTGTATTCTGCAGGGACAGCGGATTGGCCCAGGTGCCGTATTCATAATCGCCCAGAAATTTTTTGCGGTCTGATTCAAAGGAAGAGACGGGCTGATTGGAAGTAAAATAATTCACGGCATTGTCGCGTTTCATAAAAGCGTACTGGCTCAAAATCTTAAAACCGTCGCCGCAGTCTCCGGCCTCGCTGGTCATGGTCTGCGGCACCCAGTCGGCGTTGGTCAGTTGTTTCAGCGCATCAAAATGCGTGTACTCCACGACCGGGATCACATCGATGTCCAGCGCCGCGCCGGATTTGTTGGTGATCTTGATGTCGCGCAGCTCCACAGCCTCGCCGGCCGGCACGAAAATAGTCGCTTCTGTGCGGATGCCGTAAAATTCCGAAATAATCCTCTGATAACTCAGGCCGACATGACATTCGTACAGATCGTATTTGTCCAGCGTCGGCACGAAAAAAGGCGAAAAAATCTTGTAACCGTACTTAGTTTTATAGCGCACATATAAAGTGGTGCCTTTGAATTCCGAGGCCGGCATCTGGGGAATATATTTGCTGATGCGGTTCAGCGCCGGATCGCCCTTGCACAGCAGCGCGCCGCCGGTCTGGTCGATAAAACCGCCGAAATTGAGCGTGCCGATATAATTGATCCATTTTATCGGGGTCTTCGGATCGGTGATCACATATTCCTTGTGTTTATCATCAAAATAACCATAACTGACCATCCTGCACCCCGCAAATAAAATCGGCGGTGTTACCCGCCTTTTTAGAAAAAAGTTGTTGTACTCTAGCACAGTGAAAAAGTAAAAAGCAAGCTGTTTTTTGCGCCGCGGGTTTAGCCTATTTTTTTGCAATAAATCGGGGTAAATTACGATAAATTGACGCCGGATTCAGGCCAGGACAAAATAGGCGGTAATAGATGTATGCTCTGTAAAATAATTAGTAATAAGCAGCCCGGCTGCGCTGAACAGGCGGTGGTGCCCCTGCTGACCGAGCTGGGTAAGAGTCTGGCTGTGCAGAAAGGCCTGCGCGCATTGGCTGCCATTACCGGCAACATAACCACCGAAACCACCAGATATATTTACCATGAAGAAAATGTCTCGGCTATGCTGCATAATCTGGGTATTCCCGAAGCTTATGCTCTATTATTCGAAGAACCCAGAATAAAACGCAAGGGTTACTGCCGGCTCAAACCCCGGATCAACGGTATAAAAACTATGGCCAGGATCATCGGCGGTCTGGCCCGGAATTATCAGTTTAAGCATCAGACCGCCAAACTGCAAAAAGCGCTGTGGGTATATAACCTTTTGTCCGCGCAGTCTGTGAATACAGAGCTTAGAAAAAATAACGAGAAGCTCCTGAAACAGGAAAAGCAGTTAATAAATTATCTTAACAACCCTCCGGCAGAAATAGAAAAAGTCAGCTATCTTTCGCTGGGCAAAGAGCCGGGCGGTCTCGCCGAACCGAACAAGCCGGCGAAAGCTTTTCTGTTTGCCCTGATGCGTTTCTTCAAACTGCAAGAGCCGCTTATTAGAATACGGGACGGATTTCTGCCCGGAGAAGTTATTTTCTACGAAAACGTTTACTCTGGAGCGGATTTGCTGCAAACTTTTGCGGAGCTGAAGCTGGAGCAGAAAAGCGGCGCGGGAACCGGCCGGTCTTTGCTGGAGGTCTTCTTCGAAACTGTCGGCGCCGGAAAAGTTATCCCCAGATGGGCGCCGCTGAATGAACAGCTTTTTAATCAGCATTTTGCCGCGCTGCTGCACGCGGCGCCGGATGCGGCGCAGAGAGACAATCTCTTGAGTGTCCGCAAGGACTTCAAAGAATATTACAAAGAATTACAGGAGGAGCGGGCGCAGGAGCTGTTTGAACAGCTGAAAGCAAGCGGCAAAGCCCGGCTAAGGGAGGATGTGAACAATTTTATCCAGCGGTTTTATTTTGACCTCGGCAGACTGGAGCTGCAGCGGGGGTTGCAGAAAGGCTGGGGCTATGCCCGCTTAAACTATTTTATCGAACAGACCGATTTCGCGGCCAGAGGCCGGCAGACCGATGTGCGCGGCAAGATAGAAGAGATGTACAGAGCCTATTTTAGAGCGGACGGGTCCGGTTATTATCTGCCCGTGCCGGAGCTGGAATATCTGGATCAGAAGCTCCACGGCCCGCTGCCAGACCGGCTGGCCGCCTTCTGGGATATCAGCTATCCCGCTAATCCTTTGCTGGCGGAAGGGCAGGAGCTGGCCAAAAGACAGCTGGCCGCCCTGTATTTGCTTTATACTAATCCCTCCGCTTTGGCCGAATACAGGGAGCTGCTTCGCAACAAAAATCCGGCGCGCGGCGGGGCATAACTGTTAATTTTACAGGCTCTAATTTAAATTTACTCCGGTAGTATATTTACGTTCCAGATGGGTATACTATACTTAGCTATGTCGGCATGGAGGGGTTATGGGCAAACTAAAACTAAAGGAAATATGCATCTCAAAAAAAGCTGCGGAAAAACTGATTGTCGCCTATGGTGTCAACCGGGCTTTTCAGCAGCCGCTTAAAAAATCCAGAGGGTAGGTCGGCCGCTACAGTTTTAGCAGCCAGCCGAAAGGATCGGGGATCCGGCCGTATTGAATACCGGTCAGATTGTCATATAATTTCTGCGTAATTTTTCCCGCTTTGTTTTTGTTGCCGCCGACAATATATGCTTTGTCCGCCTGATACAGGGCGCCGACCGGCGAAATGATCGCTGCCGTGCCGGAGCCGAATACTTCGGTGATCCGGCCCGCGGTGATGTCCGCGGTGATTTGCGCGATGTCCAGCCGGGTTTCCCGCGTGGCCAGACCCCAGTGTTTGGCCAGCTGCAAAACCGAATTGCGCGTAATACCGGGCAGAATAGAGCCGTTGAGCGCCGAGGTTACGATTTGCTCGCCATAGACAAAGAAAATATTCATCGAGCCGACTTCTTCGACATATTTCCGCTCCACACCGTCCAGCCAGAGCACCTGATCGAAACCCTTTTTTTTGGCCAGCTGGCCGGCCAGAATAGACGCGGAATAATTGGCGCCGGTTTTCGCCGCGCCCAGTCCGCCGCGCACCGCCCGCACGTAT
The DNA here is from genome assembly GCA_031274525.1 of Candidatus Margulisiibacteriota bacterium. Classification (GTDB taxonomy): domain Bacteria; phylum Margulisbacteria; class Termititenacia; order Termititenacales; family Termititenacaceae; genus JAISQA01. The sequence continues at coordinate 5,933 of JAISQA010000086.1, forward strand.
TCATCCTCGACCAGGATCGACACCGGTTCAAATCCGTGCTCATAATAAGCGCCGACCGGGGAGAGAATAATATAAAACAGTATTTCTTCCGGAGCTTTCAAGCCGACGTAAGGATCAATCCCGATCATTGTCGGGCGGATATATAAAGAAGAGCCCTCGTCCGCGGGCACCCAGTTTTGTTCCAGCTTCAGCAGCTCGGTGAGCGCGTAAACCGCGTCATCGACATTCAGCTGCGGCAGACAGACGCGCTCGGCCGAAACGTTCATCCGCAGAAAATTATCCCGCGGCCGGAACACCGCCACGCCGCCGTCCGGCTGGCGGTAGGCCTTGAGTCCCTCGAAAACTTCCGGGGCATAATGCAGCACCAGCGCCGCCGGGGACAGCGTGAGATCGCCGTATTTGCATATCCGGGCGTCATGCCAGCCCTGCCGGGGCGTGTATTTCATAATGAACATGCGGTCGGAAAATTCTTGGCCGAACAAAAGTTTTTGTCCCGGCGCCGGCGGTTTTTTCAGCTCGGCCGGGTCTAATTTCTGAATGTCCAGTTTAAGCTTTGTCATTGTCATATAATCTGTACCCTAGCATAAAATACAAACTCACTGCGATCAACCCAATGCTGACCAGCTGCGGCAGATTGAACCCCAGCAAATAAAAATCGTCCGCCCGCCAAAAAGACACGATAAACCGCGCTATAGAATAAAAGATCAGGTACAGGCAAAAAACAAAACCGTTGCGGCGCCGGGTCTTTTGCAGTCTATATAATAGGCCGCAAAAAAGCAAGTTGAGCAGCATTTCGTAGAGCATCGTGGGATGCAGGGGGACGCCGGGAAACTCTATACCGGCCGGCGTGCCCGGCGCGAAAACCAGACCCCAGGGCAGATCGGTCGGCAGACCGTGCGCATCGCCGTTCATGAGATTACCGAAGCGGCCGAGCGCCTGACCCAGCAGAACAGCCGGAGCGCAGACATCGGCAAACAGCCAGGGTTCTATTTTATAATGCCGGCAGGCCCAATAACCGCATAGTACGCCGCCGAGTATCCCGCCGTGTATGGCCAGACCGCCGTGCCAGACCGCCAGGATCTCCCATAGATTATCCTGATAGGCGGCAAAATTAAAAACCACATAATATATTCTGGCAAAAAGGAGTGCGCCCAGAAAAGCCGTGATGATGATATTCAGGATCTGATCCTCGACGTATTGCACGCCGCGGCGCCGCAGCTCGCTCAAGATCAGCTTGATCCCGGCCAATAAAGCCATGGCATACATCAGGCCGTAATAGCGTATCTGCACAAATCCCAGATCTAAAAATACCGGATGCATCGCTGACCCCTCTGTCCCCGGCTTGGCGCGGGTAGATCACTCCCCTCTCAAGAGGAGAGTAAAACCAGTGTATAATAACATATATTTTCTCCCCGATTTAGAGGGGAGATGCTGTCATTGTCCGGGGTTCTCAGGAGCAGGCAGCGGAGGGATTGTGTATGACCAAAACTAAACTAAAATATGTTTGTCAGGCCTGCGGCTATGAGTCCTACAACTGGCTGGGCAAATGTCCGGATTGCGGCGGCTGGAATACTTTTGCCGGGGAGAGCACGGCGGTTCCCCGGACTTTTGTCCAGACCACGGCCAATAATAACCGGATCATCACGCTGGATGCCGTTGCCAGCGGTGAGGAGCTCCGGCTGGCCACCGGACTGCAGGAGTTTGACCGCGTGCTGGGCGGCGGTTTTTGCGCCGGGTCTATCACGCTGCTCGGCGGCGAACCGGGCATCGGCAAATCAACTATCAGCCTGCAAATTGCCAAAGCTCTCGCGGATAAAAACCTCAAAACTCTCTACATCTCCGGCGAGGAATCCCCCCGGCAGATCAAGCTGCGCGCGGAAAGACTGGACGCGGTCTCGGCCAGTATTGCCCTCCTGTGCGCCACCAATATTCACGAGATCGAAAAAGCCATTCAGGAATATCAGCCGGCACTGACGATCATTGATTCCATTCAGACCATTTATCATCCCGAACTGCCGTCCGCGCCCGGCTCGGTCGGTCAGGTGCGCGAAGCTTCGGCCTGGCTGATCCGTTTCCTCAAGGACAATAATTCCGCAGCGGTATTTATCGGCCACGTCACCAAAGAAGGCGCGCTGGCCGGCCCCAAAGTTTTGGAGCATATGGTCGACACTGTTCTGTATTTCGAAGGCGAACGCACGCAGAATTTCCGCATCGTGCGGAGCATCAAAAACCGTTTTGGCTCCACGAATGAGATCGGTATTTTTGACATGCGCGCGGAAGGCCTGATCGAAGTGCCCGATGCCTCCAGTCTCTTCATTCAAAACGAGCTGGATATACCCGGCGCGATGGTCACGGCCTGTCTGGAAGGCAGCCGGTCTTTTCTGGTGGAGATTCAGGCGCTGGTCGCGGCTTCCGCGCTGTCCATGCCGCGCCGCACGGTCACCGGGCTGGACTTCAACCGCGCCGCGATCATTCTGGCTGTGCTGGAAAAAAAATGCGGCCTGCTGCTGGGGTCTCAGGATATATTTCTCAATGTGGCCGGCGGAGTCCGGGTCAACGACCCCGGCGCGGATCTGGCTATCGCGCTGGCTATCGCTTCGAGTTTTCGGGAAAACGCTCCGGCTAGAAAAATCTGTGCGCTGGGTGAGATCGGCCTCGGCGGCGAGCTACGGCCGGTCAGCAATATTGAGAAGCGTTTGAACGAAGCCGAAAAGCTGGGCTTTGCGGCGGCTGTCCTGCCGCAGGCCAATCTTAAAACCCTGTCCAAAAAATACGCGCTGGAATTAATCGCCGCCCGGACGCTGGCCGGAGCGCTGGCGAAGCTGGGTTAACGGCCGGAATTTCTGGGCAGTCTGAGCGCGCCGCCGTGCTTTAATTCCGCAGCCAGATTGGTTAGCACAGCCGGATCGAGATCACTGGCTCTGACGCCCAGAGTTTTGGCGATAATCTTGAGCACCGAATAAGGTATATGCAGAGCGCGCAGTTCCCGGCGGTTTTCCGCCAGTTTTTCAGTCTTGAGCTCCTGGTTCTGGCGGTTTTGCAGGAGACCGGTTATTTCCACAGACAGAGAGGTTAGTCTGCCGAGGAGCGACTTTGCGCTGTCCGCCGCGGCCGCGGCGGAGGACGCGGCCCCGCCTGCCGTTTGCTGATTTAAGTAGATCTGGATTTCAGGACTGCCGCGCAGCAGGACGGCCGTGATGATCTTGTCGACCCGGTTCAGGGTATTCTGCATTTCGTAAGCGCTGATAACGCCGGCCTCGACCTGTTGACGCAGACTTTCCTCGAAAGCGCGCCGGTCGTCTTGCAATCCCTGTATATCGCGGCTTTCCGCCCGGGACGCTATGATTTGTTCTATCAACGCGTCATTTTCCTGAATTTTCTCTATTATTTCTCTCCGTCTGGCGGGGGTGAGTCCGGGCACGGCAAATTCCTGGAGCAGGCCGGTGTTTTTCCGGATCAAATCCTGCACTTCCGCAAACCTTTGATAATCTTTTTGCAGATGGTCTTGCACGCTGTCTTCCTTCAGGTTTTTTAGCATGTAATTTTTTATAAAATCCGTGAAGCTGGCTTGACCGAGCTGGTTTAGTCTCTGATTGACAACGTTTTCTATATAAAGGTCAGGCTGGTTTAAATCTATGTTTTTAATTATATCCGCCGGTACGTCGAGGCTGACAGCCAAAAATAAGTCAGCCATCTCTTTTAGGTTTTCTGCATTGGGCGTTACACATTTGGAATACTTTAGGACAAAATAATCTTCCATTTCCCGCTGGAAAACCTGTGCGATGGCGGGATCTATGCCCCGCATTTTTTCATGGTACCTGGCCTGATCTTCCGGAGAGAGCAGTTCGATTATGGTTTTGGCTCCGCCGAGGAGACTATCAAAATAATGTTCCATTAATTCCGCAGGGATATGCGCCAAATTGTCCAGCACATCCTGTATATCCAGCCGGGAACCCTGCTGTTCTGCGGAATTCATTTTGTCCTCTATATATTGGAGCTGATCCGCAAAAGAGTAGCCATACTTGAGCTCAATTTTTATCATACGGGTCAGCAGTTCATTTTCGGCGGTTTTCCGGTCTCCGGCTGAGCTCTGGAAGGCGTATCCCTGTATTTTGTCTCGAGTATCTGCCAGGGACCGGGCGAATGTATCAAAAGTCCGGCGGGACGTGAAGGAGTTTATTTCCCAGAGATATATAGAGGGAATACTGGACAGAACCTGCGGATCGGTCAGTTTATATTTAGACAGCGTGTTCAGGGTATACGGAGAAAATAATTTGGCCGGGTCTAGTCCGGTTTTGTTGACCGTCTGATAAAGCTCGACGACTTGTTCTGGAGTCTGAAAACCCATTTTATGCAGCAAATCCAGATTGTCCAGCAGCGCGTATACCGCCTGCCGGTTTGGATTGATCTGAAGTATATTTTGCAGAAAATCTGTATTGGCGGTGGTCTGTTCCAGCCCAAAATTATCGAGCAATGCAGGTATTTGTTGAAAGTTAAATTCCTGGAAGAACGCACTGGTATAACCTGGACCTGGCAGATTTAAAGGGTTGACCGTGCTTTCTCCAGCGCTGGACGGGGGGAATTTGAATATGCTGTTCGAGTCCAGCAGGTTGTCCAGCGAGATATCCCTGTAGTCAATTTTTAAATCCGCCCGGCTGGTCGTTTCTAGATTAGCCCAGGCGGATTGTTCTCCGCCTGCAGGACTGGGCGCCGGGCGCGGCGGCGCTCCTGTCTCACGGCGCGGTGCGGGAGTTTCGGCGTCCCCGGCCTCCTGAGCCGGAGCCGGGGCCGGGGCCGGAGTATACGGTTTTTTTGACTGATTAAGAAAGTTTAACTGCAGATCCATAAGCGCCCCTCCCCTGGCTAATATTTGGCAGACCGCCCCGCGGCGGAACAAGACCTGAATGTTATAACGTTGAAAAAACCCGAACTGCTAAAGACTGCTAAATCAGGGCGGGGTGAGAGGAGCTTTTATGCAGAATATGGCCGAGCAGGGTATGGATCTCCAGATCATTGGCGTGCAGAATAGCGACTTTCCCGGCGTTGCTTACCGTACGGGGCCGGAAATGTGTTTGAGCAATATCATTATAATCGTGCATATTTCTGCCTCCTTATACTTAATGCGCGGCCAGAACCGCTGACTAAAATATACCCGCGTTTTGCCAGATTATGCCTGCGAAATATATCGATATTTTGTGCTCTATGTGCGGCCCGGAGACGGCGTGTTTTCCGGAGAGATTAGAGAAAGGGACTGAGGGGTTGTGACAGCCGCAGCTTATAGTCTTTCGATCTCCGCCGCGGACAGGCCGGTAATTTCCTGTATTTGCTCCAGAGATATACCCAGCGCTTTCATCTTGCGCGCATCAGCTAACTTGCCTTCAAGCAATCCTTCCTGTCTGGCATCAAAGAGTCGGCTGTTCCAGTCGCTCAAGCCCATCTCCCGCATTTGATAAGCGCGCAACGTCTCATCATCAGCGGACACATAGGTTATCCTTTTCTGCGCTTCCTGTATCGCTTTGTCCATATTTATTATCTCCTCTAAAGTCTTTTCCGGTGTACCTTTGTCAAAGAACGCCAGCCACCGCTGCAAAGGATCTCCCTCTACATCTTTCTTAATTATACTCCGCCATTTTACCATGTCCACAAAATGGATCTCCAGCGCATCTGTCAAAAAACATTCCTTATGCGTATCCTCCCGGATATGAAAAATACTGTG